>DASRLN010000052.1:0-51059 GCA_035648435.1 Caulobacteraceae bacterium
TGGGCGCCTACGCCGCCTCCAAGGCCGGTCTGCGGATGCTCGCCAGGAGCCTGGCATCGGAATTGGGAGTCCATCGCATACGGGTCAACCTGATCATGCCCGGCGTCATTGAAACCGCCATGACCAGATCCCTCATCGCCGATCAGGACGTTCGCGCCGATGTCCTGGCCGAGACGCCGGTGGGGCGGCTTGGGGCGCCACGGGACATCGCCGCGCTGGTTGTCTTCCTTTGCAGTGACGAAGCGGGGTTCATAACCGGCGCCGAGGTGTTGGCCGATGGCGGCCAGACCATTCACGGCTATCCTCGGTGGTTCAGCGCCGACTACACCGGTCTCGACGCGGAATGGCGGCCACATTCGTCGCGGGCTCGGCCAGGGCGTTGACAGGCGGCGCGCCGGGGGCTCTATCCTCGCGGGTGAGTTTGGTTACGCAAGCGATAAATCCGCCGTGGTTCGATCCGGCCATGCCGACGCGGGATCAGTGCGTGCTGCGTCATGCGCTGGACCGGGCGGCGGAGGCGCACCCCGATCGGATCTTCGCGCTCTTCGAGGACGGGACAGTCTGGACCTATGGCCAGGCGCGGCGGATCGCGCGCGACACCGCCGCCGCCTTTCGGGACCTCGGCGTGAAGCGCGGCGACCTGGTTTCGGTCTGGCTGCCCAATGGCCAGAGCGCGGTCAGAGTCTGGTTCGGGCTAAACTACCTGGGCGCCGTCTTCGCGCCGATCAACACCGCCTATCGTGGCCGGCTCCTGGAGCATGTCCTGGCCAACACCGGAGCGAGCCTGCTGATCGCGCACGCCCAGCTGGTCGATCGCCTGGCCGGCGTCGATCTGGCCGGCGTCACGCGCCTGATCGTCGATGGCGACGCCGCCGGCGCGCCCGAGGGCCTGACCGCCCTGCCTTTCTCGGACCTCGACGGCGACGGCGCCTCGCTCGAAGAGGACGCGCCGATCGAGCCGTGGGAAATCTGGGGGGTGATCTACACCTCCGGCACCACCGGGCCGTCCAAGGGCGTGCTGCAGACCTATCTGCAGATCTGGACCACCGGGCGCTGCACCTACGGCTACATGACCGCCGACGACCGCATGCTGATCAACCTGCCGATGTTCCACGTCTCGGGCACGTCATCGCTCTATGGCGTGCTCTCGGCCGGCGCGTCGCTGGCCCTGCGCGAAGGCTTCAGCACCCGGAACTTCTGGCGGGATCTGCGCGACACCGGCTCGACCACCACCGCCGGCCTGATCGGGGCGATGGCCGAGTTCCTGCTCAAGGCCGAGCCCCAACCGGACGATGCCGACAATCCCCTGCGCTGGGTGTGCATGACCCCGATCGCGCCCAAGACCATCGCCTTCGCCCGGCGCTTCGATTTCGGCTGGCACTCCGGCTTCAACATGTCGGAGGCTTCCGTACCCCTGGTGACGGCGGTGCGCGGCGAGAAGGAGAAGGGCTGCGGGACGCCGCGCACCGGCGTCGAGGTGCGGATCGTCGATGGCGCCGACATCGAGGTGGCGCGAGGCGCCGTGGGCGAACTGATCATCCGCACCGACCTGCCGTGGGCGGTCACGCCGGGGTATCTGAACATGCCGGAAGCCACCGCCCGGGTGTGGCGCAACGGCTGGTTCCACACCGGCGACGCCTTCCGCCAGGACGAGGACGGCGAATACTATTTCGTCGATCGGCTGAAGGACACCATCCGCCGACGGGGCGAGAACGTCTCCTCCATGGAAGTCGAGGCCGAGATCCAGGCTCACCCGGCGGTTCTCGCGGCCGCCGCCGTCGGGATCGACTCGGAATATGGCGAGGAGGAGATCCTGGTCTGCCTGACCACCAAATCTGGGGCGGCCCTCGACCCGGCCGAGCTGGTGGCCTTCCTTGGACCCCGCATGGCCCACTTCATGACCCCCCGCTACGTGCGGGTGATGGAGGCCCTGCCGCTGACACCGACCAACAAGATCCTCAAATCGCTTCTGCGGACCGAGGGCGTGACCGCCGACACCTGGGACCGCGAGGCGGCCGGGATCACCGTGAAGAAGGAGCGCTTCGGCGTTCGCTGACCACGCTTGGGAGGGCGAGTCATGGCTGAGATCTGGACGACCTACGGCGCGGCCTTCACCCACGGGGCAGTCTTCGTCGCCGCGTTCTTTGTCGTTGCCCTGTGGCTGGCCAGCATCGCGCTCAAGGACACCAGCATCGTCGATGTCTTCTGGGGGTTCGGCTGCGCGGCGATGGCCTGGATATTCTATCTGACCAGCAAGGGCGCCGATCCCCGCGCGACCATCACGCTGGCCTTCGCGACCCTGTGGGGCGTGCGGCTGGGCCTCTATATCGGCAGCCGCAACTTCGGCGCCGAAGACGCCCGCTACGCCCGCCTGCGACGGCACATCACCGAGAAGGGCCAGAGCTATCTCTGGCATTCCCTGCGGGCCGTCTTCCTCTTTCAGGGCGGGGCCATGGTGCTCTGCACCCTGCCGCTGCTGGTCGCCATCGTCTCGCCGGGCCCGGCGAGGCTGGGTCCCGCCGCCTGGGTCGCCATCGTCATGCTCGCCGTGGGCGTCGCCATCGAAACGGCGGCCGACTGGCAGATGGGAAGCTTCCGCAAGCATCGCGCCTCGCGCGCCGAGGTCATGGACAGGGGCCTCTGGCGCTATTCCCGCCACCCCAACTACTTCGCCGAGATGCTCGTCCAGTGGGGGTTTTTCCTGATGGCCCTCGACACCGGCCCCTGGGCGTTGATCACCATCGCCGCGCCTCTGGCGCTGAGCTATCTGATCATGGGTCCGATGGGCGCAAACCTCCTGGAGCGGCGCCTGGGCAAGAAGAACCCCAACTACGAAGCCTATGTCCGCCGCACCAGCGCCTTCGTGCCCTGGCCGCCGAAGGGTGAGCGGGCGGCGTGAGGGCGGCGCGCGGCCTCCTCAGCCAACCGCTTCCCGCGCCACCGCCTTGGCCCATGTGATGTCGGCCTTGCCGTTGGGAAGGCGCCTTACCTCATCGACCAGGACGACGGCTTTGGGGACCTTGTAGCCGGCGAGGCCGAGGCGGGCGAGGTCGAGCACCGCGGCGGTGTCGATGGCCCGGCCGGACCTCGCCGACAGCACCGCCGTCACCCGCTCGCCGAAGCGGTCATCGGGGACGCCGACCACCAGGCAGTCCTCGACGTCGGGGTGGGCCTTCAGCGCCTCCTCGACCTCCTCGGGATAGACCTTTTCGCCGCCGGTGTTGATGCACGACGATCCCCGGCCCAGCAGGATCAGGGTCCCATCGGCGGCGACCTTGGCGAAGTCGCCGGGGAAGCTGTAGCGGTGGCCGTCGATAACCCGGAAGGTGGCGGCGCTCTTGGCCGGATCCTTGTAGTAGCCGATCGGCGCGGCGCCGCCGTTGGCGACCATGCCGGTCTCGTCGGACCCGGGCTGGATCTCCCTGTCGTCGGCGTCGAACACCTTGGTGGTGGGGTTTTTCTGGAACACCGCGGTGAGCGCCGCCGGCGTCGCGCGATTGACGATCGAGGTCGCCATGCCGCCTTCGGTGGCGCCCATCGAATCGAGAATGGTCATGTCGATGAATTCGAGCAGGCCCTGCTTGACCTCGCGGGTGAACATCACACCGGAGGAAAACATCATCTTGAGCGAGGTGACATCGTAGGGACGCCCCGCGGCGCTCGCGGCGCGCAAGGCGGCGAGCATGGGTCTGGCGAAGACATCGCCGACAATGGCCATGTCGCTGATCCGCTCCCGTTCGACCACCCGCCAGAGTTCGTCGGCGTCGAAGCGGGCCGAACGGATGGTCACCGCCGCGCCGCCGAGATTGTGGGCGACGAAGGCCCCGCCCCACAGACCCGTGCCATGCATCAGCGGACTGGCCGCCAGACTGACCGGCAAGGCTGCGGCGTCCCGCCGGCGCCGGACGGTCTCGGCCAGGGCGGCGGGAGTGGTCGGCCGCGTCTCGCCGCGCAGATCGTAGCCGAGCATCAGCGCCTGGGAGATGGCGCTGTGGGGGTACATCACCCCCTTGGGCATCCCGGTCGTGCCGCCGGTGTAGAGCATGTAGACGTCGTCTTCGTCGTAGGACGCGCGCGCCATGGGCGGGTGGGCGGCGATGAGCTCTTCGTAGAGCGCCGCGGCTTCCAGATGGCGTCCCGAGCCGTCGTCGATCTCGATGGTCAGGCGGACCTTGGGCAGGCGGGGCAGGATCGCGCCCAACCGCTCGCCGAACTGGGCGTCGAAGACCACCGCCTCTACATCGGCGTTGTCGAACAGATAGATCAGCTCGGCTTCCGAATAGCGGTAGTTGACGTTGATCGGCACGCCGCGGACCTTGAAGACCGCGAAGTGGGCCTCGAGAAATTCATTGGAATTGAGGCCATAGACGGCGACCTTGGCGTCGCGCCCGAGGCCCGCCGCCGCCAGAGCGGTGGCCAGGCGCGCGGCGCGGCGATCGTAGTCGGCCCAGGAGCGTTTGACCGCCCCGTTGATCAGCGCGATCTCGCCCGGAACCGCGTCGGCGATCGCCTCCCACAGCGCCGCCAGATGCCAGATCATCGCCATCCTCCCCGCCCATCGCGATTGCCCCGTGGTTACACCACTCCGGGGTCAACCGCCAAGCTTGCATAATAAGACTATGTGATCTATCGGTCGGGGGCGCGAAGTCGCGCCGGCGCGAGGATGAAGCGAAGTGAAGATCGAGCGGCTGCCCGGGGTGAATATCACCCTCCTGCCCAGCAACCATCCCTATCTCAACGGCGCCTGGACGCCGCTGCGCGAGGAGGTCGACGCCACCGAACTCGAGGTGCTGGAGGGATCGATCCCGGCTGATCTCGACGGGGTCTATCTGCGCAACACCGAAAACCAGGTCCACCAGCCGCTCGGCCGCTTCCATCCCTTCGACGGCGACGGGATGATCCACCTGATCGACTTCAAGGACGGCAAGGCTTCCTACCGCAACCGCTTCGTGCGCACCCGCGGCTTCGAGGCCGAGCAGGAGGCCGGCGGGTCCCTGTGGGGCGGCCTCGCCGATCCGGTGACGCTGGCCAGGCGCCCGGGCTTCTGCGCCCACGGATCGCTGAAGGATTCGTCGAGCACCGACGTCGTCGTCCATGCCGGGCGGGCGCTGTCGACCTTCTATCAGTGCGGCGAGGGCTACCGCCTCGAAGCCGAGACGCTGGAGCCGCGGGGGATCGAGAGCTGGACGCCGATCGATGGCATCTCGGCCCATCCCAAGGTGGACGAGGCCACCGGCGAGCTGATGTTCTTCAACTATTCCAAGCACGCGCCCTACATGCACTACGGCGTCGTCGATCGTCATAACCACCTGACGACCTATATCGCCGTGCCGCTGCCAGGACCCCGCCTGCCGCACGACATGGCCTTCTCGCAGCACTATTCGATCTTGAACGACATGCCGGTGTTCTGGGATGCCGCCCTGCTCAAGCGCGACATCCATGCGGTGCGGATGCACGACCAGCCGTCGCGCTTCGCCATCGTGCCGCGCCATGGACGGACGGAGGACGTCCGCTGGTTCGAGGCCGCTCCGACCTATGTCCTGCACTGGCTCAATGCCTACGAGGAAGGCGACGAGATCATCCTCGACGGCTATTTCCAGGAAAATCCCACCCCGCGCCCGGCCAAGGACGCGCCGGCCGGCTTTGAGCACATGATGGCCTTCCTCGACCAGGAGGCCTTCCGCCCCAAGCTGCACCGCTGGCGCTTCAACCTCTCCGACGGAACCACCACCGAGGCGCACCTCGACGAGCGCCTGATGGAATTCGGCATGATCAACCAGCGCTACGCCGGCCGGAAATACCGCTACGTCTATTCCACCGTCACCAAGCCCGGCTGGTTCCTGTTCACCGGCCTGATCAAGAATGATCTGGAGACCGGCGAGAGCTGGGAGTACTTGCTTGGCCCCGGCCAGTACGCCAGCGAGGCGCCCTTCGCCCCTCGCGCCGACGCCGTGGCCGAGGACGACGGCTATCTGATCAGCTTCATCATCGACGAGAACGCCGGCCGCTCGGAGTGCGTGATCCTCGACGCCCGGCGGATTCAGGACGGCCCGATCTGCCGCATCGCCCTGCCGCACAAGCTGTGCAGCGGCACCCACGCCTGCTGGGCCGACCGCCGCTTCATCCGCGAGGGCGCCCTGGGGGCGGTGGACTAGTCGGTCGCGCCATGACCGTAGCCCGGGCTTCCAGCCCGCTCTTTCGTCTACCCGCGTCCCCTCTTCCTGGTCTACTCGGCGAGCGTCGCCGGCTTGCTCAAGGAAAAAGCGGGCTGGAAGCCCGCGCTCCGAAAAGTGCGACGGCGTCAGGTCGGCGAAGTCAATGCAGTCCCCCCTTCTGACGCTGTAGGACTAGTCGGTCGCGCCCAGGGCGGTCAGCACCTGGCGACGCAGGTCGTTGCGGAGAACCTTGTTCATGGCGCTGCGCGGCAAGGTCTCGACGATCACCAGGCGTTCGGGGAGCTTGAAGACCGCCACGCCCCGCTCCCTCAGCCAGGCGCAGACATCGGCCAGGGATGGCGCGCGTCCCTCGACGGGGACGACCGCCAGGCACATGCGCTCGCCCAGATCGTCGTCGGGAATGCCGACCACCGCCGCTTCGCGGAAATCGGGATGGCCGGCCAGCAGGTCATCGAGTTCGGCCGGCGAGATGTTGACGCCGCCGCGCACGATGATCTCCTTGCAGCGGCCGACGAAGCGGTAGAACCTCGCCAGGGGGCCGTCTCCGGCGATCTCGAAAAGATCGCCAGTCTTGAAGAATCCCCGGGCGTCGAAGGCCGCGCGGGTGAGCGCCTCGGATCGGAAATAGCCGGCGAACACACTGGCCCCGTCAATCCGCAGTTCGCCGGGGCGGCCCGGCTGGGTGATCTCGGCCTCGCTATTGGGATCGACAAGCCGGGTGCGGATCTTCTTCGAGGCGCTGCTGGCCCAACTCACGCCTTCGGCCCCGAAGCGGGGGAAGTAGTGCGCGCGGTCGGCGGGATCAGGCGTTTCGACCTGGCTGCTGTAGAGCGATGTCCCCTCGTTGGAGCCGAAGAAGTTGCACACCTGCACGCCATGCTCGCGCGCCAGGCCCTCGACCATCCATGTCGTGAGGGGCGCCGAGCCGGAGCCGATCGCGCGCAGAGAGGAGAGGTCGGCCACGGCCCGCAACTGCGGGTTCTTCAGGATGGCGGTGAGTATGGCGGGCGGGGCGATGGTGTAGTTCACCCCCTCGCGCTTGATCTGCTCGAGAAACACCCCGAGGTCGAAAGGGTGATGGAGCACAAGCGCGCCGCTCCGCCACAGCCAGGGCATGACCAGGCCGCCGATCGAGCCGATGTTGACCAACGGAAAGGGGTTGAGCATCACCTCGCCGTCGCGCAGATCGGAGGCCTCGGTGATCACCCTGGCGTTGACGATCCAATGGTTGTGATCACGTGGCACGCCCTTGGGCCGCGACTCGGTGCCGGAGGTCCAGCAGATCGTCAGCACCTCTCCGGCCAGGACGGGATCGGCGTCGTGGGTGGCGGCGGCGGCGGCCGGATCAGCGGCGGCGATGGCGGCGTCGAGGTCGATCGCGCCGGCCGGCGCGCCGCCGCCCAGGACCAGCACCGGCCAGGCCGTCTCTTCCGGTCGCAGATCCAGCATCATCCCGGCATGATCGAAGCCCGCGAAGCGCGCCAGGGTGATCACCGCCGCCGGCTTGACGAGGTCGAGGATGTAGCCGAGCTCGTGCCGACGATACTGGGTGACCACCGGACAGAAAATGGCTCCCAGGCGGGCGCAGGCGAGAAATACCAGCACCAGTTCGACGACATTGGGGATCTGGATGACGATGATGTCGTCCTTCCCGAGGCCCAGATCGATGAGCGCGGCGGCCAGGCGGTCGGTCTCCAGACCGACCTCGCTCCAGGTCAGGCGGCGCGGCGGACGGCCATCGAGCGCCGCTCGGTTGATCGGATCGATCAGCGCCTCGCGATCCGGAACCTCCCGGCGATTGCGCTGGGTGAGATCATCAACGGTCAGTTCGCCCCACCATCCCCTGGCGACATAGTCGTCGATGCGCGTGCGCGGCGTGAGATACATGACGCCTCAGAGGGCCGCCGCGCCCTTGGGCGGCCAGGGCACGAAACCGGAAGTCCGCCGGACGTAGTCGGCGTAGTCCGGGCGGGTCTTGCGCAGCCGGCCCTCGACGGTCGGCGCTCCGCTCCATTTCATCAGCGTCCAGGTGAGCAATAGGGGTCCCGGCGCCGCCCACAGGCCCGGCCCGGTCTCAGCGGCGATCAGATAGAGGCCCCACCACGCGCAGGCGTCGCCGAAGTAGTTGGGATGGCGGGTGAAGCGCCAGAGACCGGTATCGAGAATCTTTCCCCCGCTGGCGGGATTCTTGCGGAAGCGGGTCAGCTGCCAGTCGCCCAGGCTTTCGAACGCGACGCCGAAGAGACAGACCCCGGCGCCGATCAAGGCGAGCGGTCCGAGCGCGGCGGGCGACGGGGCCATTTGTCCAAGCTGGACCGGCAGGCTGACGATGAACAGCAGCGGCGCCTGGGTGGCGAAGACCAGCAGCAGCGAGGCCTTGGCGAAGCTCCACCCTTTATGGTTCTGGGCCTTGCCGAGCAGCGACCGATATCGCCGATCGGGGCCATGATCGCGCCAGCGCCAGATGAGATAGCCCCCCAGGCGAAGGCCCCAGAGGGCGCAGAGCCCCAGCAACAGCGCCTTTCTGGCCAGCGGACCCTCGGCCTGCGCGAAGGTCGTCGCGGCCATGATCACCATGCCCAGCGCCCAGAAGCTGTCGACGATGGTGACGTCCTTGATCCGTACGCAGACCAGCCACAGGGCCACAAAGACAGCGATCAGGGCCAGTGCGTTGATCGCGAGTATCTGGGCGATGGCGATCACGGCGCGGAGCCCCTTGTGTCCGCGCTCTACCGGCCGAATTCCCGCAACGGCTTGCCCTCGGCGGAATCGAGGTATTCATCCAGGCGGGTGATCAGGCCGTTCTCCATCTTGACGACCACGCAGGCCGACATCTTCCATTTCCGGCCATCCGGCAGGGTCGCCTCCAGCACATGCTGCTGAAGGAAGCCGTCCTTCAGCGGTTCTCGGCGTAGAACCCGGTAGTTGCGATCGGGGAGAGTCTCGATGAACCACTCCAGGACCTTGACGTTCTGATCGACGGTCTGCTCGATATTGTCGGTATTGTGCCAGATCTTGGCGCCGGGGGCATAGCAGGCCCGCACCGCCGGCACGTCGCCGACCTGGATGGCGCCCACGAAGCGGTCGGCGAAGTCCAGAAACTCATGATCGTTCACGCGCATATCTCCCCAGATCGATCGGAATTCATCGCCGCCCCGTGGTCACCCGCTCGCCGCTGAGCGAGCGGCGCATCTGCAGCTCGAGCGCCTTGGGATCGCGGGAGAGGTTGGCGCGCACATCGACGGCCATGAAATCGGTGTCCACCTCATCGGCGCCCTTGGCGATGGCCTTCAGGCCGGCCGCCGCGATCGCCGAGGGCGGTTCCTTGTAGCCCTCGACGTGGCTGGCCATGCGCGTATCCACCGAACCGACGATGAGAGCGGTGACGCTGGTGTTCTGGGCGGCGAGTTCGGCGCGAATGCAGGTCGACATGGCCCGGGCCGCGAACTTCGAGGGGCTGTAGCCGCCCATGCCCGGCACCGCGACGATGCCGCCGGCGGACAGGACGTTGGCGATGGCGCTCTCGGCATTGCGGCCGAGGACCGGGGCGAAGGCGCGGCACATGGCCAGCGGCGCGAAATAGTTGGTTTCCATCTCGGCCCGCGCCCCCGCCATGTCGGGAGCGTCGATCAGCCGCTTCATCGAGAATTGGCCGGCGTTGTTGACCAGGATGCTGACGTCGTCGCAGCGCCGCGCGGCGGCGGCGACCTGATCGGGATTGGTTACATCGAGTTCGATGGCGACCACGCGGTCGGGCGCCTCGGCGACGAGGTGGGCGGCGTTGGCGACCTCCCGGGTCCCGACATAGACCCGCCGGGCGCCAGCCTCCAGGAAAGCCCGCACGAAGGCTTCACCGATGCCGCGGTTGCCTCCGGTGACCAGGGCGACACTGCCTTCTATCTTCATCGCGACGTAGGCCTCCCCGATCTTTTCACGCGGTCTCCAGTATCAGTAGGTCTGTTTATGAAAGCATGCAATAAGCACCGCTCGAACGGCTCAACCTATGGCCGGCCTGGCGATCAGCTCCTCGACCTGGGCCGGGGCCTTGCCGCCGGCCCGCATGGCGGCCGAGCCGCCGGCGTCGAAGTAATCCCGCCAGCCGGTGATCAGGTCGCCCCGGAAATCGAGCACGCCGGCATAGGGCGTGGCCACCCGCACCCCGTCCTTGCCGAAATATTCATCAACCCCTTCGACGAACAGGCGGTCGCCGGCCTCGGCGTAGTCGAACACCCGCCAGCGAACCTCGCCGATCCGAGCCGCGAAATCCTCCATGAACTTGCGCGCCGGCCCCTTGCCGATCAGCGGGGGCGAGATCGCCGCCGCGTAGTGCCAGACGATGTCGTCGCTCATGTGCGAGAGAACGGCGTCGATATCCTTGGCTTTCCAAGCGGCGATGACGCTCTGATAGATCCTGAACCGCGCGGTCATGGGTTTCTCCGTTGACGACGGCGCCGGGCTGGCACCGGCTCTCGAGGGCTGCGCCAGGCCGGCGCCGGCCACCGCCAGCGCCCCGGCGATGATCGTGCGGCGGTCGGAAGACATCCTCAGATTCCCGCGACGGGGCCGAAGGCGGGGGCGCCTGCGAGATGCTGGATCATGGCTTCCTCCGCCCGGCGCCTTTCAATGCGCCGAAGACGTAGGTTTCTTTATACAAGTCACACAGGCGCTGACAACCCGTTTCACCCTGACGATGCGCAAACCTCGCCGTGGCCGCGCTTGGACATGAACGCGGCGATCTCGGCCGCCACGACTTCGGCGCTCGAGGGTTGCGAGCGATCGCTCCAGCGATTGTTGACCACCACCGCCGCCCCGGCGAGCGCCAGGCGAAGCGCATAGGCGCGGCCCAGGCCCTTGCCCGCGCCCGTGACGATGACGATCCGGCCGGATCCGCGCAAATTCGCCATTTCACCTCCCTGTGGCCGCGGGCTATCAACCGGCTTGCGCTAAGGCCGCCGATCGACGACTCTGGCGCCGAACGCGGTCACGCGCCAAGATGGGAGCCATGGCTGAAGCCAAGCTCATACGGACGTGTTCAATCTGGCGGGCGCTGGAGGTGGTCGGCGACACCTCGACCCTTCTCATTCTCGAGGCCAGCTGGATCGGCGCCCGGCGCTTCGACGATATCCGCGCGCGCAGCGACTTGCTGCCGACCCTGCTCAGCAATCGCCTCAAGCGCCTGGTGACCGCGGGAATCCTGGACAAGACGCCATACAGCGACAAGCCACCGCGACACGAATACCGGATGACCAAGAAGGGGCGCGATCTCTATTGGACCGCACTGATGATGCTGCGCTGGGAACGACGTTGGTCGCCCAGGGCGGGCAAGCTCGAAATTCGCCTGCGCCACCGGCCCTGCGGCCAGATCTTCGAGCCCACGCCCACCTGCCTGCACTGCAAGACGCAGATCAGCGCTCGCGACGTCGACTGGACCGAGGGACCTGGGGTGGGGTGGATGGCCGTGCGCTATAGCCGCAGACGCCAGCAGCGCAGCGCCGCCTCCGAGCGACCCGACGTTAGCGCCCTGATGGACGAGGTCGCGCAGATCACCGGCGATCGCTGGGCGAGCCTCGTATTGCGGTCGATCTTCACCGGCCTGCGCAAGTTCGACGAGATCCGGCGCGACACGGCGATGGCCACAAACATCCTCTCCGAACGCCTGTCATGGCTGGTGGAAAAGGGCGTCCTGCGGCTGCACGAATACAGCGCCGTCCCCCGGAGGCACGAGTACCGGCTGACCGAGAAGGGGATAGATTACTACCCGATTCTCCTCATGCTTCTCCAATGGGGCGACAAATACTACCTCTCTCCAGAAGGGCCGCCCCTGCTGCTGCGGCACGGCAACGGCGGCCATGCCCTTGAGCCGGCCGTCACCTGCTCGAAATGTGGCGAGCCGGTCCGGCTGCGCGACGTGGAGTTCGAGGTGCTGGAACCCGATCCCGCCCACCTCGGGACGCCCCTGAAAATCGCCGTCTGACCGTCGTCCAGCCCGGTGGTCGGGAACGCCGGCGGCGGCCCAGGCTGGGCGCCCGGCGCTGGCCGCCGCCGCGCCGAAGCTGAACACCGGCGCGATGCGCGCCAGGCCGCGACGGGAATAGCCGCGTCCCAAGAGGTCGTCCCGGACCTCATGACGCAATCCGCCTTCAATCCTTTCTTCAGCCGCGACGGCGATGATCATCACCCATCAAGGGCGCCGTTCATGTTGCTTGAGACCCGCCGCGTCGCGAAGCGCGGCCCGCATTGGCGCGATGTCCGGATGGCTCGGTCGCCGGCGAATCTCCGGGAGGGATCGCCACACCGCTGGATCGGCGGCCCATCGGGGTTGATCCTGCCGCTGCTGGTGTTCCTCGCGGCGGTCCCTTTCGCCGGCTTGCCGCTTCCGACTGTTTGGCTCGCGGTGATGGTCGCCCTGATCGCCGCCGAGCAGCGCTGGCTGCGATCGCCACGGGCGCCGGCGCGCGGGGGCGGCCAGGCAGGCAGCGTGTTTTCGTGGCTCTCGAGCGTCGGGTACTCGATCGCCGCGCTGTGGTTCGTGCTCTTCTACACCGGCGTCGCGCAGACCTTCGGAGTGACACTCTACGGGGTGATCATGTTTCAGATTCTGGCGCGGGAATACGCCAACCCGAGGCGTCTGCTGCTCAACCTCGTCCCACCCGTACTGTCCATGGCGCTGGTCCAAGGCGCCGCCGCCGCGATGCGGATCGAACAGGGCCGGATCCCTGAGGTGGTGACCCTGCTGGCGAGCCCATGCATCGTCGCCTGGGTGTTCAGAATGGTCCAGAAGGACCTGACCCAAAATCGGCGCCGGCTTGTCGAGGCGTCCGACCGGACCGAGGCGTCCGCCCGCGAGATCGAGGACGCCCACCGCATCGCGCAGATGGCCGAGGCGCTGGCCGGGGTCGGTCACTGGCGCCTGGATGCGCGCAGCCGGGAATTCACCCTGTCCGCCGGCGTCCGCCGAATCTATGGGCTCGACCCGTCCGACGGGACTCCCGGCATGGATGGCATGTTGGCGCTCCACGGCGACGAAGACCGCGCCACGGTGGCGCGCAAGGTCACCGAAGCGATGGCCGGCGGGACGCCGTTCTCGTTCGAGTCCCGGATCACCCGGCCCGATGGCCAGATCCGCCGTATCACCGCCAACGGCGCCGCCGAGCGCGACGCGGCCGGAGAGGTCGTGACCGTGTTCGGCGCCTCGATGGACGTGACCGAGGCATGGAACCGCGAGCAGGCGCTGCGCGCCAGCGAATCCCGCTTCCGCCTGCTCGCCGATCATTCCACCGACGTCATCGTGTGGATCGCACTCGACGGAACCATCCTCTACGCCTCGCCGTCGGCGGCCTCGCTCGGCTACACGCCCGAGCAGGTGGTTGGGCGAAAGACCTTCGAATTCGTCCATCCGGACGATCGCGAGCGGGCGATCGCGATCATCGGCGGGCTGTTCAGCGGCGCGCCGGTCGATGCATCCGTGCGCCGCGAGTACCGGTTCCTCGCCGGGGACGGCCGCTACATCTGGCTGGAAGGCAATCCCACCGTCCTGCGCGATGCGGACGGCGCGCCGACGTCGGCGGTCACCAGTTTTCGCGATGTCACCTCGCGTCGCCGGCTCGAGGACGATCTCATCGAGGCCAAGCATCGCGCCGAGGCGGCGGCCGAGGCCAAGGCCGAGTTCCTCGCCAACATGAGCCACGAAATTCGCACCCCCCTCACCGGCGTGATCGGATTCTCCGGCCTGCTCAACGGGATGGACGCCCTGCCCGAGGCGGCCAAGTCTCACGTTCGACGCATCGTCAACAGCGGACAAGCCCTGCTCGCGGTGGTCAACGACATCCTCGACTTCTCCAAGCTGGAAGCGGGCCAGGTCGATCTCGACGCTCAGCCCTTCGAAGCGCGGCCGTTTTTCGAAGACACCCTGGCGATGTTCACCGAGCGGGCGACCGCCAAGGGTCTCGATCTCCAACTCGACACCGACGGGTCGATGCCTGCCTTCCTGCGCGCCGACAGGGCCAGGCTGGGGCAGATTCTCGCCAATCTCCTCGGCAACGCGATCAAATTCACCGATCGTGGCGTGATCGGTGTCACGGCGGCGTTCGACGTCCGGCGCGACCAGCTCCGCGTGGCGGTGACCGACACCGGCGCGGGGATCGCCGACGACAAGCTGGACCGCCTGTTTCAACGGTTTTCCCAGGTCGATGGCTCGGTCAGCCGCCGCCACGGCGGCACCGGCCTCGGCCTGTCGATCAGCAAGGCCCTGGCGGAACTGATGGGCGGTGGTATCGGTGTCGCCTCGACTGTCGGCGCCGGCTCGACTTTCGAAGTCTGGATCGCCGCCACACCGGCTGCCCGCGGCGCCGTGGCCGCGGGCGCCGCGCGAACCGCACCGCGAGGAGACGCGCGTCCGGCGCGTGTTCTCGTCGTCGATGACCTGGCCGTGAACAGAATGCTGGTGCGCGCCATCCTCGACGCGGCCGGACATTTCGTCGAGGAAGCCGCCAGCGGGGCCGCCGCCATGGCCGCCGCCCTCGGCCCCCCATTCGACCTGATCCTCATGGACCTGCAGATGCCGGGGATGGACGGCTACGCCTCGGCGAAGTCGATCCGCGCCCTGGCCTCGGCGAATCGGCTGACGCCGATCGTCGCGCTCAGCGCGAATGTGCTCCCCGAGCATGTCACGGCCAGCGGCGCGGCGGGGATGAACGACCATCTCGCCAAGCCGATCGTGCCGGCCGATCTTCTGGAGGCGGTGTCGCGGTGGGCTGGCGTGAGGGTGGAGGACGATGAACCCGCGCGCCTGGCCGGATCGGCCCGGAACTGATCGGCGTCCCGTCGGCCCGAAACCTCAGGCGCGGCGCAGGCGGCGCAACACCCGGACGTGGGGATGGGCGTCGTGATGGTCGATCGCGTCGGCCAGTTCCAGGCCGGCGAATCGCCCGCGCCGCCAGATGAGCCGAACCTCATGAGCGAGCGGAAAGCGTTGATCGAGCAGCCAGAGCCGCTCGGGCAGATCGGCCGCCACGGGCATTTCGATCTTGACGCCGAGGTCCGACCAGTCGCGGACCACGCATTCGACGATCCGCATCGCCTCGCCGAAGATGATTTTCGCCGCCAGGCGGGTGCGTGACCGGGGAGCCCGCCTCGGCTCGTCCGCGACGCTGAACGATTTCGCCGGCTGTGCCATGACGCGAGGTTAGTCCGCCACCGGTTACGGCTTGGTTTCCAACCGCGATCGTCCATCGTCGCCGCGCCTTCATCCGTTCAGGCGACGTTCATGGCGCCCGTCGCAGGATGATTAATCAAGTGTTGACAACGCCGCCTGGCGGTCGAGCCGGGCGCTGAATGACGAGGTCCCAAAATGAGGTTACCGATCGCTTCGGTCCTGGCGGGCGCGGCCCTGGTCGCCGGCCTGGCAATGGCGGCCGCCCCCGCCGCGGCGGCCACTTCGCGCTGTGGCTGCCCCGTCGCCCATCGCCATCATCATCACCATCACGTCGTCAGCCGGATCGCCTACCGGCATCCGCGCTATGTCTCGCCCCCACCCTACGAGGTCGCCTACCAAGAGGCGGCCCCGCCGGCTGAAGTCTACTATGGCGGCCCACCGGTGTTCTACGGCGGACCGGCGTGGTACGGCGGCGGTTACTATGGCGGCGGCTTCGGCTACGGTGGTCGCTCATTCGGCGGCGGCCGGGGATATTATGGCGGAGGCCACGGATATTACCGCGGTGGTCGCTCATTCGGCGGCGGCCGTTCGTTCGGCGGCGGGCATTCCTTCGGCGGCGGCCGGGGAGGACACGGCGGCCGGCGCTGAGGCGTTCGGCCGGCGCGGCGAAGTCTAGCCTCGACCGGCGCGAAGGCCGGCAAGCGTGCGGCCAGGCGCGATCGCCTCGACCGCGGTCTTCAGATGGATGATCGCCGGCGCGCCGGCCGTTCGGGCGGCGTCAAAGGCGGCGGGAAAGTCGGCGGTGCGCTCGACGGTGGTCCCCCAGGCGCCGAAAGCGCGGGCGAAGGCGGCGAAGTCGGGATTCCTCAGGTCGGTGGCGATCACCCGGCCGGGATAGTCGCGCTCCTGGTGCATCCGGATGGTGCCATACGATCCGTTGTCGATGACCACGGTCACCACATTGGCGCCATACTGGACGGCGGTCGCCAGCTCGTTGGCGGTCATCATGAAATCGCCATCGCCAGCGAAGCAGATCACCTCGCGCGACGGGAAGACCAGTTTGGCGGCGATGGCGGCGGGAAATCCGTAGCCCATGGCGCCTGAGGTCGGGGCGAGCTGAGTGCCGAAGGCGCGGTGCGAATAGAACCGGTGCAGCCAGGCGGCGAAGTTGCCGGCCCCGTTGGCGACGATGGCGTCGGCGGGAAGCACCTTGGCCATGTGCGCCACCACCTCCGAGAGGTTGACGTCGGCATCGACCGCGACCGGTCTGGTGAAGGTCTCCCAGTCGGCATGTCCGCTGGCGCGCCACGCTTGCCAGCGGCGATTCAGAGCCATTCCGGCCAGGGCCAGCGCCGCCGGCTCCATGTCCGCGACCGCCGCCAGCGCGGCGGGCCACACGCGGCCGAGTTCCTCGGGGCCGGGGAGGATGTGGATCAGGCGCGTTGCGGTTTCCTGGCGCGTGAACAGAGAGTAGCCCTGGGTGGGATTCTCGCCGAGCCGGGCGCCGAGGCAGAGGAGGACATCGGCGGATTTCACCCGTTCGATCAGCTTGGGGTTGGCGCCCAGCCCCAGGTCGCCCGCATAGCAGGGGTGATGGTTGTCGATCAGATCCTTGCGGCGGAAGGACAGCACCACCGGCAGATCGTGCGCCGCGAGCCAATTCGAGACGCCATCCAGGGCCGGGCGCGTCCAGCCGCTTCCTCCCAGGATCACCAAAGGTCGCTCGGCGACACAGAGCCGTCCAGCGACCTCGGCCAGAATCTCCGGGTCGAGGCCGGCCCGGGCCGGCGCCGAGGGAGAGGGCCCCTCCTCGCCGCCGGGTTCGACCAGCACGTCTTCGGGCAGCGCCAGGACAACGGGACCCCGGCGCCCTTGCTGGGCGGTGGCGAAAGCGCGATCGACGATCTCGGCCGTGCGCTCGGGCTGCTCCAGTTCGGCCGCCCACTTGGCGAGCGAACCGAAGGTGGCGGCGTAATCGACCTCCTGGAACGCGCCGCGCCCGTTGTCGGCCCGAGACACCTGGCCCACGAAAAGGATCATCGGCGTCGAATCCTGCTGGGCGGTGTGGACGCCGACCGCCGCGTGCGCCGCGCCCGGCCCCCGGGTGACCATGCAGATTCCGGCCTTGCCGGTCAGTTTCCCATAGGCTTCGGCCATGTTGGCGGCCCCGGCCTCGTGGCGGCAGGCGATCACCCGGATCTGGTCGGTGACGTCGGCCAGGGCGTCGAGCACCGCCAGGTAGCTTTCGCCGGGCACGCAGAAGACATGATCGACGCCGTGGGCGATCAGGCGCTGGACCAGGCGACGGGCGGCGGTGACCTCCTGCGTCATCACCTTCAGGCCAGTTCCGCTGGCTCGCGTCCCAGTTCCTTCAGGAACGGCTCGGCGTAGGCGACGCGTCCGGTGAGGGTCGCCGGATCGCCGGAGGCGAGCTGAAAGACCGCTTCGGCGATGTATTTTATCGGCTGCACCCGGTCCCGCGTGCTCTCGTTGATCAGGCCGTGGACGGCGACTCCGGGCGTATCGACGAGGCCGGGAGAGACGACGTTGACCGCGATCCCGTCGGCCTGGACCTCGGACGCGAGACCGGTGGTGAACCGCTCCAGCGCCGCCTTGCACAGGCCATAGACCGTGCCGCCTCGGCCGGGTCCATAGGGCGGTCTGGGGTGAAGACCCGCGCCGGAGGAGATGTTGACGATCCACCCCTGGCGGCGCCCGCGCATGGCCGGCAGCACCAGTTGCGAGAGATGAAAAGGCGCGACGACCTGCACCTCCATCATCAGGGAAAGCCGCTTGGCTGGAAAATCGGCGACCGGAATGAACCAGGTGACGGCGGCGTTGTTGATCAGGATGTCGATGGGGCCGAGGGCGGCGGCGACCTCGTCCACCAGTCGCTCGCGTTCCGAAGCCAGGGCGAGATCGGCCTTGAACGCCTTGGCCGCGCCGCCGATGGCGTGGATGTGGGCCACCGTCTCGCCGAGCGTGCCGGGGAGGCGGCTTTCGCCGTCCCGCGCCGTGCGGGCCGACACCGCGACCTCGGCGCCTTCCATGGCCAGGCGCGTGGCGATGGCCGCGCCGATTCCCCGGCTCGCGCCGGTGACCAGGGCGACCCGGCCCCCCAGACGACCCCCTTTGATCTCGCCGCGCGCCGCCATGTCGATCATTCCCTCAACCGGTTCTGGCCGCGATCTTGATAGCGCCTCGCCCCGGCCGTCAATCGCGGCCTTGGCGAGCGGTCGTGGGGAGGGATCGATCGGCCGAACCTCGATACTGACATGGCTTTTCGGAGCGCGGGCCTCCAGCCCGCACTTTTTCCTCCGGCGCCACGGCGCCCCGGACCGACGAGATCGAAGTCACGTCATTGCCGTTGGCCAAGAGCGGGCTGACAAACCCCGCGCTCCGGTCATGACGCAGCAAGTCTCTACGCCACCAGGCCGGCCTCGTGCAGGCGGGCGATTTCCCCCGCCGCCAGCCCCAGCACGTCGGCCAGCACTTCATCGGTGTGTTCACCCAGGCGCGGCGCCGGGCGGGCCGGCACGCGCCGGTCCTGAGGCAGGGTCGCGGCGAAGCCGGGGGCCGGGTAGCGTTCGCCGCTGGGGTGGTCGAGATCGCCGAACACCGGGTTGGCCGCGATCAGCCGCGGGTCATCGAGCGCCCGCTCCAGCGGCCGGTACGGTCCCCAGCACACGCCGGCCGCCTCGAAGGCCGGGGCCAGTTCGGAGATGTCCCTGGCCGCCAGCGCGGCCTCGAAGATGGCGAACAGCGGCGCGCGATGGGCGAACCGGGTTCCCTCGTCCGCCGCGAACGATACGCCCATTTCCGCTTCGAGCCGGCCGACCGCCTCGCCGACGCCCAGACACTCCAGGACCCCCGACCACTGGCGCGGCGTGATCGCCACCAGCATGATCGATGTCCCGTCCCGGGTCACGAAATCCCGGCCGAAGGCGCCGTAGAGATCGTTGCCGATCCGCGGCCGCTGCCGCCCGGCGAGGGCCGTCTCGGCGGTCATGCCCATGTTCGCCAGGCTCGAGATCGCCATGTCGGACAGGGGAATGCGGATCTCGCGCCCCCGGCCGGAGGCGCGCCTTTCCATCACCGCCGCGACCAGGGCGAAGGCGGCGTAGGCGCCGGTCAAGAGGTCCCACGCCGGAAGCACGTGGTTCACCGGCCGGGCGTCGGCGACCGGCCCGGTCATCAGCGGCACGCCCACGGCGGCGTTGACGGTGTAGTCCACCGCCGGATCGCCGTCGGCCCAGCCCATCACCCGCACGCAGATGAGATCGGCCCGCAGCGCCGCCAGTTTCTCGTAGGCGAGGAAGCCATCGACCGGGAAGTTGGTCACGAACACGCCGCCGCCGGGACCCGGGGCGGCGGCCAGCCGCTGGGCCAGGACCCGGCCCTCGGGTCGCGACAGATCCAGCGCCACCGATTTCTTGGCCTTGTTCAGCCCCTCCCAGTAGAGGCTGGCCCCACCAGGGGCGAGCGGCCAGCGCCGGAAGTCCGGCCCGCCGCCGATGTTGTCGAAGCGGATTACCTCGGCGCCCAGCTGGGCCAGATAGAGCCCGCAGGTCGGTCCGGCGATGAACGCCGAACCCTCGACGACGCGCAGGCCCTTTAGGAGGTCGTACATGGTGGGGTTCCTGGCCGCGGGAAGCGGGGCTCTGTATCTCAGCTTCCCGCCGCCGCGTCACGGCGCCGGGGTTCGAGGGCGCCCGGGCGAGGGGGCTACTGGCGTCCCTAACGTCTGTCCGCCATCATGCTAGGACACTGTACCAAAGCCCGGAGTGCGGAAGTCGCGTGATGAGCACGCCCTCACCTGATCCCTCGAGCGTGGTCCCGGCGAACCTTCCTGGTCTGCTGCCAACGCTCAAGGCTCTCTACAAGGACGTCCACGCCCACCCCGAGCTGTCGATGCGGGAGACCCGCACGGCGGACCTCGCCGCCAAGCATCTGCGTGACAACGGCTGTGAAGTGACCACGGGGGCGGGCAGGACGGGCGTTGAGGCCATGGTCGCGGGCGCCTTGGCCTGGCTGGCAAAATGAACAAGCGATCAACCGCCAGGGCGCCGACCCAAGGCAAGCGCCATTGCCGCTGAACCTGCTTCTCGAACAGAAGACGATCCACGATCTTCTGCTGGTGTTCGATCTTGCCGGCACGTTTGTCTTCGCGATCAGCGGCGCGATGCTGGGCGTACAACGCAGACTCGATATCTTCGGAATTCTGGTCCTGTCCTTCGCGGCGTCCAGCGCGGGGGGCATCGCCCGCGATCTGCTGATCGGCGCGGTCCCGCCTGCCGGGATCAGTGACTGGCGCTATCTGGCGGTTTCCCTCGCCGCGGGGCTACTCACTTTCGTCTGCTATTCGCCAATGGCCCGCCTGCGCAGGGCGATATTGATCTTCGATGCGGCCGGTCTCGCGCTATTTGCCGTCGCCGGGGCCGAAAAGGCTCTTGCTCATGGCCTCAACCCGCTGATGGCGGCGCTGCTGGGCATGCTCACCGGCATTGGCGGCGGCATTGTGCGCGATCTGCTCGTCGCCCGGACACCCGCCGTGCTCCAGAGTGATCTCTACGCCGTCGCCGCGCTTGCCGGCGCCGGGCTGGTCGTTGTCGGCCATCTGCTGAATTGGCCCGTCGTCCCCACCACGATCGCGGGAACTGGCGCGTGCTTAGGGCTTCGCCTCATGGCGATACACTACCGCTGGAACCTGCCGGTCGCCCGGCCGACCGAAGGCGGCGAAGAAGGCGGCGATCGTGAATGATGACCGCGGTACGTTCGAGGTAAGCCGATCACCGAGCCTTCCTCTACGGACGGACGCCGCCCGGTTGCGCATGGCCGATGCTCACACCCAACATGCCGATGGCTGACAGAGCGATCTCGTCGTTGAAGAACGAAACCGGCTCGTCCCCGTAGGCCGCTCCAAGGACGTACAGCAAGGGCAGGTAATGTTCGGGTGTGGGGATCGAACGGCGCGCGTCATCTCCAAGCGCGGGATAGTCGATCAATGCATCCCACCGGCCATCAGTGATCGCGGCCTTGGCGAAGGCGTTGAAACGCACGGCCCAGTCCAAGGGGGACGCATCCCGCGCAAGGTTCGCGGCGCGCAGATTGTGAACAATATCGCCCGACCCCGCGACCAGGATCCCTTCGTCGCGCAGCACGCGAAGGCGGCGACCCAGCTCGAAGTGGAACTCGGGAGGCCTCGTCCTGTCGATGCTGAGTTGGACCACGGGGATGTCGGCGTCGGGGAAAAGGTGGCGCAGCACGGACCATGCGCCGTGGTCGAGGCCCCAGTCCCGGTCGCGGGCGACATCAATCGGCGCAAGGGCGTGAGCCACGCGTTCCGCCAGCCAGGGCTCCCCGGCCGCGGGGTACTCGATCTGATAGAGCGGCTCCGGGAAGCCGTAGAAATCATGGATCGTCCTGGGTGTCGGCATCGCGGTCACCGCGACGGAGTCGATAAACCAATGGGCGGAGATCATCAGCACCGCCTTCGGGCGCGGCAAACGCCTTCCTATCTCCCGCCAAACCTCGGCACAGGGGCCGCCGAGCGCCTCCATGGGGCTGCCGTGACCGAAAAAGATGGTTGGAAGCCTGGGTTCCAATTCACTCAAGGATGATCTCCATCCGTACGGCGAAGTGGCCTCTGACCATCTCTGGAAGGGTCATGGCGCCGCCTCGAGCTTGGTCGGCGAGAGGGCGTCGATCCAGGCAGCGAAAGCCTTCATGAAGCCCTCCAGAAAGGTGCGGGTCCCATCGTTGGTGATGTGCCCGGCCTCGTCGAACAGGCCGGCCGCGCCGCCGATATAGGCTTCGGGTTGGGGCATGGCTGGAACATTGAGGAAGACGAGGGACTGGCGCAGGTGGTGGTTGGCCCCGAATCCGCCGATCGCGCCCGGGGAAACACTGACCACCGCGCCGGGCTTGCCGCTCCAGGCGTTCCGACCATGGGGCCTCGAGGCGACATCGATGGCGTTCTTCAGCACCCCGGGAACGGAGCGATTGTACTCCGGGGTGACGAACAAGACCGCGTCGGCCGCGTCAATGGCTTTGCGGAAAGCAGTCCAAGGCGCCGGGGGTTCGTCGGCATCGACGTCTTCATTGTAGAATGGAAGGTCGCCGATCTCGACAATCGTAAGCTGAAGTTCCGAGCCCGCGAGCGCGGCCAGGGCTTTGGCCATCATGCGATTGTAGGACCCCTTGCGCAGGCTGCCGACCAGGACGGCGACGTGTCGTGCAGCGGCCATCTTGGCCTCCTTGGTTGACGGTTGGTGGAGCGGGGCGACCGGTTGTGCGCCCTGTCAGATGATCTCGAAATAGCGCTCCAGCTCCCAGCTGGTGACGGCGCGGCGGAATTCACGTTCTTCCCAGACGCGGGTCTTGGCGAAGTGATCGACGAACGCCGCGCCGAACAGGTCTGTCGCCGCCGCCGACGCCCGCAGGCGCTCGGCCGCTTCGCCGAGGCTGGCCGGAAACGTCAGCTCCGGTGGGGAACTCTGGTCATAGGCGTTGCCGGTGATCGGCGCGGTGGGTTCGATCCGGTTCTCGATCCCCCACAGGCCGGAACCGAGGGCGGCGGCCAGGGCGATGTAGGGATTGATGTCGGCTGCCGCGACGCGGTGCTCGACGCGCTGGCTCTTGGGTCCGCCGCCGATGACCCTGAGGGCGGTGGTGCGGTTGTCGGCCCCCCAGGTGGCGCTGGTCGGGGCCCAGAAACCCGGGATCATGCAGCTGAAGCTGTTGACGGTGGGGGAGATCATGGCCAGCAGCTCGGGCAGTAGCCGCTGCTGGCCGCCGACGAACCAGCGCATGGTCGGCGACATGCCCATCGCCGCGCTGTCGTCGTGGAACACCGGGGCGCCGTCGCGATCCGCCAGTGAGATGTGGATGTGGCCGGACTGCCCGGGCAGGTCCGCCGACCACTTGGCCATGAACGTCGCCATCAGCCCGCGGCGCTGGGCGAGAACCTTGGCGAAGGTCTTGAACAGAACGGCGCGGTCGGCCGCCTCGAGCGCGTCGCTCGCTTGCAAGGCCGCCTCCAGCACGCCCGGGCCGGTCTCGGTGTGCAATCCCTCGAGCGGCATGCGCAGGGCTTCGCCGAGGTCGAGCAGCGCGTGATGGAAGTCCGCGTGCACTGAATTGCGCAGGACCGAATAGCCGAAAGCGCCGGGCGTGAATGGCCTGAGGCCCCGGTAGCCCTTTTCGCGAATGGTTTGCGGCGTCTCGTCGAAGACGAAGAATTCGAATTCGAACCCGGCCTTGGCCGAAAAGCCCATGGCCTCGGCTCGCGCCAGCACCCGGCGCAGCAGGCCGCGCGGGCAGATCGCCTCCGCCGCGCCGGCGAATTCGCCCAGCAGCAGCAGGGTCGCGTCCTCGAACGGGATCATCCGCGCGGTTCCCGGCAGCAGGCGCACCTCGACGTCCGGATAGGCGGTGTGCCAGCCGGTGTGTTCGACGTTGTCGTAGAGCCGGTCATCGACATCCCAGCCGAGAACCACGTCGCAGAAGCCAAAACCCGACTGGAGGGACGAGATCAGCTTGTCGCGATGCATGTATTTGCCGCGCAGCACGCCGTCGATATCGGTCGCGGCGACCTTGAACGCCCTGAAGGCCCCGGAGCGGACACGCTCGATCAGGCCCTCGGTCGAGAGGTTCTCCAGGCTTTCAGGCACGCGATCGACCTTGGGCGGGCTGGGCGTGTTCGCCGGCCATGGCGCGTTCCAGGATGGCGGCGTAGTCGGCCTGGCTGAAGGTGATCGGGTTGGAGGCGGCGGAAGGGTCCTGCACCGCCATCCGCGCGACGCGCGCGGTCTCGCCCGGCGGGACGCCGATATCGGCGAGGGTGTCGGGGATGCCGATCTCGCTTCTAAGAGCCAGCACCCAGGCGACGAGATCGCCCGCTTCGCCGCCCACCGCCAGGGAGCCGGCCAGCCACGCCGCCTCGCCCTCGATCGCTGGCATGTTGGCTTCCAGCACATAAGGCATGAGGACCGCGTTCAGCAGGCCATGGTGGACGCCGTAGAGCGCGCCCAGAGGATGGGCCAGGGCGTGCATCGCGCCCAGGCCGCGCTGGAAGGCCGTCGCGCCGGCCTCGGCGGCGGCCAGCATGTGCGATCGCGCCTGGATGTCGGCGCCGTCCCGCACCGCCGTCGGCAGCCAGTCCCTGACCAGCCGCGCGCCCTCCACCGCGATCCCGCGCGCCAGGGGGTGGTATCCGGGCGCGAAGAAGGCTTCGAGGTTGTGGGAAAGCGCGTCCATGCCGACCGCCGCGGTGAGCGCCGCCGGCAGTCCGAGGGTCAGGGCCGGATCGGCGATGACGATCACTGGCAGCATGCGCGGATGGAAGATGATCCGCTTGCGCCTGGCGTCCTCGTCCTTGATCACGCTGGCCCGGCCGACCTCCGAGCCGGTGCCGGCGGTGGTCGGCACGGCGATGATCGGCAGTATCCTGGCCGGGTCGGCGAGCCGGAAGTTGTCGCCGACATCCTCGAACGCCCACAGGGGCCGATCCTGGTGGGTGGCGAAGGCGACCGCCTTGCCGGCGTCCAGAGCGCTGCCGCCGCCGAAGGCGATCACTCCGTCGGCCCCGTGGGCGATCAGCGCCTGGCCGCCGGCGGTCACATTCACCCCCGTCGGATCGCCGGCGATGTCGCTGAATACGGCGATGTCGAGCCCGGCGTCGCGGACGGCCAGGATCGCCTCGGCGATCATCGGGGCGCCGGCCAGTCCCCGGTCGGTGACCAGCAGGGGCCGCGCGATCCCCGCTGCCCGGCAGGCGTCCGCCAGCTCGGCGATGCGTCCGGCCCCGAACCGGATGCTGGTCGGATAGTTCCAGTTTCCCCGCAGTTCGGTCATTCAGGCGCCCCAGACTTCACGGGCGAAGGCGAGGAAGTTCAGGCCGAGGATCTTTTCCATGCGGCCGATGGAATAGCCGCGCGCGCCGAGCAGCGCCCCGAGCTTGCGGAACTGATCGACGCCTCTCAGATCGACCACGAACGGGTAGGTGTCCGACCGCTCGCCCTTGGCCCCGATGCCGGCGCTGGCGCGGTCGGCGACTTCCCTGGCCAGGCTCGCCTGGTAGGCGGAAAGATCGTCGATGGCGATCACGCTCCCATCCGTGCCGATGCCGACGTTATCCTCGCCGCAGACGTTCACCGCGTGGTCGATGTGAGCTACGACGTCCTCCGCCCGCGCATGTCCGGAGGCGCTGAGGAAGGGCATGAAGTAGATGCCGACGAAGCCGCCCTTCTCCGCCACGCCGCGCAGCTCCGCGTCGGTCTTGTTGCGCGGCAGGTCGTTGAGGGCGCGGCAGCCCGTGTGATTGATCGAGATCGGCGATTTTGACGCCTCGATCGCATCCAGGCACGTCCGCTCGCCGCTGTGCGAGAGATCGACCATGATCCGTCTCGCGTTCAGCCGCGCCACGACCTCACGTCCGAACGGCGTCAACCCGCGGTTCTCCGGCGCCGCGGAGCCATCGCCGATCTGGTTGGCGGGGTTGTAGGTGAGCTGGATCACGCCCACGCCGAGATCGCCGAAGGTGTCGATCCGCTCCAGCCGGTCGCCGATCTGGACCGAGTTCTGGAAACCGTAGATGACCCCGATCCGGCCCTCGGTCCTGGCGCGGAGGATGTCGGCCGCGGTATCGACCTTCAGGAGCCGCGCCGAGCGATCGCGCAGGATCCGGTCCCAGACGCCGATCGTCCGGATGGTGTATTCGAACGGGTCCATCGGCCCGGCGACATAGCCGAGAGTGATGTTCACCGCCGTCAGGCCGGAGGCGACCGCCTCGGCGATGGCGCGGTCGTCCACATCCGGGCGCGAGGTGTCGGCGGCCGGACCGGGGGGCCGTGTGAGCGCCAGGTTCGGGTCCTCCAGGCCGCCCAGGGCGTTGATGATCAGAGGGCCGGGTCGCCGGCCCGGCCTCTCCCCGGCGGTCGCGGCCAGGACGGAAGGCGCGGCCGCGGCCCCGGCGCCCGCCATGGCGAGAACCGAGCGCCGGCTGGGTCCCGCTTGATGATCACCTCTGGTCATCGGGCCAAGGTTCGAGATCGTAGCGCGGTCTTCCAGCCCGCATTTTCCGGATGCCCGGGCATCGGCGACTAGGGGCGGGCCGGAAGCCCGCGCTTCGAAGGGGTTGGGCGGGTTGGATTGCGCGAATTGGGCTTTCGTCGGTGGTCAACGTTGTTCGCCCGATTGTGCCTGATAGTCGCGGCGCCAGTAGGCGACCCCGCGCTTCACCGTCAACGTCACCCACAGCAGCGCCCCTACATCGGCCAGCGGATCGCGGGTGGTGAACACCAGGTTGGCGAGCTTGCCGGGCTCGAGGGTTCCCATCTCCCTCTGCTGGCCGATGGTCATCGCGCCGACCACGGTGGCGGCGCGGATCACGTCGGCCGCCTTCATCCCGGCCTTGTCCTGCAGCAGCGCGAGTTCGTCCCCGAGTGACGGCCAGGGATCGCGCGCGTCGGAGAATCCGTCGGTGCCGGTCGAGATCAGTACGCCGTCGCGCCACGCCTCGTTGGTGAGCCTTTCGGCGAGCCCGGCGCCGCAATAGGGCGCCGGGCCTTCCGGATCGGCGGCGTGGTCCCGTTCCATTTCCGCATAGACCCACAGGGTCGCATCGAGAATCGTGCCCCGCCGGCGCATCTCCTTGAGCAACGTCTCGATCACCGGCGTGTCGCCGGCCGCGAAGCGCGCCTCATCGACCGCTGGGCGATGATGGTAGGCGCGGGGCATGACGTCGCTGGCCTGATAGGCGAGCAGGCAGGTATGGGAGACGGTATCGACGCCCGCGCCGATCACTTCGGCCGGCGATGCCGGGAACACCGCCGCGTGGGCCCAGACCAGGACGCCCTGGCGATGAGCCTCGGCGGTGATGGCGGCGACCAGGGACACCGGCAGGTCGGCGTATATCTTGACGCCCGTCGCCCCGGTTCCGCGCGCTTCGGCGACGGCAATGCGAAGGTCGGTGGCCGGTGTAACCGCCTGCATCCAGGGAACGGCGCCGGCCACCGCGCCGCGCGTGGTCTCATGGGTGCGGGGATCTTCGAAGAACTCGGGGCCAGCCATCAGGGCGGCGTAGTAGATGTCGGGCGCGGCGATCTCGCCGACCCGGGCGGCGCGGGCGAGATCGGCCACCTGGCGCAGATCGTCGGCCATGTCGCGCACCGCCGTCACCCCGCCGTAGAGGTCCTTGCGCAGATTGGCCTCGGCCGCCGGCCGATCCGGCGGCGTGGCCAGATGTTCATGCGAATTGATCAGGCCGGGAAGCACATAGAGCCCGGCGACATCGACGATTTTCGCGCCCGCCGGAGCCGGCAGATCGGCCGCCCGGGCGATCGTCTCGATTCGCTCGCCGCGGGTCAGGATCGCCATGCCGGGCCGCTCCGCACCCCCCTTGCCATCGATAAGGATCGCGCCGCGATAAAGCACCAGGCCATCGGCCGGCGCTTCGGCCGCGGCGGAGGGTCCCGCCAGAAGGAGTCCGAAGGCCAGAGCCATCCAGTTGCAGCTCAGACTCCTTGCGCGTCCCTTCTCCCCTCGCGGGAGAAGGTGGGCCGCGAAAGCGGCTCGGATGAGGGGGCGCGCCGACCTGTCCGGCTGACATGGAGCCGGCAAATCTCGGACGCCGGCGCGGCCCCTCATCCGTCGCCTCGCGGCGACACCTTCTCCCGCGAGGGGAGAAGGAAGTTCACGCGAAGCCATCTACCCCCCCCCGCGCCACTCACTTCGAGGCGCGAACCAGCTTTTCCAGCGACTTCTCCAGCCTGGCGAAGCCCGCCGTCATGCAGGCCATGATCGCCTCGGCGTCGGCGCTCGCGCCCTCCGTCTCCGGCCGCGGCGAACTCTTCGCGCCCTTCCGGCTGGCGCCCTCGCGGACGCAGGCGAAGGCTTTCCGCAGCCGTCTGGCGCTGTCCTTCTCCTCGGCGATGTACCAGTTCATCAGATTGGTGGTCATCGGATCGAACTCGCCTTCGGCCATCCGCCGGAGGATCTCGCCGAAGGGATCGGCGTCCTCCTCGCGCGGGTCGCCGATCTTTTCGAGATCGCCGACGCCCGGGTCGGCGAGCCTGGCCAGCCGCGCGGCGGCGCGGGGATCGGGCTTGTGGCGAAGGCCGTAGCCGAGTTCGGCGATGCGCCGACAGAAAACCTCGCCGTGACTGCGCTCGCGGGCGGCGACCAGGCGCAGGGTACAGGCCAGATCCTCGCTGGGTGTGACGTCGGCCCAGGCCTCCAGATGGACCCCGGCGGCGCTCTCGGCGAGGGAGATGGCGTTGAGCAGGCCCAGGTAGCCCGGCTTCTGCGCGGTGACGGCGACGGTGGCCATGCGGGTCGATCCTCCTTGCCGGCGCGAGGTTTCAGGCGGCCTCGCCAGGGCGAAGGCCGATGCTACGCCCCGGATGCCTCGGGCGGCAAGGCGCCGTCCGGCCGACCGCCCGCCGTTTCGATGGCCATGAGGGTTCGATCGGCCGCCCTCGACCAGCATTTTAGTGTAGTTTCGTCCATGGCGCCGAGATGTCGAGCAGGCTGGAACAGTAACGCGGCGTCGGAGGCGCACCGGCGAGCACGGGTGGCGGCGCGGGCGGGATCTCCCCCCCGGGAGACCAGCCTTTGCCGGCATATCGTGTGCAACCCACGCTCTTGTGCGCCTCGGGCCAGCCGCGTATGGTCGCCGACATGGGCGGCGACGAGGAAGAGGGGCGATGGATATATTCGTATCCTACGCCCGCTCCACCGAACTCTTCGCGCGACAGATAACCGACACTCTGAGCGAGATCGGCTACAGTGTCTGGCGAGACGAACAACTTCCCGCGCACCGCGCCTACGCCGAGGTGATCGAAGAACGCCTGAACCAAGCCAAGGCGGTGCTCGTCATCTGGTCGCCCGACGCGATCCGATCGGAGTGGGTGCGATCGGAGGCGGATCGGGCGCGGCAGCAGCGTAAGCTGGTCCAGCTTTCGGTGGGATCTCTCATCCCGCCAATGCCGTTCGACCAGATTCAATGCCCTGACTTCTCGGACTGGACGCTCGGGTCGCAAACCTCGGGGTGGCGCTCGATCCTGGCGAGCCTGGGCGAGTTGATCTCCGGGCGCCCGCCGGCGGCGGATCCCGACGCCATGGGACGGCCCGCCGGCGCGGGCGTCTCGAGCGCGGAAGTGAGCAATCTTCCGCGGTCGCTCGGCCCTCTGATCGGCCGGCAGGCCGATGTCACCGCGATTGTCGAGCGGCTGGAAACATCATCGTTGGTGACCATCGTCGGGTCCGGCGGGGTCGGCAAGACCAGCGTCGGACTCGAGGTCGGCCGCCGTCTGCTGGGCGACCACGAAGACGGCGTCTGGCTGGTGGAACTGGCCGGAGTGACTGATCCCGCGCGCGTCCCCGAACTTGCCGCCCGCGCCATGCATATGGTTCTGCCGGTCGGTGAAAACGCCATCGACGCGCTGGTCACGCGCCTTCGCTCGCGACGATGCCTGCTGATCCTCGACAACTGCGAGCACCTCATCCACTCGGTCGCCGAAATGGCCGTGGAAATTTCGTCACGCACCGAACATGTCCGCCTGATGCTGACCTCTCAGGAACCGCTCGGCATCCCGGGCGAGCAGCTGCACCGCCTTTTTCCGCTGGCGGAAGGCGACGCGGTCGCCCTGTTCAAGGCGCGCGCGCGCGCGCGTGACGCGGCCTTCGCCGCCACGCCGGGAGACGACGGGACGATCGCGGCCATCTGCCGGCGGCTGGACGGGGTCCCGCTGGCCCTCGAAATGGCGGCCGCCCGTGCGCCGGCCCTCGGCTGCGAGGCGGTATTGCGCCGTCTCGACGATCGTTTCCGGGTGTTGACGGGTGGCGGCCGCACCGCCATGCCTCGCCAGCGCAGCCTGCTCGCCGCTCTCGACTGGAGCCACCAGCTGCTCAGCGACAGCGACGCCGCGGTGTTCCGTCGGATCAGCATCTTCGCCGGTAGTTTTTCGCTGGAGGCCGCCTCGGATGTCGCCGCCGACTCCGATCTCGACGCATTCACCGTCATCGACGCACTCTCCAGTCTGGTCGCGAAATCGCTTCTGACCGCCAACACGAGCGGCGGCCAGAGCCGTTACCGGCTGCTGGAGACGGCGCGGGCCTACGGACTGGAACGCCTCGCCGCCGCCGGAGAATTGGAGACGACCCGCCTTCGGCATGCCCTGTGGTTCGCCGATTTCGCCACACCGATCTGGCCGGATTTCATCGCCCGGACCAGCGACGAAGACCTGCTGTCGCGATATCTGCCTGAATTCGACAATATTCATCAGGCTCTCGACTGGGCGTTCTCGGTCGGTGGTGATGTGGCGGTCGGCCATCGGCTGCTGGCCGCCAGCGCCTGCCTGTGGGACGACCGATCGCTCAACCAACGCCTGGCGGTGGCGGTCCCGTTGCTGGACCGAGCGACGCCGCCGTATGTTCGGGCCAAGCTGCTCGCGGCGCGCGCCCACGTAACCATGCAATTGAGCCCGGCCGCCGCGCTTGGTCTGGTCGATGAAGCGATCGCCGCGGTGAGAGACGGCGTCGATGATCCCGTCGCCGTGTGCGATGCGCTGGCGTCCAAATGTACGGCCCTGTACCTGGTGGGCAGATTCGCCGAGGCGCGCGTTGTCCGCGACGAGATGAAGGCGCTGATGTCGGACAGACCGGATTCGCGGATCAAGGCATTCTCGATCGCCCTCGACGGATGCCTGATGGTGATCGAGTCCGGCCCCGGGGCCGCCGCCGGCCGTTTCGACGCCGCGATTTCGTCTCTGCGGGCGTTCGGCGCGGACGGTCTGGCCAACTTCTGGCAAGCGACGGCCATGAGCATGATCCCCGCCGGCGATGTGGACCAGGAGATCAACGATTGGAGAACGCTTCTTGATCGCATACGGCCAGGAGACATGTCCGCCGGGCAGGTCCAGGGCGTGGTTGCCAGCGCGCTGGGGGAGCGTTTGGCGCAGCGTGGTCGGCCGGAGGACATCGAGGAGGCGCTCGCCCTCGGGCGGCGGATCTTCAAGGCCGGCGCGATCACGACCGAGGGAGCGTTCCTTCTGCCGATGGCCATCCTCGCCCTGAAATCCGGGCGGCCCGACGATGGCGCGGTGATCTTCGGCTATGCCGACCACCGGCGCCGGGCCTCGGGGGCGGTCACCACGACGCGGTCCAAGTTCGAGGCCGCCCGCGATCTGTTCGCCGCGGTCCTGGATGAGCCTCATCTGACCGCGCTCATCGCCCGCGGCGCGATGCTGGGCCGCGCCGAGGTCGAACGCCTCGCTTTGGGAGAGCGTCCGGCCCGGTCGCGACCCGACGCCACTTTGCAAAAAGCATTGCGTTGACAGTCTTGCCGCCAGGGGCGGCTTCGCCGACGGGGGAATTCACACAAATGTCGGCTCGGGACGACTCGCGGCCATATCGCGTCATTTCCATCGTCGTGAGCCAGGGGTGCGAACTCGCCCGCTGGCTGTTGGAACGCGCGGGTCTGCCGTTCGTCGAACAGTTCCACGCACCGCTTCTGCATGTGCTGGCGACGACGCGGGTGAACGGCGGCGTTGAAGCGCCGGTTGTAGTGACGCCAGATGGCGTGTGGGTCACCCTGATGGGCATCATGGAGGGCATCGACGCGCACAGCCCCGCGGGCCGCAAGGTGTTCGGCGAGAGCGAAGGCGACCGGCTCGAGAACGAGGCCTTCCTGGCGCAACTGATGCCGCTGTTCGGCGATCCCTTGCGGCGCTACGTCTATCACCTGGTGTTGCCGAACAAGAGGGTGATGTACCCGCTCGCCAGCGCCGGAGCGCCGGCCTGGGAGCGGGCCGTGGTCTATTGGTTCTACCCGGTGTGGCGCGTTCTGCTCAGCCGCGCCCTGGGAGACGCGCCGGCGGATATCGCCGCCGCGCCCGGGATCATCGAGCAGGGGATGGCGCTCGTCGATGCCGAACTGGCGCGACGCGGAGGCCGGTATCTGGCCGGCGAGGCGCAGGGCGGCATTGATGTGGTGGTCGCGGCCCTGATGTCGCCGGCGGTGTTTCCGCCGCAGTATGGCGGCAGGCTGCCGGATCTCGCCGACGTGCCGTCCGAACTCAGGGACTTCGTGACGCGCAACCGCGACCGGCCCGGGGGCCGTCTGGCGCTCGCGACCTACGCGTCGGTGCGAAAGCCATCGTGAACGGCAATTCCCAACGTCCCTTCATGGCCCTCGCCCCGTTCTTACGGGGAGAGGGTTGGGTGAGGGGCTTCTCCGCGTGACGAGACCCTTTCGGAAACATCGCGGCGGCGGCGCCACCCCCTCACCCAACCCTCTCCCCCGCAAGGGCGGGGGCGAGGGCTCATTAGAATGCAGTTTGGGAGTTATCGTGAACGCGCCGCGAGCCCGCCGCCGACCGCTCTTGACCACGGGGAGGAGCCCATGTCCACGCTAGCCGCCGCCGCGCCGGACATCGCCACGCCGATCGGCCCCGCCCCCGGCGTGACGCGGCTGTTTTCGTTTCGAACCCTGCCGCTCCTCGCCGCCCGCCTGGGGATCGCCTTGGCGCGGGCATGGGGCAAGCCGTTCCGCCTGGGAAACGTCGTCGTCGCCGCGACCCACGGCGAGGTCTGCGAGGTGATGGGCCGCGATCTCGACTTTGTCCTCCGACCGATCGACGGACCCCGCTTTGACCAGATCGGCTATCACTTCATTCTGGGCATGGACCGCTCCGGAGAGCTGATCGGCGAACGGCATGCGCTCTATGCGGCCCTGGCCAAGGTCGATACCGCCCCGATCCGCCGCGCCGCGGCGCAGGACATCGTCGATCGCCTCTCCGCCGCGCCATCCCGGAGCATCGATGTCGTCCAGGATTATGCCCGGCCGATCGCCGCGGCGACCGCCCGGGCCGTGTTCGGCATCGATCCTCCCGATCATGCGCAATTCATGGACGCGGCGCGCGCGATCTTCGGCCACTGCTTTCTCAATGTGACCGGCGACAAGGTCGTCGCCGCTCGGGCGATCGCCGCCGCGCAGTTGATGACCGGCTGGTTCGACGCCGAGATCGCGCGGCGCCGGGAGTCGGGCAAGATGGGCGACGACATGATGGGCAATCTCCTGCTCGCCGGAGCGGGCGACGATCTCACGCGGCGGTCGCTGGGCGGGATGCTGGTCGGCAGCATCGACACCACCGCCACCGTGGTCGCCAAGGTGATGACCGTTCTCATAAACGATCGCGACCTTCTGGCCAGCGCCACGCGTGATCGCGGCGACCTGAGCCGACTGTACGGCTGGTGCCAGGAGGCCCTGCGCCGCTGGCCGCACGCGCCCATTCTCGCGCGACAGGCCGCCGTCGAGACGACCCTGCGCGGGGTGACCGTCCCCGCCGGCGGCAAGGTCATCCTGTGGATTCAGGCGGCCATGTACGACGCGACCGCGTTCCCGGATCCGGCCAGATCGCGGCCGGACCGGGACCTGGGCGCCTACCTCCATCTGGGCGGGGGCCTGCATCCCTGCGCGGGGCGCGCCATCAACGCCTGGCAAATCCCGATGCTGGTGGCCGGCCTGCTCGATCTCGAGCCGGCGAGGTTGGGCCGGTTGCAATGGGCCGGCCCCTTTCCGGCTCACCTCCCGCTGACCTGGCAGGATCGCGCCCGATGACCCAGGTGATGATCACCATCGTCGCGCCTCTGGATCCCGCCGACCTGGCGACGGCGGACGCGGCCATCGATCGTCTCGGCAATCCGGCCGCCACGGCGATCAAGACGCGCCTCGATGTCCTCGACGGGGATCTCGGCGTCCACTTCATGAGCCTGCACGCCCTGCCGAGCTTCACGCCGGGCCGCGCGCATCTGGTTCTCGAATTCTCGGCGGACGGCGATACCGCGCGGGCGATCCGCCAGATTGTCGCGGCGATCGGCGTCGAACTGGCCACCGTGTTCGCGCTCGTCAAGGATTGGCGGGGCGACGACCTCGCGGCCTATCTCACCCACCGCGTCGTGGACGCGGGCTACAACCTCGGGCAAACTCCCGGCCTCGCCCATACCGGCAGCCCGGGAATGACCGTGGGCCGCATCCGCCGGGAGGCCGCGCTGGCCGCCGAGATCGACGCGATGCTGGCGACGCAGCCGGGCGGGCTGACGGCGATGGACCGACTGCGCGATGTCCGCACGCGCTTCGGTGAAGGCTCGCCGTTTCTGAACCTCGGCGAGGCGCAACCGGGCTTCGCGGCCGCCACCCTGCCGGCCGTGGCCATCGCCGGAATCATCGCCTTCGCCCGCACCTATCTCTGGCCTTTCCTCATTCTGCTCGGAGCGTGGGTGTTTGGCGCCGCCTGGCGGTCGCTCGACCATGCGGGCGTGGGGCGCTCGATCGGCTTGGCGCTGCTGGACGGCGTGTGGCGAGGGCTCAAGACCGGCGCGCCGGCGCTGGGCGTCATCCTCCTGGCCACGGCCGCCGTCATCTACGGCCGTCTGCGCAACCTCGAGACCACCGACTGGATCAGCCAAAAGGCGCCGGATCCTCGGACGATGGGCGAAATCCTCGCGCGGGAGAATGTCTGCGCGCAGAACCACATGATGTCGCTGACGGAGTTGAAAGCGGGCTGGGTCCGCCGCTTCACCCTTCGCCTGGCGTTCTTCGCCATCGCCGTCGCCGGACCCCGGCTCTACAAACCCGGTCACTTAGGTCCGATCGGGACCATCCACTTCGCGCGCTGGGTGACCCCGCCCGGCACCCGGGACATGATCTTCTTCTCCAACTACGGGGGAAGCTGGGAAGCCTATCTCGAGGACTTCATAACTCTCGCGCATGTCGGTCTGACCGGTGTCTGGTCGAACACGGTGGGCTTTCCACGAACCAACAATCTGGTGCTGGCCGGGGCCACGGACGGCGAACGGTTCAAGCGCTACGCCCGCCAGAGCATGCGCGCGACCCGGTTCTGGTACTCGGCCTACCCTGAATTGATCACCGACATGATCCGCTCGAACGCGGCGATCCGACGTGGCCTGTCGGGGGCCATGACCGAGGACGATGCGGCGACGTGGCTGTGCGCCTTCGGCTCCGCCCTGCGACCCGACGAGCAGTTGGTCTCCAACGAGATTCAAAGCCTGGTGTTCGGCGGCCTTGGTTTCCTCAACTACAGCGGCCTGACGCTCTGGCGTCTGCCCGACGCCGCCGGCGAGGCCCGCGCCTGGTTGCGAGAGGTGTCGCGGCATGTCGCCTACAGCGACGGGCGACGGCTGAAGGAGGACGATACCATCGACGCCATTGTCCAGGTGGCGATCAGCAGTCGCGGATTGGAGGCCCTGGGCCTTCCCGTCGAAGGCCTGGCGAGCTTTCCACGGACCTTCCTCGACGACATGGGGCACGAACATCGGCGCCGGATACTGGGCGACGTGGGACCCAACGCGCCGGAATACTGGTGGTGGGGGCGGGATCCCGCCCATGTGGCCGTGATTGCCTACGGCGAAACCCAGGCGGCGCTGGACTGGATGATCGCCAAACTCGAGGCCGCGGGCGCCGCCCACGGCGCGCGATGCACCCACACCGTCGAGATGAAGACCTTTGATCGCGCCGACAATCTCGAACCGTTCGGCTTCGCCGACGGCGGTTCGCAACCGGTCATCCGCGGCACCTACAAGGGTCAGAAGAGCGGCGATCCTCTCCATCTCGTGGCGCCAGGGGAGTTCGTCCTGGGTTACCCGGACAATCGCGGCAACCTTCCGCCCGGTCCTTGCATGGCCGCCATCGAGGATCCCGAAAATACCCTGCCGGTGCTGAACGACAGCATCGACTTCTCCAAGACGAACGTGAACAATCCTCGGGATCTCGGACGAAACGGATCCTACCTCGCGATCCGCCAGTTGGAGCAGGATGTCGACGCCTTCGACGCCTACTGCGCCGCCGAGGCGAGCCGGCTGAGGAACCGTCTGGGGCCGCCCTATCGCATCACCGCGGACTTCATCGCCGCCAAACTGGTCGGCCGGTGGAAAAATGGCTCACCTCTGGTGCGCGCGCCCTACAGCGCTTCGGCCGACCCGCGGATCATTGGAGAGAACGGCTTTCAGCTCGGGCTGGAGGACCCTGAAGGCCTTCACTGCCCGTTCGGAGCCCACATTCGGCGCGCCAGCCCGCGTGACAGCCTCAATCCCGGATCGGACGATCAGATCGCGATCAGCAACCGCCATCGCATTCTGCGGATCGGTCGGAAATACGCGCCGAAACCGGGGCAGAAACCCGGTCTCTTGTTCATGTGTCTGAACGGCGACCTCGAGCGGCAGTTCGAGTTCATCCAGCAGACCTGGATCAACGGCAACGTCATTTCGCTCAGCTGTCCGACCACCTTGAACGGCGAGCATGACCCGCTGCTGGGCGCCGGACGGGCGGACAACAACGGTTTCACCATCCCCAGCCGCGACGGGCCGGTCAAGCTCGCGGCGATTCCGCGCTTCGTGACCATGCGCGGGGGCGGGTATTACTTTCTCCCCGGAAAGCGATTGATCAACTATCTGATCCGCCGATCCCCGAACGGCGCCGACTGCGGTACGAGCACGATCTGAAACCGGCGCCTTGCCCACAGGTGAAATTGGTCAACTTGACCAACGCGTCATGGGGCGCCATCCTCGATCGCTGCTTCGTCGCGGTCCGAGGGAGAAGCCTTCCATGTCCTTGCTGGTCAGCCTCTACGAGGCGAAGACGAAGCTCTCCGCACTGGTGGAACGCGCTGCGGCGGGGGAGGAAATCGTCATCACCAAGAATGGCAAACCCCAGGCCCGGCTGGTTCCGATACCTTTCAAGGGCCAGCGGCGCTCGCCGGCCCAGGCCATGGGCGTCACCTTCCTGGCCGAGGATTTCGACGCCCCCGACCCCCGCATCGAGGCGCTGTTCACGGGCAATGGTTGATGGACCTGCTGCTCGACACCCACGTCTTCGTCTGGTGGGATTCCAATTCCGCCAGGCTCGGCGGCCCGGCGCGGGCGGCGATCGCCGACCCCGCCAATCGGATCTTCGTCAGCGCCGCGTCGATCTGGGAGATCGCCATCAAGCGGCGGATCGGCAAGCTCGCCTTCGACGGCTCGGCGGCCCGGGCGGTCGGCGGGAACGGCTTCGTCGAGGTTCCGATATCGGGCGTCGAGGCGGAAGCGGCCGGGGCGCTCGATTGGACCCATTCCGACCCCTTCGACCGACTGATCCTGGCTCAGGCGAAGGCGCGGGCCATGACCCTGGTCACCGTCGATCCGGCCATGCGAGCCCATGGCGGCGTCGCCCTGCTCGAAGCGGGGTGAAGCTGTGATATCCCGCTACGAGGACGCACAGGGTGGCTGGCACGACGAGATCGCTTCCGGCGACGATCGGCCGGAGGCCGCCGTGGAGGAGTGAACTCCCCCAAGCCGAAGACCGCGTCCCGGCCGATGCGGGTCCGGCACAACGCCTTCGATCTTCGCAAGACCGGCGTCGCCCGTTTCGATCTGCGCGATCCTTATCATCTGGCGGTGAGCCTCTCGTGGCCGGCGTTCATCGCCGGCGCGCTCGGCGCCCTCTTGGCGATCAACGCGGTCTTCGCGAGCCTCTACGCCCTGCGGCCGGGGGCGGTGCAGAATCTCGCCGCCGGCGACGTTCTGCGGGCGTTCTTCTTCAGCCTGGAGACCCTGGCGACGGTCGGCTACGGCGAGATGGCCCCGGCCAGCACCTATGGCCACGTGGTCGCGGGCGTCGAAATCGTCTTCGGCATGGCTTTCACGGCCATCTTCACCGGCCTGCTGTTTGTCCGGTTCTCGCGACCGCGGGCGAAGATCCTGTTCGCCGACAAGGCGGTGATCGCCCCCCACAACGGCGTCCCCACCCTGATGATCCGCATCGCCAACGGCCGGCTGACCATGCTGACCCATGCCCTGGCGAGCCTGACCATGCTGGTCCTGGAGGTCAGCGACGAGGGGCAGTCGTTCCGGAGCGCGCGGGACCTTCGCCTGGCGCGAAACCACCTGCCGCTGTTTCCCCTGACCTGGACGCTGATGCACGTGGTCGATGGCGCCAGTCCGTTGTCGGGGCTGACGGCCAAGGACCTGGAGGCCGGTCAGGTCAGGCTGTTCCTGGGCGTCGAGGCCAGGGACGCGGGACTGGGCGTGGTGGTCCAGGACCTGACCGCCTACGATGACCGGCAGATCGTGTTCGGCAAGCGCTACAGCGACGCCGTCTCCATCGACGAAGCCGGTCACACCGTCGCTGATCTCTCCAGACTGAGCCTGATCGAGTAGCCGATCCCGCGGCTTGGTCCGCTTCGGCCAGCTGTCTTCGGACTTGCGTCCGGACCAGGCTTTCGCCAGCTTGGGGACGCCAGTGGAGATCCCCGCGATGAACCGCCGTCAGCTCTGCCTCGCCGTTTCCGCCGCCGCCCTCGCCGGCCCGCCGTGGGGCGCCGCCGCCGCCGAGGTCTCCTCCGCCCTGGCCGCCGCCGTCGCCGGCTCCGCGCGCGCCGAGAAGAACCGCATCCGCGATCCCTGGCGCCATCCCGCCGCGAGCCTCGCCTTCTGGGGCCTGGCGCCGGGCATGACGGTGGTCGAGATCGATCCCTCGGGCGGCTACTGGACGGAAATCATCGCGCCCTATCTCAAGGCGACCGGCGGACGCTACATCGCCGCGGTCGGCGGCGATGTCGGCGCGTTCAAGGCCAGATACGCCGACGCCGGAACCTGGGGCGCGATCGAGGTCGTGGCCTTCGGCGACCATGCCGGCGTTCTCGCCGCGCCGCGATCGGCCGACATGGTGCTGACCGCCCGCAACATCCACGACTGGATGTGGACGCCGGGTGAACTCACCGACCACCTCGCCGCCTTCCACGCCGCCCTGAAGCCGGCGGCCATCCTGGCGGTCGAGGAACACCGCGCCGATCCCCGGCCGATGATCGACGACGCCCACGACGGCTACGTCTCGACGACCTGGCTCGAGGCGGCGGTGGAAAAGGCCGGCTTCCGGCTCGACGGAGCCTCGGAGATCAACGCCAATCCCAAGGACGACAAGAACCATCCCTTCGGCGTCTGGACCCTGCCGCCGACCCGCCGCACCCACGAGAAGGGCAAGCCGACGCCGGCCGGCTTCGATCCCGCCAAATACGAGGCGGTCGGCGAAAGCGACCGGATGACCCTGCGCTTCCGCAAGACGTGAGCGGCCGGCTTCACATGTCGCGCCATCACCTGATCCTTGCGGTCGCCGCGGCCGCGCTGGCCATCTTCGCCGGTCCATCGGCGGCCACGGCGCGGGACGCCGGCCTCGCCACGACGCAGCTACCGCGCGGCGTCGTCCCCAGCCACTATGATGTCGCCATCACGCCCGACGCCGCCGCCCTGCGGTTCGAGGGCCACGTCGCCATCGACATCGATGTTGCGCGGCCCACCGCCAGCCTCACGCTCAACGCGGTGGACATGACCTTCGCCAGGGTCGCCCTCACCGGCCCCGGGGCCGACGGCCTGGGGCCGCCCAGCGTCACCCTGGACCCAGCCGCCCAGACCGCGACCTTCACCTATCCCCGCCCGATCCCGGCCGGCGCCTACCGGCTGACCATGGACTATGCCGGCAGGATCGGCGCCCAGGCGGTGGGCCTCTTTGCCCTCGACTACGACACCCCGGCTGGCAAGCGGCGCGCGCTCTACACCCAGTTCGAGAATTCCGACGCCCGCCGGGTCATCCCCTCCTGGGACGAGCCGGCCTACAAGGCGACCTTCACTCTGAGCGCCACCGTCCCCACCAGCCTGACGGCGGTGAGCAACATGCCGGAGGCGGCGGCGACGAACCTCGGCGGCGGGCGCACCCTCGTCGCCTTTCCCCAGACGCCGAGGATGTCGACCTATCTGCTGTTCTTCGGCCTGGGCGATTTCGACCGCGTCACCTCCCATGTCGGCCCGACGGAAATCGGCGTCGTCACCCAGAAGGCCAAGGCCGATCAGGGCCGCTTCGCGCTGAAGTCCTCGGCCGCGATCCTGGCCGAATACAACGCCTATTTCGACACCCCCTACCCACTGCCCAAACTCGACAACATCGCCGCCCCCGGCCGCAGCCAGTTCTTCGGCGCGATGGAGAACTGGGGCGCGATCTTCACCTTCGAGTACGACATCCTGCTGGATCCGACCATCTCGACCCAGGCGGACCGGGAGCGTTCGTTCGCCACCGACGCTCATGAGATGGCGCACCAGTGGTTCGGCGATCTGGTGACCATGGCCTGGTGGGACGATCTGTGGCTCAATGAAGGTTTCGCCTCGTGGATGCAGTCCCGCACCAGCGTCCGCCTGCACCCCGAATGGAACACCCGGCTGGAGGCGGTGGGTGTCCGGGAATCGGCCATGGACCGGGACGCCCTGGCCACCACCCACCCGGTCGTCCAGCATGTCGCCACGGTCCAGCAGGCCAGCCAGGCGTTCGACGCCATCACCTACGAGAAGGGCGAGGCGGTCATCGCCATGCTGGAGGCCTACGTCGGACCCGACGCCTGGCGGGACGGCGTGCGGCGCTACATCAAGGCCCACGCCTACGGCAATACGGTCACCGACGATCTGTGGCGCGAGGTCGACGCGGCCTCGCCGGACCGGCCGATCACCGCCATCGCCCACCAGTTCACCCTGCAGCCCGGCGTGCCGATGATCGCGGTCGGAGAACCGGCCTGCCGGAACGGCGCGACCACCCTCACACTCACCCAGGGCGAGTTCACCAAGGATCGGCCGGACAAGACGCCGCTCGGCTGGTCGATTCCGGTGATCGCCAGGGCGGTCGGCGGCGGCGAGCCGGTTCGCGGCCTGGTCGCCGGCGGCAAGGCGGAGCTGACCGTTCCCGGCTGCGCGCCGGTGATCGTCAACGCCGGCCAGAGCGGCTACTACCGCACCCTCTATGCCCCGGCCGCCCTGGCCTTGCTGGCGCGGGCCTTCGCCGGCGTCGACGCCATCGACCAGCTGGGGGTCATGTCGGACAGCTGGTCGCTGGGGCTGGCGGGACTGGAGCCGGCTTCCGACTTCCTCGTTCTGGCCAAGGCCACGCCAACCGCCGCCGACCCACAGGTCTGGGGCCGGATCGCCGAGGTCTTTTCCGACATCGACGACTATTACCGCGGCGACGACGCCCGCCGGGCGCGGTTCCGCGACTTCGCCCGCGCCACCCTGGGGCCGGAGTTCGCGGTCGTCGGCTGGGCGGCCAGGCCCGACGAGGCGGCGCCGGTGGCCATTCTGCGCAACACTCTCATCGAAACCCTCGGCCAGCTCGGCGACGGGGCCGTGATCACCGAGGCGCGGCGGCGATATGCGGCGCGCGACACCGATCCGGCGGCGACGCCGGCAGCGGTGCGCAAGGCGGTGCTGGGGGTCGTCGCCCGGCATGCCGACGCGGCGACCTGGGACCGCCTCCACGCCGTCGCGGCGGCGGAAAAGACCCCACTGGTCAAGGACCTGATGTATCAGCTGCTCGCCTCCGCCGAGGATCCCGCCCTGGCGGCGCGCGCCCTGGAACTGGCGCTCACCGCCGAACCCGGAGCGACCAATTCGGCCGGCATGATCCGGCAGGCCGGCATCCTCCATCCGGATGAGGCCTATGATTTCGCCATCGCGCACATCGGCGAGGTCGAGGCCCGCGTCGATGAGAGTTCGCGCAGCCGCTATTTTCCCTCCCTGGCCAGCCGTTCGGCCGATCCGGCCATGATCGGCAAGATCAGGGCCTATGCCGCCGCCTATCTCGCGCCGGACGCGCGCCGCGACGCCGACACCGCCGCCGCCGACATCGCCTTCCGGATCAGAGTGCGAAACGAGCGGCGGCCGGCGCTCGACGCCTGGCTGGCGAAGAACGGGCGGTCGGGCGCGTGAGCGTCGCCTTCACCCGCGAGGAAGACGCCGAGGCCGCCGCCGCCGACCTGCCCGACCGCCCGATCTCGCCTCACCCCAATCTGGTCACGCCCGAGGGCCTCGCCGCCCTCGACGCCGAACTCGCCGCCGCCAGGGCCGCCCACGCCGAGGCCCAGGCCAGCGGCGATGTCGGCGCCGACCGCACGCCGATGGCCAGAGCCACGCGGGATCTGCGCTATTGGTCGGCGCGCCGCGCCAGCGCCCAACTCGTGCCGGGAGGCGGCGAGGCGGGGATCGTCCGTTTCGGCTCGCGCGTGACCTTGGATCGCGCCGACGGCCGGCGCCAGACCTTCCGCATCGTCGGCGAGGACGAGGCCGATCCCGCCAAGGGCGCCGTCTCCCACGTCTCCCCCCTGGCCCGCGCCCTGTTCGGCAAGGGCGCCGGCGACACCGCGATCCTGGCTGGCGCGGAGGTGGAGGTGATCGGCGTGGACTAGCCGGGTCGCGACCGCCCGGTCACTTTCGTTCAATTGGACCGCCGGCGTCTCGCCGGCAGCCGGCGCAAGCCGGCCGATTTCGTTTCTTGCGGGACACGCGGCCTCTGCATTGACGAAAGACTGCCGACGTTCCGTCGGCTGCCGGCGAGGACGCCGGCGATCCGAGGACGTTCCTGCTCCACCACGGCGAAAGGCTCGGTAGCCCTCACTTCCCCGCCCCCAGCTCCTTCGCCAGAAACGCCGCCGCCGCTGTGTCGGCCGCCAGCCACGACTGGTAGCGCAGGAAACCGTGGATTTCGTTGGGGATGACCAGTTCCTCGAAGGGGATTTTCCGCTCATCCAGGCGCCGCGCCAGATCGATGGTCTGCTGGAAGCGGACGTTGCGGTCGTCGTCGCCCTGAATCAGCAGCACCGGCGAGCGCCAGGTGGCGACGTCGGCGTCGGGGGAGGACTTCCACGCCGTGGCCATCGCCGCCTCGCGGTCGCCCGTCTCGAAGCGGATGTTGGGATTGCCCGCCTCTTCGGCCACTTCCCGCGACCAGTCGTGCACGCCGTGCATATCGACGCCGGCCTTGAACGTGTCGGAGTTTCTGGCCAGCGCCAGGGCGGTGAGATAACCGCCGTAGGATCCGCCCCAGATGCCGATCCGCGCCGGATCGACGCCCGCCGTCTTCTGGAGGAACCGCGCGCCGGCCAGGACATCCTGGTATTCCGCCGCCCCGGCCGGACCCGCGTGGGGCGGATGATTGAACGCCCGGCCGTAGCCGATGCCCAGGCGATAGTTGACCGACAGCACCACCAAGCCATGGGCGGCGAGATACTGGTTCACCGCATAGGCGTTGCTGTAGTAGTCCATGTAGTGCCAGCCGAGCAGCATCTGCCGGGGCGGTCCGCCGTGGACGAAGATCACCCCGGGCTTCGCCGCGCCGCCATCCGCCCGCTGAAACAGCGTGCCGTGAACGGTCAGGCCATCTGGCGCGGTGAAGCTCACCGTCGTCGGCGTGATCAGGCCGTCGGCCGGAAATCCGGCGGCGGTTTCGAGTTCGCGCGGCGCGCCGCCGGCCGTGCTCACGAGCTCGACCCCGGTCGGGTCCTTTGGGCCGGCGCCGATGAAGGCCACCTGGCCCGCGCTGGCGACCGCCGGCGTCCACTGCAAGGATTCGCCACTCGTCAGCGCGACCGGCGCGCCGCCATCGACAGTCACCCCAAAGAGATGCCGCCGACCACCGTCGTCGGTCGCGGCGCCGGTGTTGGCCGAATAGATCATCGCCGCGCCGTCCCGGCTCTTCACCACATCCTCGACCATGAACGCGCCCGGCGTCAGCAACCGCGCTTGGCCGCCCGCCGTGGGGACCGCATAGAGGTGCGGCCAGCCGTCGAGGTCGGCGAGGAACGCCAGCCGGTCGCCCGCCGCCCAGGCGAGATTAGCCTCGCCCTGAGTGTCTGGGTAGGAGCCGTCCAGGGTGTCGGGTGAGCGCCACACCGCCTTTCCCGCGCCGCTGGCGACGTCCGCCACCCAGATCGACCACGGGTCCGGCGTCTCGACCAGCAGCGGTCGCGGCGCGCCGCCATCGCCGCGCCGGCGGGTGAAGGCGATGCGTGATCCGTCCGGCGACCAGCGCGGCGAGCCGTCCTTGCCGGTCGAGGGCGCGAGCCACGCCAGAGGCCGGTCCTTGCCGACGAACACGCCGATCAAGGCGTGGTCGCCGCGGTCCGAGACGAAGGCCAGCCTCGATCCGTCCGGCGACCAGGCGAGCGCCTCGTCGTGGCCGCGGTCGAAGAACAGCCGTTCGGCCTTGCCCTTGCCGGCCGCCGGCGCGGTCCACACCTGGTGGTCCTTGATGAAGGCCAGGGCGCCGCGCGCCGAAACCGCCGGGGCGTCGCCCTTGGCGACCTCGACCGGCGCGCCGCCGGATGTCGCCGCGCTCCAGATGGTCATCTCCGGCTGCTGGGTCGCGGAGGCGGGGTCGGGTGCGAGATTGCCCTCCGCCGGCCAATTGGCGTCGTGGTCCCCGCCTCGCACCCAGACGAGCCGCGAGCCATCCGGCGAGAAGGTCAGGTCGCTGACCTCCTGGCCGTCGTCGTCGCGGTTGTTGGTGACCTGTCGGGGCGCGAAGGCAGGCCCCCGCGCCAGCCAGACATTGCGCACGCCGAGCACGTCGCGGACCCAGGCGATCACATCGCCGCGCTCGGCCGCCGCCAAACCACTGTCGAAGGGGTAGCCGAGCATCGCCTCCAGGGTCGGTGCGTTGTCCGCCGCCCCCGCGGGGGCCGCCAGCATCAGAACCGCGGCCATCGCGGCGACCCCACGCGCGAAATGTGCCATGCTTCCAATCCCCCCGAGGCGCCGCGAGCCCATCAATGTCCACGGCCGGCCATTCGGGCAAGCCCCTGACCCAGAAACTCGGGATCAAGCCCGGTAGGCTTGCCGGCGAGCCACGCGCGCCGTATGGTAACTCCAGGTGTCACCTTTGGAGGTGGTGGTGGCGGCGACGACAAGTCTCAAACTCGACGACGACGTGAAGGAGCGGGTGAGGCGCCTGGCGCAGGCGCGTCGCCGCAGCGCCCATTGGGTCATGCGCGAAGCCATCGAACAATATCTCGAGCGGGAAGAAGAGGCCGAACTGTTCCGCCAGTCGGCCATGACTGCCTGGGCGGAGTATCAAGCCACCGGTCTGCATGTCACAGCCGAGGAGGCCGACGCGTGGCTGGCGAGACTGGAAGCGGGCGAGGACGCGGACCCGCCGGAATGCCACGTCTAGTCTGGTCGCCCCGCGCCCTGGCCGACATCGCCCGACTTCACGCATTCCTCAAGTCGAATAGTCCGTCGGCGGCGAACCGCGCCGTGCGCGCCATCCGCCAGGGCGTGCGTCTGCTCGCCACTCATCCCGAGGCCGGACGGCCCGCCGATGAGATGGCGCCGGGGTTCCGCGAGTGGCCGATCACGTTCGGCGCGGGCGGCTATCTCGCTCCGTATCGCCAGCAAGGTGACACCGTCGTCATCCTGGCGGTGAGGCACGGCAGGGAACGGGGCTACTGAGGCCGCGAGGGTTGTGCGGTTACGGACCCTCGACGACCCTCAGATCACCCGGCTGTCGTAGGCCCAGTGCAGCAGGGCCTGGCGCTGCCGGGGACGGCAGAAGAGATCGCCGGCTTCGCAGTTGCGACGGAGCTGGGTGACGTGACGGCGCATCGCCTTCCAGCGACCGATCTGCCGGCGATCTTCCCGCGGCGCCCGCCGGCCCATCCAGTAGCGGCAATACCACTGGAACCAGCCGCGCGGGTCGTCCTGGTGGATCCAGCCCTTGGCCCGCCAGACCGAAAGCGGCTGACTGGCCGCGACCCCGAAGTAGTTGAGCCTCGCATCGGCGCCGCCGGGAGACAGCTTCGCGCGGACGAACCAGCTCCCGGGGAACTCCCCGGCCCCGTCGGTCATGTACTTGCCGCCGAACACGCCCAGTTCGAGCATTTCCTTCGGGCTCAGGTCGGGCGTGAAGTCGGGATCGAAATTGCGGCCGGCCGGCTCAGTCAACTGGTAGCGGTAGCCCCGCTGCATGGCGTCATCGACGACGACGGTCCGGGTCCTGGCCGGCCCGCTAGCCATCGGCGCCCACATCCGCCGGCCCCGCCATCGCCCACTCCGCCCCGCGTCGCCGGCGCATGATCAGGTAATAGGCCACGGCGAGGGCCGTCATCACCAGGGTGGCGATCAAGCTGGGGCGGCCGAGGTCGGGATCCTGCCAGTTGGCCCACAGCACATAGATCAGGGACGCCAGACCGAGGATCGGGGCCAGCGGGTAGAGCGGCATGCGGAAGGCGGCGTGCGCGGTGGCCCCGCTGTGTCGCGCCACGATCACCGCCAGGCAGAGGAGCGCGTAGAGCACCACCACGCCGGTTCCATTCAGCACCAACAGCAGATGGAAGGGGACGAAGCAGGTGGCCATGCCGGTAACGCCCGAAAGAAGTGTCGCCACCCACGGCGAATGGAGGCGGCCGTGCACCCGGGTCAGGGCGGCGTTGGCCGCGCCGTGCCACATGCGGTCGCGGCCGGTGGAATAGAAGAACCGGGCGTTGATCAGCACGATGGCGATCACCGCGTTGACGATGGCCAGCGCCACGCCCAGGCTGACGGCGATGTTCAGCGCCCGCCCGCCGGTCGCCAGCACGAAGTCGCCGAACGGATCCTGGGAAGCGATCAGGCGCTTCAGGTCCGGCGCGCCCAGCAGCACCGCCGCCACGGGCGTGAACTCGAAAGCCACGGTGAGCCCCAGGGCGATGAGGATGGTGCGCGCCACGCGCTTGGGCGCGCCGTGCATCTCCTCGCCGAAATAGACCGTCGAGCCGAAGCCGTTGTAGGCGAAGATCGCCACCGCCGTGGCCAGGCCGATCATCGCCGCCGGCGCGGTCGCGAGCTTGCCGGCGGAAAGCGCCACCGGGTGCAGGACGAGTTCGGCGACGCCGCGATGGGGGTGCGCGAAGCCGAGGATCGCCAGGACGACCAGCGCCGCCACCTCGATCATCAGGAAGGCGCCGGTCACCTTCGCGTTGGTGCGGATGTTGAGGATGCCGAGCGCCGTCGCGAAGGCGACGATGCCGATGGCGATGGGAACCGGCGGCGCGCCGGGCCAGATCCCGGCGATGTAGGCGCTCGCGCCCAGGGAGAGAACGGCCGGGGCCAGGGTCGATCCCACCGTGTACATGCCCAGATAGACGAAGCCGACGAACGGTCCTAGCGCGCGGCCGAGCATGGCGTATTCGCCGCCGGCCAGGGGCCAGGCCGAGCCCAGTTCGGCATAGATGAGGGCCATGGCCAGTCCGACCACCGCCGCCGCCGCAAGGCTGAGGAAGGCGCCGGTGCCGGCCTGCTGGATGATGCCCGGAATGATCACGAACACCGAGGCGGCCGGCGTCACCGCCGACAGGGTGAGCAGAAGGGCGCCGGCGACCTTCATTTCGCGGTTCAGCGGACGGGTCACGCGGCCTTCGGCGCGGCCGTGGCGCCCCAGTCTATCGGCGCGACGCGCCGGATCACCACGCCCCAGCCGACGGCGCCGGCCAGGGCGACGGCGCCGGCGATGACGAAAGCCCAGAAGAATTCGCCGGTCCGGTCGATCACCAGGCCCGTGACGATGGGCGCGACGACGCCCGCGCAATTGCCCATGCAGTTCTGCAGGGCGATCCATTTGCCCGCCGCCACGGGTCCGGCGAGGGTCTGGCCGATGGCGTAGATGCCGGCGGTATTGAGGCCGAAGGCGACCGCGGCCACGAACAGGCTGGCCACCGACACCCGCGCGTCTCCGAGGGCGCACGACACCAGGGCGACGGCCGCCAGCAGATGGCAAGCGACCGCCGCGGTCTTGCGCACCCGCGTCGCGCTCGCGCCGGCCCGCATCCAGCGGTCGGTGAGCCAGCCGGTCAGTCCGGCGCTGGCGGCGTAGGCCAGATAGATCAGGCCGCCTATCCCGGCCATTTCGGACATCGAAAACCCCCGCGCCTTGACCAGGTAGAGCGGCAGCCAGGAGATCACGAAGTAGAAGGCGTAGTTGGCCGAGAAATGCCCCAGGCCCGTGCCCCAAGCCTCCCTGTGCTTCAGAATGGTCAGGAACGACGGCGCCGTGGGACCCCGCGCCGAATCCGCCCGGGCAGAGGCCCCGCGAGTCGTCGCCAGCCACGGCCACAGCCAGGCGAGCGATGCCAGACCGAAGACGAGGAAGGTCGCGCGCCAGCCGGCCCTGGCCATCAGCATGCCTCCGGCGAAGGTGCCGAAGGCCGGGCCGAGAGAGAGGCCCATGGCGATCATGCCGTTGGCCACGCCCAGCCTGTTGGGCGGCAGGTGCTGGCCGAGCAGCTTCGAGCTGCACGGAAAGGCCGCGCTCTCGCCGACGCCGAGCAGCAGACGAAGGACGATGAAGGCCGCGAAGCCGGTCGCCAGGCCCGTCGCCGCGGTCGCCAGGGTCCAGATCGCCAAGCCGATGGCCAGGGTGCGGTAGGCGTTGATCCGCTCGGCCAGCCATCCCGCCAGAAGCTGTGACGGCGTGTAGGTCCAGAAGAAAGCCGACAGAAGCAGGCCTATCTGTGCGTTCGAGAGCTTGAGCTGTTCCTTGATCAGCGGCGCGGCGGTGGCGAGGTTGCCGCGGTCGATGTAGTTGATGAACACGGCCAGGGCCAGAAGCGGCACGACGGCGGCGCCGATCTCCGCGCCCGTCGGCGGCGCGGCCGCCTCCACCGCCGCGCTCATCGGCCGGTGAACCGCGGCGCGCGCTTCTCGAAGAAGGCCGCAACCGCCTCCCGGTGATCTTCGCTCAGCGCCGCCAGGGCGTACTGATCGGCGTCCATGAAGGTCCCGAGCCGGTTGAGGGCGGTGGCGAACTGGGTGATCGACCGCTTGGCCATCCGCGTCGAAAGCGGCGGCAGGGCGGCCACCCGCCGCGCCCAGCCGAGAGACGCCTCCAGGGCGCCGCCGTCCGGCGCCGTCGCCTCGATCAGACCCCAGGCCAGGGCTTCGGCGGCCGACACCTTTTCACCGAGAATGACGAGCCGCTTGGTCCGCGCCGGGCCGATCAGGTTCACCAGGCGCGGCTGGGCGTGCCAGCTCATGTTCATGCCCAGCGGAATCTCCGGCAGGCGGAAGTGGGCGCCTTCGCCGGCGACGCGGAAGTCGCAGGCAACCGCCAGAGCCAGGGCGCCGCCGAGGCAGAAACCCTCCACTGCCGCGATGGTCACCTGATCGAGGGCCTCCCAGGCGGCGCAGAGGTCCGGACCGATCCGCATCATTTCGCGCCGCTCGATCAGGGATGCGCCGGCCCGCGCCGCCAGAGCGGGGTCGGCCAGATCGGCCCCGGCTGAGAACACCGGCTTTCCAGTCAGCACCACCGCGCTCGTCGAGACATCCTCGCGCAGTCGCTGGGCCACGGCCAGGAGCCCCTCCATCGCCGCCACGGAGAGGGCGTTCAGCCGATCGCCGCGCTCCAGCGTCACCACCGCCACGCGAGCCTCGACGGTCACGCTCACCGGTCCATCGCCGAAAGGCTCGAGCGCCCCCATGCCACCCCCCTTGTCCCGCTCGCCGGCACGGTTCAAGTCCGCCGACGAAGGCCCCGCGTGTCAAGTGGCGATTGGATCGACGGTCGGATAGGCAACCGGCCGTCTTCGACGAGGCATCGGCGGGGGGCGGCTTCCAATGGTCAAAAGGAGGGACCGAAGCCTGGCGCTAACGCACCCACCCGGGCAGAAGGCGCCTCGGCTATCGCGCGACCGGCGGGACCCATCCGGCCTCGAGCGACTTCAGCGGGTGGGATGCGGTCACCTGGCCCATGAACGGTGGCATGATGCTGTATCCCAGCAGGCTCCGCAGCGGCGCCGACATCGCGGCCACGCGGTCGCGAGGCACGGCGAGATAGAAGTTCTCCTGCGTCCGCGCCCAGGGCTCGCAGTACTGGCTGGTGAAGGCCAGGCGCGCGGCGTCGGCGCGGTTGGCGCCGGCGCCGTGGACCAGGGTTCCCTGAAAGACGGCGACCGCGCCGGCCGGCATCTCCAGGGCGATCTGGCCTTCCGCGGGTTCGCTGAACGCGCTGCCGGCGAGTTTTTCCCGCACGGTCTTGGTGGACCACAGATGGCTGCCCGGAAACATCACCGTACCGCCGTTCTCGGCGGTGAAGGGATCGATGGCGCCGATCACGCTCATGCTGATCGCCGGCCGGGGGCGGGGGATCGGATAGAAGCTGTCGTCGGTGTGCAGGCTCTGCGCCGCCTCGCCCGGATGGATGGATATGGCGTGGCTGGCGCTCAGCAGATACCCTGGCCGCAGGAAGGCGTCGAGGAGAGCCAGGAGGCGCGGATCGGCGGTCATATCCTCGAAGACCCGGCCGCGGGCGACGAGAGTGTAGACCCGTTCGGTGGCCCTTCCCTCGAACGGGTTGCGTCCCCGATACCGTCCCAGGTGCGGCGCGATGGCCGCGCGGAACGCGGCCAGGCCATCGATCGTCAGGAAATCCTCGATGATCGTGTAACCGTGGAGACGCAGGCGCTCCACGTGCGACGCCACGTCGAACCCGGCGGGAGCCACGCCATTCACATCCGAGCGCATGACTCCTCCCGCGCAAGCGATCCCATCGAGGCCAGACGCCCGCGGGGCCGTGGGACATTGTATACCGTCCGGGCGAAGGCCTTCAAACGCCTGCGAAGCGGCCGCCGGAGACGACAGTGGTCATGGTTTTGCTCTCCCATCGGGCCGCGCTCGCCTGATAAGCATGGAGCACATCCGCGAGGCCGCCCATGTCCGACGCCGCCACCGTCCATCTCCGCCATGAACATCGGACCGGCGGCGCGGTGGCGTTCGTCACCATCGACAACCCCGGCAAGGCCAATGTGCTGAACGCCGCCCTGATGGAGCGTTTTGTCCGCATCTTCGCGGACCTGGCCACGGACGGAGCCCTGCGCGCGGTGGTGCTAAGT
>DASRLN010000053.1:0-13090 GCA_035648435.1 Caulobacteraceae bacterium
CCGGCCCCGGAGATGAGGTTGCCGGCGTTGGTCAGGGTCGATGCCGAGGCGCCGCCGGCGATCTGGTTGGCGGGGTTGTCGGTGAGGACGACCTTGCCCGCCCCGTTGAGGACCAGGCCGCTCGATCCAACGATCAGGGAAGTCTGGTCGCCGAGGGTGTCGAGGGTGATCACGCCGCTGTTGGCGATCGTGCCTTGAAGGGTGAGGGCCTGGTCGTCGTTGATGGTGATCGATCCGGCATTGGAGAGCGCGGTCGAAGAGAGCCCGCTGGCGAAGGTCGCGCCACCGGCATCGACGCTGAGCAGACCGCCGGCGGAGACCACTACCGACCCGCCGGTGATCGAGCCCCCCTGGAGGCTCACATGGCCGCCCGCCAACACCTCGACCACGCCGCCGGTGTTGGTCACCACCGCGCTCTGGATCGCCAGGGCGCCCGGGCCGATTCCGTAGAGCTTGCCAGTGTTGGTCACCGCGCTCTGGACCGTCAGGCCGCCGGCGCCTTTCGTCTCCAGATAGCCGGCGTTGGTGACGGCGTTCGCGCCGGTGTTGATGATGAGCGCGTTGGTTCCGGTGGCTTCGATGATCCCGGCGGCCTGGTTGACCAGGGTCAGCGTCGCCGAGCCGATCGTGCCGGCCCCGGAGATGAGGTTGCCGGCGTTGGTCAGGGTCGTCGCCGAGCTTCCCCCGACGATCTGGTTGGAAGGGATGTCGGACAGGGTGACCTTGCCCGCGCCACTGAGAGTGGTGGTCGCGGCGATCGCCAGCGTCGTCGCATCGCCCAGGCTTCCGAGAGCGATTTTTCCGGTGTTCGCGAAGGCGCCGCCGATCGCGAAGTCGGCGCCATCCGCCAGCGTGATCGAGCCGGCGTTGCCGCCGGCGCCCGTGCCGTTGGCGGCGGTGAATTCGCCGCCAGTTATGGCCAAGGTGGCCGTCGCGGCCGTCTGGATACTCGAGACGGTCTCGCTGGCCGACGTGGTGACGGTGTAGGCGGTCGTTCCGGCGGCATCCAGAATGGCGTCATCCGCCGTGCCCGGCGCCGCGCCCCCCGTCCAGTCGGCCGCGTTCGTGAACGCGCCGTTGATCTGCTTGGACCAATGAATCTGAGTCATGACTACCCCTCGATGCGCAAATCCACGCGGGCGACCAATCACCAACAGGCGAAGACCGCGCCTTTGTTTCCCGGCACGACATTGGGGTATCGCGCCGCGCTGGCGGTGCACATTGACAACGTGTTAACCGCGAAAAGATTCTTTCTGGTCTGCGCGTGGATGCTTGAAGTACGCCGGCCGACCCGCTCCTAGTGATGGGTCGGCAATGCGCATTTCCTCGTCGTCGATGGCCGAAAGCGGAGGCCTCGGCGTCAGCACCCCTGGCTGATGACATCGCGCCTGGGGTCGGAAACCAGGAACGCGGCATAGCTTTTTCCGGCGAAAGCCGCCGACGAACCCCGGCTCAGCCTCCCGAGAGGTTCGACGCGCCCGAAGCACCGGGCGAGGACGGCGGGGTTGATCCGGCGGCTCAGATCGACGACCACGCCGGGGCGGGAGAGGTCGGGTCGGATGGTCTCCAGTCCCGCATAGCGTTCGCGCTCGTCGAGTTGCAGCGTCGGCGCGCGGAGGGCGGCCTCGTCGGCGAGTTGGGCGTTGAGCCCATAGCTCGTCGTGCCCACCCAGGCCGCCGAAGTCGAGACGCGCATGCCCTCAAGCTGGCGGGCGAACGCTGGCCATCCACGAACGGGCGAAGCCGGATCGAAGCGTCGGTCCACGGCGCCAGCCGGCAGGAAAACCAGCGCCAGGGCCGCGGCGCAGACGGCGAAGCCCAGGATCGGGGCCGCCGGCTTCAGGCTCGTCCATGCTCCACCCAGACGCGCCGCCGCCACCGCCGCGCAGATGGCGATGGCCGGATAGACCAGGACCGGCCAATGGGCCTGCACACGGTCATGAAGGCTATGGACCAGAAGATAGAGGATGAACGGCGCGCTGGTGGCGACGAAGAAAATAAGATCGGCGCCGCCGGGGTCGGCCCTTCGTCGCGCGCCGAGACCGCCCAAAGCGAACGCGGCGATCAGTGGATTGATCAGCAGCACCTGAAGGCCGACGAACTCGACCAGATGCCACGGCGCGAAACGATTCCCCACCACCCGCCCGAACTGCTTGGCGAAGGTCAGCCAGTGGTGATCGGCGTTCCAGGCGACGTTGAGGTCGAAGATCGCCGCGGCGATGAGCGCCGCCAGCCACGGGCCGGCGGTGCGGAGCCTGGCGCGGCCGTCCGGCGTCCAGGCGAGCCACATGAACACCCCTGGCCCGAGGAACAGGGCGGAGTATTTCGAAAGCGCCGCCAGTCCGGCCGCCGCGCCGGCGGCGATCCACCACGCGGCCCCGCCGCGTCGGCGCGCTTTCAGCGCGCTCCACAGGGTCAGGATCCAGAACAGGCTCGCCGGCGCGTCGGGAACGGCGAGAAAGCCGCCGGCGGTGACCAGCGGCATGGCGTTGAACCAGACGCCGGCGCGCCGCGCGGTGCGCTCGTCGGCGCCGGCCAATCGGGCGAGGTCGAAGACCAGCAGGCCGCCAGCGGCGGCGGCGAGGATCGCCGGCAGCCTTACGCCCAGGGCGGTGTCGCCGGCCACCGCCCGCCCGAGCCAGATCCACCAGGAGATCATCGGCGGATGGTCGTAGTAGCCGAACGCCGGCTTCATCGACCACAGGCGATAATAGGCCTCGTCCTCGGTCAGGTGGACCGCGGCCCCCACGATCAGCCGGATCGCCAGAAGTCCAACGACCACCGCCGCCAGGACGACTGGAAACCCCGGCGTGGTCCTACCAGACGGCGGCGGCGGTGCTGACATAGTTCCAGGCCGCACCCGCGAGCGCCCCGCCCACGCCCGCCACCCACCACAGCGAGGTGAAGCGGTGAATCAGATCGCCCACGGCCACGTTGGCGATCAGGCCCAGCGCACAGAGGCCGCAGAAGCGCAGATAGCCCCAGATCAGCGCCGGTCCGGACAATCGGCGGTCGCGGTAGGTGATGGCGTTGTTGATCATGAAGTTGGAGGTCATGGCGGTGACCGCGCCGATCAGTTGGGCCGGGTCGAAGTGGGCGTCGAGGGTCAAGGCCAGTCGCTCGACGCCGAGTTGGACCAGGAGACCGCTGGCGCCGACCATGGCGAACATCAGGACCCGGGCGGGGATGAGGTTGCCGGTGAGCCGGGCGAGAATCAGGCCCAGATACTCGATCACCACCCTCCCATCGAGCTTGCTGGTTCCCGACTGGCGCTCGCGAAAGGCGTAGGGAAGTTCGACGATTCTCGGCGGCGCCGGCTGGGAAGCGATGATGTCGAAAAGAATCTTGAAGCCTTGGCGCGACAGCTTCGGCGCGACCCGTTCGACCACCTCTCGGCGGACCATGAAGAAGCCGCTGATCGGGTCGGTGACGTCGGCGTCCAGGACCCGCCGCGCCAGCCAATTGGCCACGCGGCTGCCCAGTTTCCGGCGTTCCGACAACCCCTCGTCCACCTGGGCATGGCCCAGATAGCGGCTGCCGATCACCAGATCGGCGCGCCCCGAGCGCAACGTCTCCAGCATGGCGGGCAGAAGGCTTTCGTCGTGCTGATGATCAGCGTCGATCACCGCGACGAACGGGCTGACGCTGGCCAGGATGCCCTCGACGACCGCTCCGGCGAGACCTCGGCGTCCGACCCTGCGCAGACAGCCGACTCTGGGATCGGCGGCGGCGAGTGACTTCACGCTCTGGGCCGTGCCGTCCGGGGAATCGTCATCGACGAACAGCACCCGCCATTCGACACCCACCAGGGTCTCCCGCAGCAGCACGACCAGAGGGCCGACGTTTTCGTACTCGTTGAATGTCGGGACGACGACCGTCAGTTCGCAGGCGCCGGATAACGCGGTCGCGACAGCCAGGGATTTGGGTCGGTCGAGGATGGGCCGATCTCTCCACGATGGATCGGCCGTGCTACAGCGGCCGGATGAGCAGGAGCGATATCGCAATCGGGGCCGGGGACGAAATCGTCCTTGACGCCCGCGGTCACCGCTGCCCGATCCCCGCCCTTCGCCTGCGAAGGGCTCTCGCCACCGCGCCGCCCGGAACGAGCATTCGCCTCATCGCCGATGATCCCATGGCGCGGATCGACGTGCCGCACTTCGCCGCCGAGGCCGGGGTCGATATCCTGGACGTCGAAGATCGAGGTCCCGCGACCTCGTTCCTAATTCGCCAGCGTTGACCCCGTCAGGGATGCGGCGCGCCGTGGGGGCACGACGCGCCGCCAGGATGAGCTTTGTCTTCCTCCTGGTCGGCCGCCCTCCGCCACGAGGGACGGGAGAGCGCGGAGGACGACCGACGCTCGCGGAATTGCGCCATTACGCCTGAATGGCCGCTGAACGGATCACAGAGCGCCCACGGCGCGCAGCGCCGCGACGGCCTCGGTCGAAAAACCCCAATCGTTCAGGGCCGCGTCGTTATCCGCGCCGATCGCCGGTGGCGGCCCGGCGACAGCGCCGGGGGTCGTCGAAAACCTGGGCGCCGGCGCGGGCTGGATGACGCCATCGATGGTGACGAAGGTATTCCGCGCCGCGTTGTGGGCGTGCCGGGGCGCCTCGTCGAGATCGAGCACCGGCGCGAAGCAGACGTCGGTTCCCTCCATGATCGCGCACCAATCGTCTCGGGTCTTGCCGGCGATCGCCTGGGCGAGCTTTGCCCGCAGGGCCGGCCATTGGGTTCGGTCCATCTGGGCGTCGAAGGCCGGATCGGAGATGCCGGTCTTTTCCAGGAGGAGTGCGTAGAATTGCGGTTCGATCGACCCGATGGAAATCCATTTCCCGTCGGCGCACCGGTAGGTGTCGTAGAAATGGGCGCCGCCGTCGAGGAGGTTTGAACGGCGGGTCTCCTTCCAGATACCCGCGGCCTTCAGGCCGTAGAACATGGCCATCAGCGAGGCCGCGCCGTCGCTCATGGCGCAATCGATCACCTGGCCCTGGCCGCTCGCCCGCGCATGGATCACCCCGGCCAACAGGCCAAAGGCGAGATACAGAGCGCCGCCGCCGAAGTCGCCGACCAGGTTGAGGGGCGGAATGGGCTTCTCGTCCAGCCCGATCGCATGCAGCGCGCCGGTGATGGCGATGTAGTTCATGTCGTGGCCCGCCGCCTTGGCGTAGGGTCCGGTCTGGCCCCAGCCGGTCATCCTGCCGAAGACCAGACGCGGGTTGCGGGCCAGGGCGACGTCCGGTCCCAGGCCGAGACGTTCCATCACCCCCGGCCGAAAGCCCTCGAACACGGCGTCGGCGGATTCCATGAGTTTCAGGCAAGCCTCGACCGCCGCCCGTGACTTCAGGTCCATGGCCACCGAGCGCCGCCCGCGCGCGGTGATGTCGCTGGGGCCGCCGCGCCCGCCACCCTTGCGGTCGATTCGCACGACGTCGGCGCCCAGATCGGAGAGCAGCATGCCGCAGAACGGTCCCGGCCCGATGCCGGCGAATTCCAGGATCTTCATTCCCGACAGCGGACCTTGTCTCATGAAGCCGATACCCTTGCGATGACGACCGATGGACGGGAAGGGAACCCTTTGCCGGCGTTGGGCGCAAGTGCGGACGTGTCTTCGTCGTGTCTTGGTCGGCGTTATGCTCGCCACGAGGCTCTGCTATGATGGCGCGTGGCGCGAATCTGCGGCGCCCGCGAGGGACTGCTGGGGGAGAAGTGTCGATCGACGCCCGGATCCTGATCGTCGCGCGCGATGACGCGTGGGCCGGGCCCTTCTCCGAAGGTCTCGACCGGCTCGGCTGGCGGACGATCACCGCCCGCGGCCCCTACGCCGCCATCGCCGCGCTCGGCGATCTGAAGGTCGAGGCGGTGATCATCGACGCCCAGGACGAAGGGGCCGCGGCCCTCGCGCGGCGGCTCAAGGCCGCCTATGCGCCGCGCCGCCTGCCGATCGTCGGGATCGGCGCCTCTGAGATCGGCGACGCCGCCCATCCCTTCGATATGCTCATCGCCCCGCCGCTCCATCCCAGTCAGGCCGTCCACCGGCTCGAGTCTTTGATCCGGCTCGCCGTGGCGCAGGAGGAGTTCGACCTTCGGGTGCAGACCTTCGCCGAGCGTGGCCGTCGGCTGGAGGCGCTGGAGATTGACTCCAGCCCTCTGCGTGTTCTGGCCGTCGGCGAGCCGGCGCCGCGGTTCCTCGCCCTGTCGAACGCCCTCGAAGAGTCCGGCGCGGACGTGGTCGGAGCCTTTACCGCCTACACCGCGTTCGATTACCTCCACGAACGCCACTTCGAGGCGGTGGTGCTGTGGTCGAGGGACGACTGCCGTGAAGCGCTCTCGATCGCCAACGGCATGCGACGCAACACCCGCCTCTACCACATCCCCGCCCTCCTCTGTTCCGAGCGCGCCGCCGAGGCGGACGTGTGGGACAAGGGGGTCACCGATGTTGCGTCGCCGGACGCCGCCAGCGGCGAAATGGCCCGCCGGGTCGTCGAGTTGGCCGGCGCCTATCGCCGGCAGAACAACGTCCGGTTGGCGCTCGAAAAGGCGCGCGGTTCGGGACTGATGGACGCGGCGACCGGCCTCTTCACGCGGGATCTGTTCGCCGCTCACCTGACGCGCCTGGCGCACGCCTCGCGCGACCGCAATCGGCCCCTCACCGTCTGCGTGCTGAAGCTCGCCGACAGTCCGGCGGTGAGCATGGCGCGCGCCGGCGGCTGGCTGGACCGCGCCATCCCCCAGATCGGAGCCATGATCGGCCGTCTGGTGCGGGTCGAAGACACCGCCGCCAGGCTCGGCGCCGAGGTCTTCGCCCTCGCCCTGCCCGGCGCCATCCTCGCCGCCGGGCGCGCCGCCGGGGAGCGGATCGCCGCGGTGATCGCCTGCACCGCCTTCAGTTGCGGCGACGGCGCGCCATTCGTCGCCGAGTTCGACCTCGGCGTCGCGGAGGTTCGCCCCGGAGAGAGCGCCGCGCGGGCGCTTGAGGACGCCGCGGCGTCGGCCATGCGCCGCCAGGCGGGTTGAGGCGAGGACGAGTTCGCGCCGATGCCGCCCACCTTCGGACCTCGCAGCTACGGCCTGATCATCGGCCTTGCCGTCGTCGTGGGCGTCATGCTCCTTCGAAACAGCCGACCCAGGACCCTGCGCGTCGAGCGGCTGTGGATCCGCCCGATGATCTTCCTGGCCCTGCTCGCCACCACCCTGGCCGCCGCGCCGCCGCCGCTCACCCCTATCGGCATGGCCCTCCTGGCCGCCGCCCTGATCGTCGGATGCGCCTTGGGCTGGCTGCGGGGCCGCTCGATGCGGATCGAGGTCCACCCGCGGACCCACGACGTCACCTCGCGCGCCTCGCCGGTCGGCATGGTCTTCATCCTCGCGCTCGTCGTCCTGCGCCTCGAAATGCGCGGAGCTGCCGTCCAGAGCCCGTCGGTGATCGGCGTCCCCGCGACCACCGCAACATCCGCGCTGATCCTGCTGGCCGTGGGTATGATGGTGACCCAGGCGATCGAGATGTGGCTGCGCTCCCGGCGTCTTCTGGCCGAGGCCCAGGCCGCCCCATCCCCCGGAGGAACTCCGATCGTTCGGTAAAGTCAGGCCGCCTACCGCGCGACCTTGGCCTGGGCCGCCAGCGCGGTGAGCACCCGCTCGGCGGCCGCCAGTCTCTGGACCGGTGTCTCCCACTCCCCCTTGACCACCACCTTCTGATCCGGCCGCAGGCGCCAGGCGATGGCGTTCTTCTGGATGAAGGCAACCAGTCCGGCCGGGTTGGCAAAGTGATCGTCCCGAAAACTGACCAGCGCGCCCTTGGGACCCACATCGATCTTCGACACATTGGCTTCCCGGCACAACCCCTTGATCGCCACTACCTTCAAGAGTTGATCTGCTTCCGGCGGCAGGGGTCCGAAGCGGTCGATGAGTTCGGCCGCCAGGGCTTCGCGGTCGGCCGCGCGCTCGGCGTCGGACAGCCGGCGGTAGAGAGCCAGGCGAACATTGAGGTCGGGAACATAGGCTTCCGGAATCAGCACCGCCGCGCCGGTGTTGATCTGGGGCGACCAGCCTCGATCGCTCTGGGTTTCGACGGCGCCGGCCTTGGCGCGCAGATCGGCCACCGCGTCCTCGAGCATCTGCTGATAGAGTTCGACGCCGATCTCGCGGATATGTCCGGACTGCTCCTCGCCCAGCAAGTTGCCGCCTCCGCGGATGTCGAGGTCGTGACTGGCGAGCTGAAACCCCGCCCCCAGGCTATCCAATGACTGGAGCACCTGAAGCCGCCGCTCCGCCCCGGCGGTGATCGGCTTTTCGAACGGCGTGGTCAGATAGGCGTAAGCCCGCGCCTTGGCCCGACCGACCCGCCCGCGGAGCTGGTAGAGCTGCGAAAGGCCGAACATATCGGCGCGGTGAACGATCAGAGTGTTGGCCGTCGGAATGTCTAGGCCGGATTCGACGATCGTCGTCGATAGCAGCACGTCGTACTTGCCCTCGTAGAAGGCGGCCATGACGTCCTCGAGTTCGGTCGCGCCGAGCTGCCCGTGGCCGACCGCGACCTTCACTTCCGGGACCTGCTCGCGCAGGAACCGCCGCAGATCCGGCAGGTCGGCGATGCGGGGCGCGACATAGTAGGCCTGGCCGCCGCGATACTTTTCCCGCAACAGCGCTTCACGGATGGAAATCGGGTCCCACGGCGTGACGTAGGTGCGCACGGCCAGGCGGTCCACTGGCGGCGTCGCGATGATCGACATCTCGCGGATTCCCGACAGCGCCATCTGCAGGGTGCGCGGAATCGGCGTCGCGGTCAGGGTCATCACGTGCACTTCGGCGCGCAGGGCCTTCAGCGCCTCCTTGTGCTTGACCCCGAAGTGCTGTTCCTCATCGACGATCACCAGGCCGAGGTCCTTGAACTTGACCTGCTTGCCGAGCACCGCGTGAGTGCCGATGACGATCTCGATCTCTCCCTTGGCCAGGCCCTCGCGGGTTTGCGTCACCTCGGCGGCCGGGACCAGGCGGGAGAGCCGCCGGACCCGCACCGGCCAGCCGGCGAAACGCTCGATGAAGGTCGTGAAGTGCTGGCGCGCCAGCAGGGTCGTCGGGCAGACCAAGGCGACCTGGCGCCCGCTCATGGCCATGACGAAGGCCGCGCGCAGGGCGACCTCGGTCTTGCCGAAGCCGACGTCGCCGCAGATCAGCCGGTCCATGGGCTTGCCGCCGGCCAGATCGGCCAGCACATCGCCGATAGCAGCCAATTGGTCCTCGGTCTCCTCGTAGGGGAAGCGGGCGCAGAATTCGTCGAACAGGCCGTGCGGCGGCTCCACTTCCTCCACCTCGTGCGTGGCCCGCGCCGCGGCGATGGCGATCAGGCCCTCGGCCATTTCGCGCAGCCGCTCCTTGGCCTTCGCCTTGCGGGCCTGCCAGGCGGCGCCGCCCAGGCGGTCGAGCTGGACCCCCTCGCTCTCCGCGCCATAGCGCGTCAGCAGATCGATGTTCTCCACCGGAAGATAGAGCTTGGCGTCGGCCGCGTAGTGCAGCTCCAGGCAGTCGTGCGCCGCGCCCTGGATGTCGAGGGTCGTGAGGCCCTCGTATCGTCCGATGCCGTGCTCGATGTGGACCACGAGATCGCCGGCTCCCAGCGTCGACGCCTCGGCCAGGAAGTTGGCGGCCCGGCGGCGGCGTCTGGGACGCGCCAGCCGGTCGCCGAGAATGTCGGTTTCCGAAATGACCGCCAGGTTCGCGGTTTCGAAGCCCGCCTCGAGGGGTAGCACGGCGCGCTGCGGTTTCCTCGGATCGGCCGCCTTGGCCGCCTGCCAGTAGGGTGCGAGCGAGATGCCGGTGAGGCCATGGTCGGTCAGCATCACGCCCAGGCGTTCGGACGAACCCTCCGACCAGGAGGCGAACAACACCCGCTTGCCGGCCGCCGCGAGCTTCCGGGCGTGATCGGCGGTGGCTTCGAAGAGATTGACGCTGTCTTGCGCCCGCTCGGCGGCGAACGTCCGCCCGCGCCGCGCGCCCATGTCGATACTCTCCTCGGCCGCCTCGCGCTCGAAGGGAGTGAACCGCCGGCTCGGGCGCGACGCCAGGCTTCTTCCCCATTCGTCGGCGGTGAGGTAGAGCGCCTCGGGCGGCAGGGCGCGATAGTGAGCCTTGCGATCCGCCTGCGAGCGGGCGTCGAAGGCGTCGGCGATCATCGCCGCTCGCTCCTCGCGCGCCTCCCGCGCCTGGTGGTCCAGTCCGATGAGCGCGCCTTCGGGCAGATAGTCGAACAGGGTTTCCAGTTGGTCGTAGAAAAGCGGCAGCCAGTGCTCCATGCCGGCCCGGCGGGCGCCCTCGGAGACAGTCGCATAGAGCGGGTCATCCCCCGGCGCGCCAAACGCCCCCAGATAGCCGGCGCGGAAGCGCGCCACCGCGCCGGCGTCCAGCAGCACCTCGCTGACCGGCAACAACTCCACCGAAGCCAATTGACGCGTCGAGCGCTGGGTCTCGCGATCAAAGGCGCGGATCGATTCCAGTGCGTCGCCGAACATATCCAGCCGCGTCGGCTCGTCGGCGCCCGGCGGGAAGACGTCGATCACCCCGCCGCGAATGGCGAACTCGCCGCGCTCGGAGACCGTCGATGCGCGGTGATAGCCGTTGATCGCGAAATACCTCTCCAGGTCGGCGATATCGACGGCCGCGCCGGTCGCCGCACCGTAGCTCGCCTCGACCACCGCGTGGCGAGGCGGCAGACGTTGCATCAGTGCGGGGGCGGTGGTGACCAGCAGCGCCGGAACTTTCGCGGCCAATCCGCGCGCAAGCCGGCTCAGCGTCGCCATCCGTTGCGCCGCGACGCCCGGCGAAGGCCCCGCGCGGTCGTAGGGCAGGCAATCCCAGGCCGGGAACCAGATGACCTCGATTTCCGGCGCGAAGAACGCCGCGGCCCCGGCGAAGGCCGCCGCGCGCGAGCCGTCCCGGGCGACGAACACGGTGAGGCCGCCGCGAGCGCGGGCGATGTCGGCCATGACCAGGGCGTCGAAGCCCTCCGGAGCGTTCATCAGCTCCAGGGCGCCGGGGGCGCTCGCCACGCGTTTCAGTTCGGAAACCGAGGACATGCCGCGCGTACTCAGCGGGGCCGAAAAGCGCGCAGTCGCGCCATCACGTCGTGGTCGAAACGAGGCGGCGTCGGCCGGGTTCCGGCGATCCAGTCGTAGAGATCGGTGTCCGGCTGTTCGAGCAACTCCTCGAGGCGATCGAGCTCGGGTTCCGACATGCCGCCGGCATGGCTGTCCGCGAACGGACCCAGGATCAGGTCCGCTTCGCGAAATCCCCGGCGCCAGGCGCGCAGCCTGACTCTCTTGATCCTCGCCTCATCCATCGAAGGAGTGGCCCTATAGAGGCCGCCGCTCGCCGGCGCCAGCGCCGAACTCTCAGGGCGCGTCGCGAAAGTAGGGTTCGACCGGACCCTGGAGCTTGATCGTCATCGCCTTGCCGTGGCGATCGACGGTCGCGCCGACCGTGAGCCGCACCCAGCCTTCGCTGACGCAGTATTCATCGACGTTGGTCTTCTCCACGCCCTTGAAACGCACGCCCACGCCGCGCTCCAGGCACGCCGCGTCGTGATGCGGGCTGTCGGGATCGACGGAGAGACGGTCGGGCGGGGTGTCGGCGGTGGGCTCGGTCATCGGGGTCTGATAGTCAACCGCTCTTGCGGCGCCAACTCCCCCGCCGCCTCGGCGCGCCATCGATGCTATGGCGGAGAGGTCATGCGGCCCGAGATTCTCTTCCCGCTGTTCGCGCCGATAACCGCCCTCAAGGGCGTCGGCGCGCGCATCGCCCCGCTGCTGGAGCGGGTCGCCGGCCCCAAGGTGCGCGACGTGGTCTTCACCGGCCCGCGCGAACTGGTCCGGCGGCGCGACGCCAAGGCCGCCCACGCCGTCGAGGGAGAGGTCCAGACCTTCCGCGTCACCATCGAGTCCCACCAGAAGCCGGCGCGTCCGAACCAGCCGTGGAAGACCCGCGCCTTCGACGACACCGGCTTCATCACCATGGTCTGGTTCAAGGTCCACGGCGCTGGTCTGGAGCGCCAGAACCCGCTCGGCGCGGCCCGGGTGGTGAGCGGACGCGTGGAGCGCGACCTCTATGGAACCGTGCTTCAGATCGTCCACCCCGACTATCTGCTGCCCGTCGATCGGGCGGCGGAAATTCCCGCCGTCGAGGCGATCTACCCCGCCACCGCCGGCCTCCCCTCCCGGGCCGTCCGTCGCCATGCCCTCGAAGCGCTGGAGCGCGCGCCGGTGCTCCCGGAATGGCAGGACCCGGCCTGGCTCGCCCGTCAGGCCTGGCCCTCCTGGCGCGAGGCCCTGGCCCGACTCCACGCGCCCCGGGGCGAAGCCGACCTTTCCCCCCAGGCCCCGTTTCGGAGGCGCCTGGCCTTCGACGAACTTCTCGCTCATCAGCTCGCCCTGGCGGCGCGCAAGCGCCGGGTCCGCGCCCACCCCGCCCCGGTCATCGCCGCCAGCGCCCTGGCCGAGCGGGCGCTGGGCGCCCTGCCCTTCCAGCTCACCGGCGCCCAGACGCGCAACCTCGCCGAGATCCGCACCGACTTGGTGTCGGCCGAAAGGATGAGCCGCCTGATCCAGGGCGATGTCGGCGCGGGCAAGACAGTGGTCGCCATGCTGGCGATGATCGACGTGGCGGCCTCGGGCGGCCAATCGGTGTTGATGGCCCCCACCGAAATCCTGGCTCGCCAGCATTTCCAGACCCTTGCCGCTCCCTTGGCCGCCCAGGGCGTTCACGCGGTGCTCCTCACTGGGCGCGACAAGGGGGCCGCGCGCGCCGCCAAGCTCACGCGGATCGCCTCGGGCGACGCCGCCGTGGCGGTCGGCACCCACGCCCTCTTCCAGGATGACGTGGCCTTCGCGAACCTTTCCTTCACCGTCATCGACGAGCAGCACCGCTTCGGCGTCTCCGAGCGCGCCCGCCTGCAGGCCAAGGGCGAGGCGGCGCACCTGCTGGCCATGTCGGCGACCCCCATTCCGCGCACCCTGGAACTCACTGTATTTGGCGATCTGGATGTCTCTCGCCTGGACGAAAAGCCGCCCGGCCGCGCGCCGGTGGCGACGCGGGCCGCGCC
>DASRLN010000054.1:0-2097 GCA_035648435.1 Caulobacteraceae bacterium
ATCCAGTCGAGCAGAGCCATCGGGGACGATCTTGCCGCAGAAGGGCGGGTTTGGGCAAATCGGGGGGTTGGCGGCCCGGTGGGCGCAAATGGGGACGTGATCGAATTCGCCTCCTTCTTGGCGAACTTCGTTCATGTCCCCCAATTTGCGAGCGCCGGCGCACGCAAGTCGGGGACACCTACCCATTGCGAAGAGGCGCAATGGTTACATGTCCCCACTTGCGCCCCACTTGCGCCGGCGGGCTTCAGCCGAACAGGGCGGCGGCGAAGCGGTCGGGGGCTTTCATGGCGGCGCGGGGGCCGAGGACGCTGGTGGTGGAAAGGCCGGGGGCGAGGAGGCGGCGGGTGACGCGGGCGATGTCGGCGAGGCTCACGGCGTCGATAGCGGCGGCGAGTTCGGCGGTGGCCATGGGACGGCCGAAGATCAGCACCTGGGCGGCGGCCTGTTCGGCGCGGGCGAGGAGGGATTCGCGACCCATGAACAGGGAGGCGGCGAGCTGGGCCTTGGCGCGGGCGAGTTCCTCGGAACACACGGTGGCGCCCAGGCCGCGGAGTTCGGCGGCGGCGACCTCGGCGAGTTTTCCGGCGTCGGCGGCGGCGCAGCCGGCGTAGATTCCGACCACCCCGACATCGGCGAAGACGTCGGCCCAGGCGTCGATGGCGTAGGCCAGACCCTGTTTCTCGCGGGCTTCCTGGAACAGGCGCGAGGACATGCCGCCGCCGAGGATCTCCACCGCCAGGCGCAGGGCGTAGTGGTCGGGATCCAGGACGCCGGGGGCCGGCAACAGGAAGACGACGTGGGCCTGCTCGAGGCGGCGGATTTCCCTGGCGTCGCCGCCGGTGAATGTCCCCGGCTCATGGGCCGGCGGCGCGGCGCCGCCGGCGTCGCCGAAAAGGCGCTCGGCGAGGCCGAGCAGTTCATCCTCGTCCACCGCCCCGGCGGCGCTGACCACCAGGCGGTCGGGGGCGTAGATCGCCGCGCGCCAGGCCTCCAGGCTCTCGGGTCCCGCCGAAGCGATGGTGGCGGCCGTGCCGAGTATCGGCCGGCCGAGGGGGTTGCCGGCGAACGCGGCGGCGTGGGCCAGTTCGAAGACCTGGTCGTCGGGGGTGTCGGCGGCCTCGGCGATCTCCTGGCCGACGACCTGCTTTTCCCGGGCCAGGTCATCGGCCCGCAGGGCCGGGCGGCGGATCAGATCGGCGGTCACCGCCATGGCCAGGGTGAGGCCGCCCTTCAGCGCCCGCACCTGGAAACTGGTCCGCTCATGGCCGGTGGCGGCGTTGATCTGGCCGCCGGCGGCTTCGATGACCTCGACGATGTCGCGCGCCGAGCGATCGCCCGCGCCCTTGAACACCATGTGCTCGAGCAGATGCGACCAGCCGCCGCGGCCCTCGTCCTCCCACCGCGCGCCGCGCCCGGCGACGACGCTGAGGGCCAGGGTCTCGAAGCCGGGGGCGTGATCGCAGATCACGGTGACGCCGTTGGCCAGGACATGGACGGCTGGCGCGCCGGGGATGGCGGTCACGCGGCGAAGGCCCGGACATAGGCCTTGACCGCCTCGACGTCGGCGGCGAGGCGATCGATGCGCTCGGGCCGATCGGCGAGATCGCGGACCCGCGAGGGCGTCGGCGGCGACTGGCCGGTGGCGGCGAGGACGGCGTCCGGAAACTTGGCCGGGTGGGCGGTGGCGAGGACCACGACCGGCGCGCCGGAGCGTTCGGCGCGGGCCGCGTCGAGCCCGGCCAGGGCGACGGCGGTATGGGGATCGACGAGATCGCCGGTGAGGCGGAAGGCGTCGGCCATCGCCCGGCGGGTATCGACCTCGCTGGCCGAGACGCCGGTGAGGCGCGCGCGCATGGCGCCGAGAACGGCGCCAGGGATGTCGATGGCGCCCGAGGCGGCGAAGCGCTCGAAGGCCGCGGCCGTGGCGGCGGCGTCGCGGCCGGCGGCCTCGAAGTAGAGCCGCTCGAAGTTGGAGGCGACCTGGATATCCATGGCCGGGCTGCGGGTGGCGAGGGCTGGACCGCGCGCGTAGCGCCCGCCGGTCAGGGCGCGGGCGACGATGTCGTTGGCGTTGGTGGCCACGATGACCCTTTCGAT
>DASRLN010000055.1:0-7261 GCA_035648435.1 Caulobacteraceae bacterium
CGGGCGCGAGCGAACATCTCGGGGGTCCATTCGGGGTTCTCGTCGTCGAAGGGCACGGCGTCCGGTGTGAGAGGTGGGTGCTTAATCGACATGACGGCGATACTCCTGGCTCGCGCCCGGCGAAGGGTGATGATGCGAACTCTCCGCTCACGGACCACATCGGTCCGTCAATGCTCCAGCCGATAGGGCGCCCTTATGCCGGGGTCGCCAGCCGGGAAATCCTTGACGTCGCGGGTCACCAGCAGGCGGCCGTGGCGATCTGCGGAGGCCCAGACGACGGCGTCGGGGAGCTTCAGGTGATGGCGCCGCCGCATCTGGGCCGCGACCTCGGCCACCGCTTCGTCCAGGGCGATGATCTCGAAATTGGCCAGGAACGCGCGGATGTCCGGCGCGCTGGCCTCGTCGGCGCCGACCATCACCTCGATCCAGGTGACGATGCTGATCGCCGGGTCCTCATAGAGTTCGACCTCGGTCCTGGCCGCGGGCTCGCCGTTGAGGAAGTCGATGAGGATGTTGGTGTCGAAGAGCGCCTTCACCACTCCTCCCGCAGCGCCCGCTGATACGCCACGCCGTCGATCGCCTTCTCGCGCCAGAGGCCGAACGCCGCCGCCATGGTCGGGCGCGGCTGGCGACCGAGATAGTCGGCCACCGCTTCGCGAATGAGCCGCGAACGGGAGACGCGCCGGCGGCGGCCCAGCTCGTCGAGCGCTGCGACATCGCTTCCGGGGATTTCCACCAGAGTGCGCATCGTGGTTCTCCGCAACTGATATCGGCGCTATATATCACATGCGGTCGGCAACTCAAACCCACTCACCTACGTCGTCCGCGTGAATCCGGCCGCCCTCCGCGTCCGCGCACGGCGGCCTTCGGACGCGGGGCCTTGGGATCACGGGGTTCCGGATCGCTGAGCATTTCCAGGACCAGGCCGCCGGTGATCGGGGTGGCTTCGCGCAGGCGCACCTGGACGGCGCGGCCGAGGCGCCAGCGCTCCCCCGTGCGCTCGCCGACCAGGGCGTGGCTCGCCTCGTCGTGGATGAAATACTCGCCGCCGAGCGTGGAGATAGGGATCAGGCCGTCGGCGCCGGTTTCGGCCAGCCGCACGAAGAGGCCGAAGCGGGTGACGCCGGTGATCCGCCCGTCGAAGGCGGCGCCCACGCGGTCCTCCAGGAAAGCGGCGACGTAGCGGTCGATGGCGTCGCGCTCGGCGGCCATGGCGCGGCGTTCGGCCAGGGTGATGTGCTCGGCGGTGTCCTCGAGGCGCGCGATGTCCTCGGCGGCGAGGCCGTCGTCGCCCAGGCCCAACGCCTTGATCAGGCCGCGATGGACGATGAGGTCGGCGTAGCGGCGGATCGGCGAGGTGAAGTGCGCGTAGCGGTCGAGATTGAGGCCGAAGTGGCCGACATTCTGCGGCGAATAGTGGGCCTGCATCTGGGTGCGCAGGACGACCTCGTTGACGATCTCGGCGTGCGGACCTTCGCGGGTCTGGCCGAGCAGGCGGTTGAAGCGGTCGGTCCGCGCCGCCTCGCCCTTGGCCCAGGGGATGGCCAGGGTCTCCAGGAAATCGCCGAGGGACTGGAGTTTCTCGGCGCTCGGCGCTTCGTGCACGCGATAGATCAGCGGCGTGCGGCGCTGCTCCAGCGTCTCGGCGGCGCAGACGTTGGCCTGGATCATGAATTCCTCGATCAGCCGGTGCGCCTCCAGCGACGCGCGCGGGGTGATCGAGGCGACCTTGCCGTCGGGTCCGAGCACGATCCGCCGTTCCAGGGACTGGATCGCCAGCGGCGAGCGCGACTCGCGCGCCGACTTGACCGCGCCGTAGGCGGCCCACAACGGCCTCAGCACGCCTTCGAGCAGGGGGCCGGTGTCGTCATCCGGGTTTCCGTCGATGGCGCTCTGGGCCTGTTCGTAGGAGAGCTTGGCGGCCGAGCGCATCAGGCCGCGCACGAAGCGATGGGCGCGCTTGCGGCCCCGCGCGTCGAACACCATCCGCACGGCCAGGCAGGCCCGCGGCTCGCCCTGCCGCAGGGAGCACAGCCCAGCGGAAAGGCGCTCGGGCAGCATCGGCTCGACGCTGTCGGGGAAATAGACGCTGTTGGCCTTGTCGCGGGCCTGGCGATCGAGCGCCGAGCCCGGACGGACGCAGGCGGCGACATCGGCGATGGCCACCCAGACGATCCAACCGCCCGGATTGTTCGGATCGGCGTCGGGCTCGGCGAAGACCGCGTCGTCGTGATCGCGGGCGTCGGCCGGATCGATGGTGATCAGCGGCAGATCGCGCAGGTCGGTGCGGCCGGCGAGTGTGGGCGGCTTGCAGGCCAGGGCTTCGGCCTCGGCTTCGGGCGTGAAGCCGGTCGGGATTCCGTGGGTGTGGATGGCGATGAGGGAGGCGGCCCTGGAATCGTCCTCGCGGCCGACGACCTCCAAGAGGCTGCCGCGCTTGGGACCATGGGGCCTCGCCGAAGGCCCCTCGACCTGGGCCAGAACCAGATCGCCGTCGCTCAAGGACCGGCCATCGGCTTCGCCGAGCACCAGGCTCTCGCGGGAGCGCCGATCGACCGGCTCGACGCGGACCTCGCGGTGGGCCTTGCGGACCACGCCCAGCACGCGGTGGGCGCTCTGGCCCAGGCGCTTGATCAGCCGCGCCTCGGTCTCGCCGCCTTCGCGGGTTTCGAAGCGCACCAGCAGCCGGTCGCCGAGCCCCGGCGCGCCGGCCACCGCCTCGCCCGATCCCGGCGCGAGGCGGACGAGCGCCGCGCCTTCCGGAGCGCCGGCCAGCCGCACGAACAGATCCCCGTCGGCGTCCCGCTCGGCGACATCGACGACACCGACGGGGGGAAGGGCGGTGTCTGCGCGAGGCCGCCGTCCGCCTTCCCTGGGACGGCCCCTCCTCGGCGAACGAGATCTGGCCAACTCCTGCTCAGTCCGTCTGAGTACCCTTCTCCCCTTGCGGGAGAAGGTGGCCCGCGTGAGCGGGTCGGATGAGGGATCGAGCGGCATTTGCGGCAGTCGCCGGGGAGAGCAAGTCACCGGGGCCGGCGCAGCCCCTCATCCGGCCGCCTCTCGGCGGCCACCTTCTCCCGCGAGGGGAGAAGGAAAGCGAGAGTCCCCCCGCGCGCATCCTCACGCCTTCTTCGCTGGTTTCCGGGCGGTAGTCTTCACCGCCGCCTTCTTCGCCTTCGCGGGTTTGCGCGCCGCGCCGCGAGACTTGCCCGACGGCTTGCCCTCGCGCGCCGCCAGGAGGGCGACCGCCTCGTCCATGGTCAGGTGCTGGGGGTCCGCGCCCTTGGGAACGTTGGCGTTGGTCGCCTCGTGCTTGACGTAGGGACCGTAGCGGCCAGCCAGGATCCGCACGGGTTTGCCGCTGGTCGGATGCGGTCCCAATTCCCTGAGCGGCGCCGCCGCCGCGTCGCGGCCTCCTCGGCCGCCGCGCTTTTCGGCCAGGGCGGCCACCGCGCGGTTGAGGCCGACGTCGAACACCTCGTCGGCGCTGGAGAGGTTGGCGTAGGTCCCGTTGTGCTGGACGTAGGGCCCATAGCGGCCGATGCCCGCCAGGATCATCGCCCCGTCCTCGGGATGGACGCCGACCTCGCGTGGCAGGCGCAAGAGACGGATGGCCTTGTCGAGATCGATGGCGGCGACGGGCCAGTCCTTCGGCAGGCTGGCGCGTTTGGGCGTCGCCCCGGCCTCCTCGACATAGGGTCCGAACCGGCCGGTCTTGAGCCAGACCACGGCGCCGGTGACCGGATCGGTCCCCAGTTCCCGGTCGCCGGCCTGGCTCTCCTCCTCGCCGCTCGATGCGGCGATGGGGCGAGTGAACCGGCATTCGGGATAGTTGGAACACCCGATGAAGGCCCCGAACTTGCCGGTCTTGAGCGACAGCCGCCCCATGCCACAGGTCGGGCAGATGCGCGGATCGGTCCCATCGCCGGTGTCGGGAAAGATGTGGGGTCCGAGGGATTCGTTGAGCGCTTCCAGGACCTGGCCCATGCGCAGTTCGCCGATCTCGCCGACGGCGGCGTGGAAATCCTTCCAGAATTCCCGCAGCAGAGCCTTCCAGCCGAGTTCGCCGGCCGACACCAGATCGAGCTTCTCTTCGAGGGCCGCGGTGAAGTCGTATTCCACATAGCGCCGGAAGAACTGTTCGAGGAACGCCGTCACCAAGCGTCCCGCGTCCTCCGGGACGAACCGGTTCTTCTCCATCCGCACATAGGCGCGGTCGCGCAGCACGGTGAGGATCGAGGCGTAGGTGGAGGGACGGCCGATGCCCAGTTCCTCCATCCTCTTGACCAGGCTGGCCTCGGAATAGCGAGGCGGCGGCTCGGTGAAGTGCTGGTCGGCGCGGGCGGCGATGACCCTGGCGGCGGCGCCCTCGGTGACCTGCGGCAGGCGTCCGCCATCCTCGCCCTCCTCGTCATCGCGGCCTTCCTCATAGACCGCGAGGTAGCCGGGGAAGAGCACCACCTGGCCGGTGGCGCGCAGGGCGGTCAGCCCGTCGGCGCTGTCCAGCTCGATGCTGGTGCGTTCGATCCGCGCCGCTTCCATCTGCGAGGCGATCATCCTTTTCCAGATCAGCTCGTAGAGGCGGCCGAGATCGCTCTCCAGCCGCATGCGCCCGGGGTTGCGCTCCAGGCTGGTCGGCCGGATGGCCTCGTGCGCTTCCTGAGCATTCTTGGCTTTTACCTTGTAATGGCGGGCAGTTTCCGGAACATAGTCCTTGCCGTAGAGGCCGGCGATCACCGCGCGGGTTTCGTCGAGAGCTTCCGGGGCCGACTGCACGCCGTCGGTGCGCATGTAGGTGATCAGGCCGACCGTCTCGCCGCCGATATCGACACCCTCGTAGAGTTTCTGGGCCGCCTGCATGGTCCGCTGGGCCGAGAAGCCGAGTTTGCGCGACGCCTCCTGCTGCAGCGTCGAGGTGGTGAAGGGCGGCGGCGGCGTTCGCCGGGCGGGTTTCTTCTCAACCGCCGTGACCTTGAACGCGCCGCTCTGGACGGCGGTCCGCGCGGCCTGGGCCGACGCTTCGTTGCCAAGATCGAACTTGGCGAGCCGCTTGCCCTGGTGTTTGACCAGCCGCGCCATGAACGGATCACCGCCGGCGGATACGTCGGCCTCGACCGTCCAGTATTCGTGGGTCCGGAAGGCCTCGATCTCGATCTCGCGCTCGACGATGAGGCGCAGGGCTACCGACTGCACCCGCCCCGCCGATCGCGCGCCCGGCAGCTTGCGCCACAGCACCGGCGAGAGGGTGAAGCCGACGAGATAATCTAGGGCGCGGCGGGCGAGGTAGGCATCGACCAGTTCCATGTCGATGGCCCGGGGATGCTTCATCGCCTCGGTGACCGCCGAACGGGTGATGGCGTTGAACACCACCCGCTGAACCTGCGCCCCCTTCACCGCCCGGCGGCGGTTGAGATCCTCCAGCACATGCCAGCTGATCGCCTCGCCCTCGCGGTCGGGGTCGGTGGCGAGGATCAGCCGGTCGGCGCCCTTGAGCGCCTGGGCGATATCGGAAAGCCGCTTGGCCGATTTGCCGTCGACCTCCCAGCGCATGGCGAAGTCGTCGTCCGGATCGACCGATCCGTCCTTCGACGGCAGGTCGCGCACATGGCCATAGGACGCCAGCACCGTGTAGCCCGGCCCGAGATAGCGATTGATGGTCTTGGCCTTGGCCGGACTCTCGACGACGACGACGTTCATTTTATGGGGGACTGGGGCTTAGATTTCGCGGTTGGGCCGCCCGAGGCGACGGGCGCGGAAAGTGGGGGCGGCGCCCCGCCTCTGTCAACGTGGGCCGTGAAATGGGCTCGGTAGTGCGGGCAACCCGCGCTGAGGGGTCTCAGGCGCTGGCGGCCAATCCGCCCGGCAGAAGTTCCGCCCGGCCGGCCAGGCTCAACTCCATCAGGGCGGCGAGGATCGAGGGCGTTGGCGCGCCAGCGGCGCGGGCGAGTTCGTCGATCGAGATCGGGGTGGGCGAGAGAAGTTGCGCCAGGACGGCGCGCAGTTCGTCCGTCTCCACGTCGCCCGGAGTCTCACGGCACGCGTAGGTGGCGGGTTCGGGCGCCGCCATCCCGGGCTGAGTGTCGAGCACCCGCAGCACGTCATCGGCCTCCTCGACCAGGGTCGCGCCCTGGCGGAGGAGGTCGTTGGCGCCCCGGGCGCGAGGATCGAGCGGCGATCCGGGGACCGCGAAGACCTCGCGGCCTTGCTCGCCGGCGAGACGGGCGGTGATCAGGGAGCCGGAGCGAAGCTCGGCCTCCACCACCACCACGCCCAGCGAGAGGCCGGAGATGATCCGGTTGCGGCGCGGGAAGTCCTTGGCGCGGGCCTCGTGACCGATGGCGCGTTCGGAAATCAGGCAGCCCTTCGCCCGGATCGCGCCGTACAACTCGGCGTTCTCCAGAGGATAGATGGTGTCCACGCCGCCGGCGATCACCGCCACGGTTCCGGTCTCCAGGGCCCCGCGGTGAGCGGCGGCGTCGATGCCGCGGGCCATGCCGGAGACCACGATGTAGCCGGCCTCGCCCAGCGCCCCGGCGAGCGCGCGGGCGAATCTCTGGCCGGCGGCCGAAGCGGTGCGGGCGCCGACGATGGCGACGGTACGTCTGGCCAGCAGGGTGCTGTCGCCGAGAACCCAGACCAGGGTCGGCGGCGGATCGAGCACGGCCAGGAGGCGTGGAAAATCCGGCTCGTCTCCGAGTATCAGTCGAGCGCCGAGCGCCTCGCCGGCGTCCAGCTCGGCCCGTGCCTCCACGGGGCCGGGAACCCTGGGCGGCAGGCTTCGACCCCCTCGGCGCGCCAGATCGGGGAGCGCGGCGAGGGCCCGCGTCGCCGAACCGTATCGGCCGATCAGGTGGGCGAAGGTCACCGGTCCCACGGCCTCGGCGCGGGCGAGCCGCAGCCAGTCGATGCGCGCGGGATCGTCGCGATCCTCGCTCATGCCGCCGTGGCTTTCGGCGCGCCGATGCGCGGCTCATCGCCGGCCAGCAGGCGGCGGATGTTCTGATGGTGGCGTGCGAAGATCAAGACGGCCATGGCGACGGTGAGCCAGAGTTTCGGCTCGCTCGACTGGTGCAGGACGAGAAGCCAGACCGGCGCGAGCGCGGCGGCGGAGAGCGAGGCCAACGAGGAATATCGGAAGATGGCGGCGACCAGCAGCCAGGTGACGGCGGCGGCGACGCCGACCGGCCAGCCGATGGCCAGCAGGATTCCGAGGAAGGTCGCAAAGCCCTTGCCGCCGCCGAATCTGAGCCAGATCGAGAAC
>DASRLN010000056.1:0-6344 GCA_035648435.1 Caulobacteraceae bacterium
TCGGTGATCACCAGGCCAGACTGGCTGCGCAGGCCCACTGGCGACGACGTCAATCAATTCTACCCCGAGCGCGCCCAGCGCATGGAGGTCAGCGGCCGGGCCTCCATCACCTGCGTTGTCACTGCCTCCGGAACGCTATCGGGTTGCTCGGTGAGTTCCGAGGAGCCGGGCGATCAGGGCTTCGGAGCGGCGGCGTTGAAGATGTCCCACCTCTTCAAGATGAGGCCCCAAACGAAAGACGGGGCGCCGGTCGGCGGAGCCACGATCACGGTCCCGATCAGCTTCCAGCTCGCCAAGGAATAGGCCGAGGCGAGGGGTTCGCGCTTCGCTCTTTCGAATTTCCAATCGTCACCCACGCTTGATCGCCGGGTGACCGGCGACTAAACGAGGGCCGCCGCGAAGGCGCCGCCTTAGCTCAGTTGGTTAGAGCGCCAGATTGTGGATCTGGAGGTCCCCGGTTCGAGCCCGGGAGGCGGTACCATCGAATCTCGCGAGTGCGGCTCCGCTGGTTCCCCAGCGACGGTCAAGGAACCCGGCGCCGCGCGGCGCCGTTACATGAGCGCATCATTCACGTGCGGTTCAGCCGGAAACTGAGAAGGTCAACCTCATAGGGATGTTGCACTCCACGGAGTAACTTTGAGGTTCACCATGCACAAGACACTCACGGCCGCCGCGGCGGCCCTCACCTTCGCCGCCGTTTCCGCTTTCGCGGTCACCCCCGCCGCCGCCCAGAATCATGGCGGCGGCCGTGGCGGCGGCGGCTTCCACGGCTCGGCCGGTCATGCGTCGGCGGGCGGCTATCGCGGCGGGGGCGGTCGCGCCTACGCCGGCGGCTATCGTGGCGGCGGATACGGCTACCACGGCGGCGGATACGGCTACCGCGGCGGCGGATATGGAAACCGGGGCGGCTATTACGGCGGTCGCGGTTATTGGGGCGCGGGCGGCATCTGGATCGGCGGCGGCTACCCCTACTACGGCTACGGCTACGGCTGCGCGCCCTATTGGAATCCCTACTACGGCCGCTACGTCGGCGGTTACTGCTACTAGACCCGCCGGTGTCCGGAGGGCGTCAGACGACGCCCTCCCACCCTTTCTCCTGGAAGTCGGAGGGCGTCAGACGACGCCCTCCGGGGCCAGTTCGCACGGATGTCCATCCTCTCCCTTCTCGATCTGAAGCGTGGCGTGGTGGACCGAAAACCGCATCCGCAGTTCGGCGCAGGCGCGGTGGAGGAGGGCGTCGTCGATGGCCCCTTCGGGACGCACCAGATGGGCGGTGAGGGCGGTTTCGGTGGTGCTCATGCCCCAGATATGCAGGTCGTGCACCTCGCTGACGCCGGGTAGCGTGGCGAGGTAGCCCTTCACCGCCTGCTGATCCACGCCCACCGGCACCGCGTGCAGGGCGAGGTCCAGCGACTCGCGTAGGAGCGTCCAGGTTCCGACCACGATGATCACGCCGATGAGCAGGCTGACGATCGGATCGATGACGGCCCAGCCGGTGACGAGGATGGCGGCGCCCGCCGCGACCACTCCGGCGGCGACCAGGGCGTCGGCCATCATGTGGCCGAATGCGGCGCGGATGTTCAGGTCCCCCTTGCGTCCAGCGGCGAACATCAGGGCCGTGAGACCGTTCACCGCCATGCCGGCCGCGGCCACGATCATGATCGTCACTCCCGCGGCCGGTTCGGGATGGGTCAACCGCGAGATCGCCTCCCAGGCGATGCCGCCGGTGACCACCAACAGGAGGGTCGCGTTGCTCAGGGCGGCCAGGATCGACGAGCCGCGGAGGCCATAGGTGTAGCGCGGACTGGGCGCCTTGCGTCCCATCCACGCCGCCAGCCAGGCGGCGACCAGACCGAGGATGTCGCCGAAGTTGTGTCCGGCGTCGGCCAGCAGGGCGAGGGAATTGCCCAGCACGCCATAGACCGCCTCGGTCATCACATAGGCGGTGTTCAGTCCGATCCCGACCGCGAACGCCAGTCCGAACGAGGCGGGCGCGGGGTGGCGATGGCCATGGTGGTGGTCACCATGGTCGTGGTCATGGGTGTGGCGATGGTCGTTCGCATGCGTCATCGACCGTTTCTGCATCCTCGACCGTTGGACCATCAACCTCTTTCCCTTTCGGAGCGCGGTCTTCCAGGCCGCTCTTACCCAGGCCGCGGGCCTGAAGCCGCGCTCGAGCCCCGTGGTTCCCCAGGCGCGGGGGCGCTACAGTCGCCGCGCGGCCGATCCGGCCAACCAGATTCGAGGCGGGCGATGGTCAAGCGGGATTTCCGGAAGTCGCGGGTTGGGGCTCATCAGCTCCAGCCGGAAACGCTGATGCTCGGCTTCGGCTTCGACCCGACCCTTTCGGAGGGGGCGGTGAAGACTCCGATCTTCCTCACCTCCACCTTCGCCTACAGCACCTGCGAGGAGGGAAAGCTCCTCTTCGACTACATGAGCGGGCGCAGCGCTTCGCCGGAAGGCGCCGACGCCGGTCTGATCTACACGCGCTTCAACAATCCCAATCTCCAGATCGTCGAGGAGCGCCTGGCCGTGCTCGAAGGCGCCGACGCCTGCTCGGTGTTTTCCAGCGGCATGGCGGCGATCTTCACCTCGCTGATGGCGGTTGCCGGACCCGGGGAGGTGGTGCTGCGCAGTCGTCCCCTGTACGGCGGCGCCGAGACGCTGTTCGATGGCCTGCTGGCCAGACTCGGCATCGCCAGCTCCAGCTTCGTTGATGGTGTCGATCCCGACGCCGTACGCGCCGCCGCCGCCGAGGCCATGGCCAAGGGACCGCTGGCGGCGATCTATGTCGAGACCCCGGCCAATCCGACCAATGCCGTGGTCGATCTCGCCCTGATCGCCGCCGTCGCCGAGGAGGCGCGGGCGCGGCAGGGGACGCGCCCGGTGATCGTCGTCGACAACACCCTCCTGGGACCGCTTTACCAGGCGCCGCTGGCCCACGGATGCGATCTGGCCGTGTACTCTCTGACCAAATACGTCGGCGGCCACAGCGACTTGATCGCCGGCTCGGTGGCCGGACCCGCCGCCCTGATGAAAAAGGTCAGGTCGCTGCGAAACCTGATCGGCAACCAGCTGGACGTGCACAGCGCGTGGATGCTCACCCGGTCATTGGAGACCCTGCGCCTGCGCATGGACAAGGCGTTCGAAAACGCCCGCATCGTCGCCGACTGGCTGGCCGCGCAGCCGGCGGTGGAGAGCGTCGCCTATCTTGGTTCCGTCGATCCGGATTCGCCCCAGGGCCGGGTCATCGCGCGGCAGTGCGGCGCGCGCGGCGCGACCTTCTCCTTCGTCCTCCGCGGCGGTCGCGAGGCGGCGTTCAAGGTCCTGGACAACCTCCAGGTGTTCAAACTGGCGGTCAGCCTCGGAGGCACCGAGTCCCTCGCCTGCCACCCCGGCAGCACCACCCATTCGGGCGTCTCGGCCAACGAACAGGCGATCCTCGGCATCTCCGAGGGGCTGATCCGGCTCTCCATCGGCGTCGAGGGTCCCAAGGACCTGATCGCCGACCTCGCCCGCGGCCTGGCGACGCTGGAGGCGTGATGATGTTCTCCGCCGCGCGTCATTCCTCGGCGATCACCCGCCGGCATTGAGGGAGGCGACGGTGGCGTCGATGGCCGCCTTTCGAGCGCGAAGCGTCGGGATGTCGGCGGCAGCGGCGCCGGCGAGCGAAAACGTGGCGGCGAGCTTGGGATCGATCCGGCGCCCGGCCCGGAAGACCTCGTAGTGGAGGTGCGGGCCGGTGGCCAAGCCGGTGGCGCCGACATAGGCGATGACTTGGCCCCGCCGCACTGGCGCGCCCGGCGCGATGCCGGCGGCCCAGGCCGAGAGGTGAGCGTAGCCGGTCTCCAGCCCTTCGCCATGGCGCAGCTTGAGCCAGCGCCCGTAGCCCCCCGACCAGCGCGCCTCCTCCACCACCCCGTCGCCGGCGGCGAGAACCGGGCTGCCGGTGGGGGCGGCGAAATCGACGCCCTGGTGCATGCGGGTGAAGCCGAGGATCGGATGAAGCCGCATGCCGAAAAGCGACGTGATGCGCGCGCCATCGACCGGCGTGCGCAGCAGGGCCGGCTGGCCCGGCGGGGCGCCGGCATCGGGATCGGCCACCATCGCGCCGCCGTCGTCTCCCAGGCGGTAGAGGCGGATGGCGCCGGCGCGGGTGGCGATATCGGCGTAGAGCGGACGCCCAGGGCCGCCCGCGTCCGCGCCGGCGCGCTCTTCGAGGACCACGCGGAATCGGTCGCCGCTCTCCACGTCCCGCGCGAGGTCAAATCGGCCCCCGAAGGACCGTTCGACGGCCGCCGCCATGTCCGGGCTGACGCCGGCGCCGGTCAGCGAGAGGTAGAGAGAACCGTCGATGACGCCTTCGATCAGGCGCGGGCGGGCGATCGGCGGGGATTCGTCGCGATCCAGGCGCAGAAGTCCCGCCGGGCCTCGCGCCAAGCGCAGGCGGGTTTCGGATCTCGGTTGGAACGCGAGTTCCGCCAGACGCGGTCCCTCGAGCGCCAAGGCGAGCGGCAGTCCCGGGTGCGGATTGACGGTATCGAAGTCATCCGACAGGGCCGCGGCGGCGCTGGCCGCCTCTTCCGCCCCGACGCCCGAACGAGTGAGAGCCGCCGTCAGAGATTCGCCGGCGCGCATCTCCACGGTGAGCCGGCGCGCCGGGGCGGCGGAGCGAGTGGGCGATGGAGCGCTCGCGGCGCCGCGCTGGTTCGCGTGGCTGACGGGAGCGGGTCCGCCAGCCACCAGCCAGGCGACAGCCGCGATCGCCAAGGTCGATGCCAGCCGGGCGGGACCGCCGATCAAACTCCAAACCTCCGTCGATGGCTGGTCCGCCCGATCGAGGCCGACACGGGGATCGGAGACAATAGACGCCGAGGCGTGGCATCGCTATGGCGCCTGGCTCCACGCTCCGGTCGAGGTTCGGTTCTGCGATGCACGACGCCGTGAGTTCCTGGCCGTGGTCCCTGGCGGTGAGTCTGGCCGGAGGGCCGGCGGGATGGGCGGCGGGACGATTGGCGGCGGCATACGCGCCCGAGCCAAATTCCCGTTTCGCGGGCGCCATGATCGTCGCGACGATGGCCGCGTTCGGATGGGCTGGCGCCGTCGTCCCCGCCGGCGGCGTACTCGCCCTGAGCCTGATCCTGGCCTGGGTGCTGGTCACCTTGGCGGCAATCGACCTCATTTCGCTGCGCCTGCCCGACGTCCTCACCCTGCCGCTCATCGCGGCGGGCCTGGCGGCGAGTGCTGTCCTGCCGGGCGCGCCCATCATCGATCATCTGATCGGGTCGGCGGCCGGATATGGCGTGTTCGCGGCCCTGGCCCTCGCCTGGCGCCGCTGGCGGCGGAAGGAGGGGATCGGACTGGGTGACGCGAAGTTGCTGGCGGCGGCCGGCGCCTGGCTCGGCTGGCGATCGCTCCCCTCGGTGGTGGTGATGGCCTGCGCAATCGCCTTCGTCTGGGTTGGGATGCTGGCGGTTCGCCGCGGGCGCAAGGCGTTGCACGCGCCCGTCGCCTTCGGCGCGCCGCTCTGCGTGGGCACCTGGATCGTTTGGCTGCACGGGCCGCTGAGTTTCTGAAGAGGACCGAAGCTCACTCGACGTAGCGGATCCAGAAAGGATCGTTCCTCGACCCGGTCAGCTCGACGATGGCGGTGCGGTGGCCGCGATCGCCGCGGCGGTCACGGGCCGAAACCGCGACGGTGAGAGTGCGGCCGACCAGGTTGTCGTCGATGGCGATCTGCTCGTCCGGCCTTTCGTTCGCGAACTGGCTTTGGGCGGCGAGCGCTTCTGGCTTTCCGCCCAGCGCCCGCATGGTGGAGATTGCCAGTGGCGAGGCGTTGGTGGAGTCGAAGGGACCGTTGCGCTCAAAAAAGATCGTGACCGCCGGCGCCACGCGGGCGAGGAGCGCCGCGTCCATGTCCGGCAGCGCCATCAGGTCGCCGATGGTGCGGAACGGCGCCCGCGCCCGTCTGACTCGGAATTCGTCCACCAGCGCGTCGAGGCGACCGCCAGACGCCCCCGCGCCTTCGAAAAGGGTTCGGGCCTGTTCGTCATCGAGACCGGCCAGCGGCGCTTTTCCGCGTTCGTCGTCGATGGCGATCGTCAGATCGACGCCCTCGAAAGCGACATGGCGGACGCGCCCGTCGATCGACCAGCGGTCTGCCGCGTCATCCGTCGCCAGGCCATGGATGGCGATCATCACGCCCGCGTCGGCGGCCGCGCCGAGCCGGGCGCGTGTCTCGCGAGCCAAGACCGTAGCCACGGCGCCCTGGTCGGCGGCAAGAACCTGAAGCGCGATGCAGGCAAAGGCGGCCACCGCCGCGATCGCGGCGACCAGCGCATAGC
>DASRLN010000057.1:0-10416 GCA_035648435.1 Caulobacteraceae bacterium
CCAGGCCGCGCATCACCGCCTCGGCCTGGAGCGCCGTCCAGCCCAGGGCGCCGACCGCCTCGGGCGAAAGGACCACCCCGCCGTCCCGGCGGGGTCCGGCGCGGAGGCGCTCGCCCAGGCGCTCGAGGGCCTCCACCGCTACGGCCTCGGAGCCGGCCGCCAGCAGCCCGCGCAGGCCCAGCGCCCGCGGCGCGGCGGCGCTCCGCGCGAAGGCGGCGGCGAAGGCGCGTGAGTCGGGATCGAGCTGGGCGGGCAGGAACAGGCTGAAGGCGCCGATCCGCACGCCCAGGGCGCGCAAGGCGCGCCGCTCGCCCTGACTGAGATGGCGGACATCGCTCTCCACCAGCCGGCGGTCGATGACGCCGCCGGCCTCGACCAGGCGCCAGGCGACGCCGCGCGGCAGACCCCTGACGGCGCCGTCGGCCACGGCGCGCGAGAGCCTTGCCAGCGGACCCAGCCGCCGGTTCGCCTCGGCGGCGACGAAGGCCTCCAGGCGGCGGACGGCGCGGGTCCGCGCGGTCTGTGGCCCCAGGTCGCCATGGAGGCGCACGCGCGGATCGAAGGGCTTGTCTCCGACCAGGGCGCCGGCCGCCTCTCCGCGCCAGAACACCTCGCCCTCCGGCGACAGGGCGAAAGCCTCGTCCGGCTCGGCGGCCAGGCGGCCGAGCCGCCGCGCGACCTCCGGCGCCACCGCCCGCTGGGCCGCCGCGCGCAGGGTCTTTTCGGCCAGCACGCCGGCCCCTTTGTCGGCGGCGAAGCGGATGCCCTCGAGCCGGCCGACGAAATGCCCCTCGACGGTGACCGACCCGTCGTCGGCGACCCCGGCGAGGATCGCCTCGGTCCGGCCGAGGCCGCGCACCAGGGCGCTGGTCCGACGGTCGATAAACCGGGCCATCAGCTTTTCGTGCAGGGTGTCGGAGAGGCGGTCCTCAAGGCCGCGGGTGACGCCGCGCCAGTGCGCCGGATCGGCGAGCCACGCCTGGCGGTTGGCGACATAGGCGAGCGTGCGGACCGCCGCCAACCGGGCCGAAAGAGCATCGATCTCCCCGTCCAGCCGATCGACCGGCCCGAGCTGCGCGGCCATCCAGTCGGCGGGAACGCGGCCGGCGGCGCCGCCGAGATGGCCGAAGAGATCGCCGGCCAGGCGCAGATGGTCCTCGAGCGTGGTCTTGCGGAAGTCCGGTGTCTGGCACACCTCCCACAGCCGCCGCACCGACGCGGGGTCGCCGGCGCAACGGGCCTGGACGTCCACGTCGGCGGCGAGGTGGCGCAGGGCGACCTCGTCGGGGGCCGGCTCGGCGGCCGTGAGGCCAGGGCGCCGGGGCGGCGCGGCGAGGGAGCGGGCGAGGGCGGCGAGGGAGCCGAAGTCGAGATCGCCGCTGCGCCATTGGGCGGCGGCGACGGGCTCGAAAGCGTGGGTCTCGACCTGTTCGGCCAGATCGTGGTCCAGATCGGGTGAGGCCCCGGTTACCCCGAAGGTTCCCGGGGTCTGGTAGCGACCGGCCCGGCCGGCGATCTGGCCGATCTCATGGGCGAACAGGGGACGGGTGCGCCGGCCGTCGAACTTGGCCAGGCCCGCGAAGGCGACGTGGCCGACGTCCATGTTCAGGCCCATGCCGATAGCGTCGGTGGCGACGAGGAAATCGACCTCGCCGGACTGGTATAGGGCGACCTGGGCGTTGCGGGTCCGCGGGCTGAGCGAGCCCATGACCACCGCCGCCCCGCCCCGCTGGCGGCGGACGAGTTCGGCGATGGCATAGACCTCTTCGGCGGAGAAGGCGACCACGGCGGTGCGGCGCGGCAGCCGGCTGAGCTTCTTCGCGCCCGACCAGGTCAGGGCGGAAAACCGCTCGCGGGTGACGATCTCGGCCTCCGGGGCCAGGCGGCGGATCAGAGGGGCCATGGTCGCCGCGCCCAACAGCATAGTCTCGAACCGCCCCCGGGCGTGAAGCAGGCGATCGGTGAAGACGTGGCCGCGCTCGGCATCGGCGGCCAGCTGGATCTCGTCGATGGCCAGGAACTCGACGTCGATATCCAGCGGCATGGCCTCGACCGTGCAGACGAAGTAGTGGGCGCGCGGCGGGACGATCTTCTCCTCGCCGGTGATCAGCGCGACGGCGCCGGCGCCCCGCGCGCGGGCGATCCGATCGTAGATCTCCCGGGCCAGCAGCCTCAACGGCAGGCCGATCATCCCCGAAGCGTGGCCGAGCATCCGCTCCACGGCCAGATGGGTCTTGCCGGTGTTGGTGGGACCGAGCACGGCCACCAGGCGAGAGCGGGGTTCACGCGCGGAGGGGAGACTCATGGGCGCTACAATTGGGCGGGTAGCGGGCGGGTGGCAACCTCGGCGACCGGACAAGAGAAAGGCCGTTCCGGCGCCGTTTAACCAACATGGTTAACCGACGCGAACGGGAGCGAAACGAATCATGACCGAATCGGCGACCTCGGCCCATTCGGCGTTTGTTCACCGCAAGGCGTTGTATCCGCGAGAAGATTAACCACAAATCCGGCGAAAGTCGGGTAACGTTCCATCGGCGTCCCGCGCAGGGCGATCGGTGAACGAAAAGGAAGATTGGCCACGAACCGCGCGGACGGCACGAACCGTGTGGCGCGCGGGTGGTCTGATGCTGCGCGCGAGGGTTGACGCCGGAAGGCCCGTTCGGCTATGTCGCGCCCCTTCCCATCGGCGCCGCGCCGCCCGGCCCATCCGTTCGCCTCGAGGTTCCGATCGCCATGTCCCGCCGCTGCGAGCTCACCGGCGTCGGTCCGATGACCGGCCACCGGGTGAGCCACTCCAACATCAAGTCCAAGCGGCGGTTCCTGCCCGCCCTGTCGCCGGCCAGCCTGGCGTCGGAATCCCTCGGCCAGACGTTTCGCCTGCGGATCACCAACGCGGCCTTGCGAACCCTGGATTTCCGAGGCGGCCTGGACACCTTCCTGCTGAAGTCGGGAGATGAAACCCTGTCCCCCCGGGCGCGGAAGATCAAGAAGCAGATCAAGGCCAAGCTCGCCGCGCAGCCGGCGGCGTAGAGCCATAGCTTACCTCCCTCCCCTTCATGGGGAGGGTCGGCCGACAGGCCGGGGTGGGGCTGTGTGAAACCCCACCAAGGGCGGAACGATCGAGACTGCCCCACCCTGGCCGCTTCGCGGCCTGTCCCTCCCCATGAAGGGGAGGGAGGCAGGAAGAAAGCGCCCGCTAGGCCAGCAGATCCTTTCCCGCGGCGCGCACGTCGGTGCAGCCGGTGAGAGCCATGGCGACCCGGAGTTCCTGGCGCAGGATGGCGATGAGGGCGGCGACGCCGGCCTCGCCGGACGCGCCGAGGGCCCAGGCCCAGGGCCGGCCGATCAGGCAGGCCCGGGCGCCCAGGGCGAGGGCCTTGAGGAGGTCGAGTCCGGACCTCACACCGCCGTCCATGAGCACGGTGAGATCGCCGCCCACCGCCTCGGCGATGGCCGGCAGGGCGGCGATCGAAGAGGAGACGCCATCGAGTTGGCGGCCGCCGTGATTGGAGACCACCAGGCCGTCGGCCCCGCACCTGGCCGCCTCGCGGGCGTCCTCGACGTCGAGCACGCCCTTGATCACCATCGGACCGGGCCATTGCTGGCGAATCCAAGCGAGATCAGCCCAGGTGACGGAGGGGTCGAAGTTGCGCCCGATCCATTTCCAGAAGTCGGGCAGGCGTCGAAGATCGGACGCGCCGGCGGCGACGGAGCCCAGGGAATGGGGCCGGCCGCCCAGCCAGACGTCCAGCAGCCAGGCCGGATGGGCCACGCCGTCGAGCGCCTGCCGGAGCTGCTGGCCGGGCGTGGCGGCGATCATGCCGTTGCGCGCGTCGCGCCAGCGGGCGCCGGGGACCGGCAGATCGACGGTGAACACCAGAACCGGGCTCCCGGCCTCCCGGGCGCGGGCGAGGACCTCGGCCATGAAGCCGCGGTCGCGGACCATGTAGAGCTGGAACCACGGCGGCGCCGCCGCCTTGGCGACCTCGGCGACATCGCAGACGCCCACGGTCGAGAGGCAGAACGGCACGCCGGCGGCCTTCGCGGCGCGCGCGGCCTGGGTTTCCCCCCGCCGGGCGTACATGCCGGCCAGGCCCACCGGGGCCAGGATCACCGGCATGGCGAGAGCCTGGCCGAAGAGTTCGACCGCCAGGGAGAGTTTGGAGACGTCCCGCAGCACCCGCTGCCGGAGCCGCAGGGCCTGGAGATCGGCGACATTGGCCGCCAGGGTGGTCTCGGCGTACGAGCCTCCGTCGATGTAGTCGAAGAGGACGCGCGGCAGGCGCCGGCGGGCGTGGTCGCGGAAATCGGCGACGCAGGCGGCCCTCAAGTCACCGCCTCGCGCACCGCCTGGAAACTGGTCTTCTTCAGGGGCGGAGCGCCCTGGACGCTGGGCAGCGGCGCGAGCAGGCCCGCCGCCGCCCGGGTGATGGCGCGCGGCTCGTCGTCGAAGAGGGCGGCGAGCTGTTCGGTGATCGCGCCGCCGAGCTGCTCGACATCGACGATAGTCACCGCGCGGCGGTAATAGCGGGTGACGTCGTGGCCGATGCCGATGGCGATCAGCTCGACCGGCGAGCGGCCTTCGATCTCGGCGATGACCCGCCGCAGGTGGCGTTCGAGATAGTGGCCGGAATTCACCGACAGGGTGGAATCGTCGACCGGCGCGCCGTCGGAAATGACCATCAGGATGCGCCGCTGTTCGGTGCGGGCGATCAGGCGCTGGTGGGCCCACATCAGCGCCTCGCCGTCGATGTTCTCCTTCAGGAGGCCCTCGCGCATCATCAGGCCGAGGTTCTTGCGCGCCCGCCGCCACGGCGCGTCGGCGGACTTGTAGATGATGTGGCGCAGGTCGTTGAGCCGGCCGGGCGACGGCGGCTTGCCGGCCTTGAGCCACTCATCGCGCGCCGCCCCGCCCTTCCACGCCCTGGTGGTGAAGCCGAGGATCTCGACCTTGACCGCGCAGCGCTCCAGGGTGCGGGCGAGAATGTCGGCGCAGACCGCCGCGACCATGATCGGACGGCCGCGCATCGACCCCGAATTGTCGATCAGCAGGGAGACCACGGTGTCGCGGAAATTGGTCTCCTCCTCGACCTTGAACGACAGCGGCGAGCTGGGATCGACGATCACCCGCGTCAGCCGGGCGGCGTCGAGCATGCCCTCCTCCAGATCGAAGCTCCACGAGCGGCTCTGCTGGGCCATCAGCCGGCGTTGAAGGCGGTTGGCCAGCCGCGAGACGACGTTGGACAGGCTGGCCAGCTGTTGATCGAGGTAGGCGCGCAGGCGGGTCAGTTCCTCCGGCTCGCAAAGCCCGTCGGCCGGCACGGTCTCGTCGTGGGCGGTGGTGAACACCTTGTAGAGCGGCTCGGGGCGGCCGGGATCGTTGATGTTCGGCCGGGCCGGCTTGTCGCCGTCGGTGAGATCGAGTTCCTCCTCGGAGGGTTCGGCGCTGTCGTCGTCCTCGGTTTCGGTGAGTTCGCTCTCGGCGCTTTCCGATTCCTTGCGGCTCTTGTCGGCGTCGTCGAGGGAGCTGCCGTCGGGGGAATCCTCCTCGTTTTCGCCTTCGCCGGAGGATTCGGCCTCGCCGTCCTCGGCCTCGTCGTCCTGGAAGTCCTGGTCGGCGGCGTCGGAAAGGTCGTCGCCCATGTCGAGATCGCGGACCACGGCCCGGGCGATGCGGGCGAAGGCTTTCTGGTCCTCCACCGCGCCGGTGAGCCGGTCGAGATCGGAACCGGCCTTGGCCTCGATCTGGGCGCGCAGGGCGTCCACCACCGCCCGGGCGGCGGCCGGCGGCGGCGCGCCGGTGAGCCGTTCGCGCACCAGCAGGGCGACGACATCGGCCATCGGGGCGGCGGCCGGGTCGATCGCCTGGGTGAACCCTTTGCGCTGGACGGCCTGCTCCCAGACCGCGGCGAGGTTATCCTTCACCCCGGCCAGAGCGTTGGCCCCGATGGCCTCGATGCGCGCCTGCTCCAGGGCATCGTAGACCTGCGCGCCGTCGAGCGTTTTAGGCTTGGCCCGCGCGTGGACCGCGTCGTCGTGGTGAGCGACGCGCAGGGCCATCTGGTCGGCGAGCCCGCGGATGCGGCTGGTTTCCGGCCCCGAGAGTTCGCGCGGCGGATGCGGCAGGACGGCGCGGTGGCCGATGAGACTGGGCCCATCGCCGGAGAACACCACCTCGAGGTCCGGCTGTTCGGCCAGCGACCGCGCGGCATGGGCCAGGGCGCGCTTGAAGATGTCGCCGGGGGATTCCTTGTGCGCCATGGCCCCATGGCTCATAGCGCGCGGCGCCATGGCTTAGAAGGGCGCAAGGGGCCCGCGTCGGACCCGCGTCAGAGCAGCGACAGGATCTGTTCGAGCCGCTTGGCGTAGGTGTGGTCGGCGAGGACGCGGCGGCGGGCGCGTTCGCCGACCGCGGTCGCCTCGGCTGGGACGGCCTGCAGCCGCGCGTAGATTCGGTTCAGTTCCTCCGCGTCACGCCAGGCGAAAACCTCGCGGCCCGGCTCGAAACAGGCGGCGAGGTCGGGCTGGTCCTCGGCGACCACCGCGGTGGCGAAGAGGCAGGGGGCGAAGTTCCGCTGGTTGAGGCCGTCGAGCACGTTCAGTTCGTTGCGGATGTTCAGCGCCGCCAGATGCCCCGCGTAAAGGGCCGGGAGTTCGGCCGGGGCCACGCGCCGGGCGTGGATCTGGTGGTCCACGCCGGCGGACCTGGTCCAGGCGGGACCATAGAGGGCCATGGGCGCGTCGAGCCCATCGACAACGGCGCGGCGGTGAGCGGTGGGATTGGCGATCAGGACCATCATCGGGCACCGCGTGCGGGGACCTGGAAGCATGACATGCGGATTGACCGCGTGGGGCAGCCAGATGGCGGGTCCTGAGAAGCCGAGGCTCGTGTGACGGGCGACCAGGGCGGTATCGGTATAGGCGACGGTGTCGAAGAGGGCGGCGGCGCCGGCGGCGTCCTCGTCGAAGATATCGCCCACCCAGCCGATCAGCGGCGCGCGCCCGGCGATCGAGGCGACCTGCTCCAGGATCGCCCTTGGAATGTGGTAGCCGCCGAAGGCGAGGATGAGCTCCGGCGAGAAGCGCCTGACCGCTCGGGCGATGGACTGGGCCTTGGGGCTGCCGATGACGGACGAGAGCGCCACGCGCTCGATGGCCAGGCTGATCCGGGGATCGCGCGTGGCGGCGACTCGGAGCTCGTGGCCGTCGGCGCGCAGGGCGGCGACGCAGTCCTCCAGCCAGTTGGTGACGCTGGCGACCTTGCCGAGGACGAAGATCCTCACGCGCGGGCGAGAATGAACATCGTCTGGTCGCCGCGTCCCTGGCGATTGAGCGCCTCGGTCCGCCGGCCCCAATCGGCCAGCTCATCGGCGGTGAACAGGGCGCGATCGCGCCGCTTGTCGCTGGCCGGAATGTCGCGGCGGTAGCGTTCGCTGCCGACGAACTGCGAGAGGGCGCCGGTGGATCGGGCCTCGAGCACGGCGAGGCCGGCGCCCCGGGCCAGAATCTCCATGGCCGGGGTGGTCAACAGGTGGATGTGCCGAGGCGGATCGAGGTTGCACCAGTTCTCGCGATAGTGCTCCCAGGCCCAGGAGCCGGCCACGGGGACCGCGATCAGGATCCGGCCGTCCGCCGAGAGCAGCCCGGCGGCCACGCGCAGCGCCGCCAGGGGATCGGTGAGATGCTCGAGGGAATGGTGGAACATGATGAAATCGAAGCCGGCGTCGCGCCCGACCGCGAAATCCCCGAGGCTCGCCTTGTGCACCGTGACCCCGCACCGGTAGCGCAGGGTTTCGGCGATGAACGGATCGACGCCCTGAGGTTCAGGGAAACCCCCCAGGGCCATGTTGAGCAGGGTCTTGCCCGCGCCGCAGCCGACGTCGAGGACCCGGGCGTCCGGCCTCAGGCCCGCCCGGCGAATCCAGTCGACGTATTCGAACGGGCGGCTGACCTTCTCGGCGATACCGCCGATCCAGTCGTTCTGGCCGAAGCTCGATCTGACCCGCCTGGGATCGACAAACCGCCGGACCGGGTTGCGGTCGAGGCTCCGATGGCTGCGGAACGAGAAATAATCGTCGGGATAGAAGCGCGACAGGTCGTCCGGAATCTCGGCGATCTGGACGCAGCCGCAGGCGGCGCACTCGAAATAGTCGAATTCCTCCCGCGTGCCGTGCAGCATCTCGCGCGCCCGGTAGCGGGGGTTGTCGCCGGCGGCGGCGCAGACGCGGCAGACGGCCGGCGCTGCCTGCCCGCTCATCGGCCGGAAGCGCCGCCCGCCGCCAGCGGCGCCTCGGTCCTGGCGGCCGGGGCTCTTTCCAGCCTCCAGTCCCCGCCATCGGGACCCGGCCCCTCCCAGAGAGAGGCGGACCTCGCCTGCAAGAGCACGATCCGTCGGCGTTCCGGGTCGGAAAGGACCAGCGATCCCGCGCCGTCCACGCTCCACGTCGAGACTCCCTTGATCGGCGGAAAGGCCAGGCGGCAGGCGGCAGGCGCCTTGACCTCGTAGCCGCCGATCGCCGGGGCCTCGGTCAGGCTCAGGGTGCAGCCGACCTTGCCGCCGACCTCGCTCAGCCGCCAGGGACCGGCGACTCCCGCCGGGGCGGCGGCCGCCACGAAGGCGGCGGCGGCTGCGATCGCCAGCCGCGGCGAGACATCGAGCCATCTCATCGCCGGCCAGTCTAGGCCAAGGCGCGCGCCAAGGGAATCGCCGGCCTGCTCGGGTCTTAGTCCGAGCCGGGCGACGCGCCCGGCAGACCGCGCTTCAATTGCAGATCGTCGCCGCTGGACCGGTGTGAAACGAACAGGCTGTTGCTCCAGCGGCCGAAGGCGATGAGCACCGTACCGTCGGCGCCGACCATGGCCATGCCGTCGGCGGTCGGCCGCCAACCCGAAACGCCCGCCGGCAGGGCGGCGGCGCAACCGGGGTCGGCGCGCAGTCCGAAGGCGCCGCCGGATCTTTCGGCTTTCAGCCTGACGACGCAGATCGCATGACCCTGAGACTGCAGGGTCCAGGCGCCGGCGGCGTCCCTGGGGTTCAAGGGGATTCCCGCCTCGTTGTCGGCGGCCCCGGCGGCGAGCGGGCAGGTCAGGCAGAGGGCGGCGACGATCGCTCCGGCGAGGGGGCGATGAAGTGATCTCATGATGGTGGTCTCCCGGGTGGGCGCTGACAGGAAGAACACGCTCGCCGGGGCGAGGGTTGCCGCTGGCCTAGACCACCTTCACCCGCGCGGCGCTTTCCGGCAGGTCGCCGCCGAAGGCGCGCTGATAGAATTCGGCCACCGTCGGGCGCTCGAGTTCGTCGCATTTGTTGAGGAAGGTCATGCGGAAGGCCAGCGCCAGATCGCCCTCGAAGATCTCGGCGTTCTGGGCCCAGGTGATCACCGTGCGCGGGCTCATCACCGTGGAGATGTCGCCGTTCATGAAAGCGTTGCGGGTCATGTCGGCGACCCGCACCATGGCGGCGATCTGGCGCCGGCCCTCGGGGGTCTTGCCATAGTCCGGGGCCTTGGCCAGGACGATCTCGCCCTCGACGTCGTGGGCCAGGTAGTTGAGCGTGGTGACGATCGACCAGCGGTCCATCTGGCCCTGATTGATCTGCTGGGTGCCGTGATAGAGGCCGGTGGTGTCGCCGAGGCCGATGGTGTTGGTGGTCGAGAACAGCCGGAAATAGGGGTTCGGCCGGATCACCCGGTTCTGGTCCAAGAGGGTCAGCTTTCCCTGCGCCTCGAGCACCCGCTGGATGACGAACATCACGTCGGGCCGGCCGGCGTCGTATTCGTCGAACACCAGGGCCATCGGCCGCTGCAGGCACCAGGGCAGCATGCCCTCGCGGAACTCGGTGATCTGCTTGCCCTCGCGCAGCACGATGGCGTCCTTGCCGACCAGGTCGATGCGGCTGACGTGGCTATCCAGGTTGACCCGGATCATCGGCCAGTTGAGGCGCGCGGCGACCTGCTCGATGTGGGTCGACTTGCCGGTGCCGTGATAGCCCTGGATCATCACCCGGCGGTCGTAGGCGAGGCCCGCGCAGATGGCCAAGGTGGTCTGGGGATCGAAGCGATAGGCTTCGTCGAGATCGGGAACGTGGCTGTCGCGATGGCTGAACGCCGGAACCATCATCGCGCTATCGACGCCGAACATCTCGCGCGCCGAAACCCGCTTGTCGGGGACCAGCGCGAGGAGTTGGTCGGCAGGAGCGGCGGCTTCGGCGAGGCTGGACATCACCGGCGTTCACTAGACCGTCTTTAGCCGTCGAGGCAACGCCGTCGCTCGCCGGATCCAGTCGCGGTAGGGACGCGGGTTACCCCGCGCCCCCCGCACAGATCCGAGCGTGCGCTCCTAACGCACTCGGCTCCTGCCTTGGGTGTTTGACGTCGAAGCGTTGGATTGGCCAAGGGTGGGTGGTCCGCGCGCGCG
>DASRLN010000058.1:0-21460 GCA_035648435.1 Caulobacteraceae bacterium
CCCGATGCCATGCGCGCCGACATCGAGCGGCGCCTGCTCTTGCGGGAAAAGGGGACGGCGCTGCCTTTCGCGGCGCTCGACCCAGCCACCGGCAAGGCTGTCGGCGTGACGAGCTATCTCAACGCCGATGCCGTCAACCGCCGCGTCGAGATCGGCGGCACCTGGTACCGCGCTTCGTTGCAGCGCAGCGCGGTCAACACCCAGTGCAAGCTGCTGCTGCTGACCCACGCCTTCGAGACCCTGGACTGTATCGCGGTGGAGTTCCGCACCCATTTCTTCAACACCGCCAGCCGCCGCGCCATCGAACGCCTCGGCGCCAAGCTGGATGGGATACTGCGCAGCCACAGCCGCGACCGCGAGGGCCATCTGCGCGACACCTGCGTCTATTCGATCATCGCCCCGGAATGGCCAACCGTGCGCCGGAACCTGCAGTGGCGGCTGGAAGGATTCGAGGGCGAACGGGGGATGCAACCTGGGACTTGACGGCCGGTCGCCATCGGCGCCGATCATGGCTCGATTGCCTATCCAGGCAGACTGAAGGGGGCGAGGCGTGGCCGAGGAAATCACAGGGCAATCGGTGGGACCGGCCACCGCCGACGCCGACTCATCGGCCGCGGCGCTGGGCCTGGCCGGGGCCAGTCGAGAAGAGGCCGACGCGTTTCTCCGTCAGCAGGCCCGTCTGGCGCGCGCGCAGCTGGCTCGTATCGACGCGCAGGACGATCACATCGGCGAGGAGCAGCGCTTGCAGCTCTCCCATCTTCGTATCCGTCGGTTCAACGACTACGCCAGATTGGCGCTGGAACTGGCCGTCGGGCTCGTTCTTGTCGTGGTCGTCGGCGCCCTTGGCGTCATGGCCTGGAACGCCGCCCGCGACCGCGACCTGGTCGTGGATGCGTTCAGCGTGCCCCCCGACCTTGCCGCGCGCGGCCTGACAGGATCCGTGGTCGCTTCCGAGCTGCTCGACCGGTTCGGCCGGATGCAGGCCGCGACCGAGCCGACCGCGCAAACCGAGGGCGTCTCGCGCCTCGACGTCGGCGACAATGTCAGGATCGCGATCCCGCAGACCGGCATCTCGGTTGGCGAACTCGACCGCTATCTGCGCGCCTGGCTTGGCCACGAGGTGCATGTCGGCGGAGAGATCGTCCGCACGGCGGACGGATTGGCCCTCACCGTGCGCTATGCCGGCAGGCCCGGCGTCCAGGTGAAAGGCGACGAGGCCGACTTCGACGGCCTCGTCGGCAAGGCGGCGGAGGGTCTCTATGCCATCGCCCAGCCGCTGCGCTACAGCGACTATCTCGCCGACCGGCACCGTTTCGGCGAAGCCGTCGCGGTGTTGAAGCGGCTCGCGGTGAACGGATCGCCGCTAGACCGCGCGCGGGCGCTCACCAGCTGGGCCGAGGCGGTCGATTTCGACGGCCGGGGTCGCGAGGCTTTGCCGATCGTGGCGGAGGCCCTGCGCCTCGATCCCGACGCCAGCTTTGCCTGGGCGGTGGATTCCGACGCCCAGATCGAACTCGGCCACGACGAGGCGGCCCGCGCGGCCGAGGCTCGCATGGTTCTCATGGCGCCAAAGACCTGGAGCCGCGCGCAGCTAGCCTCGTCGCAACTGGCCTATCTGCCCTACTTCATCGCCCAGAGGCGCGATTCCCACGTGGGCGATTTCGCCGCGGCCGCCAGGGACTGGAACCAATTGTTCGCCATCGGCGGAACCGGACAAGCGGGCAACGACGCGGGGTCGAAGCTGCTGGAGTTCGCACCCGAACTGGCCGCCTCGCACGACATCGCCGCGGCGCGCCAGGAGATCGCGGGGGCGGCCGGCGTTTCGAGCGACCCGCCGCGCGATACCGCCTATGCGAACGCCATCACCGGATTCTTCGCCGGCGACTGGCGCGCCGTCCTCGACAATGGCGCCCTGCTCGAGGCGGCGACCGACGATCACTACGACTTCACCTGGCAAAGCGTGCAGGTTCGGCCGTTGCGGGCGGTGGCCATGGCGCGCCTGGGTGACTTCGCCGGGGCCCAGGCCCTGATCTCGCGAACTCCGACCGATTGCGATCTCTGCGTCCGCGCACGCGGCCAGATCGCGGCCCTTCAGAGCGACTGGCGCGCCGTGGACTACTGGTTCGGTATGGTCGCCGCCCGCTCGCCGTCGATTCCGTTCGCGGACACCGACTGGGGGATGGCGCTGCTGGCGAAGGGCGACCTGAGCGGCGCGATCGGCAAGTTCCAAAGGGCCAACGCCATCGGCCCCCACTTCGCCGATCCGCTCAAGGGCTGGGGCGACGCCCTGGCGCGCCAGGGACGCTGGCGCGACGCGCTGGCAAAATACGACGAGGCGCTGAAATACGCGCCGGCGTGGCAGGCGTTGCACGAGGCGCGGGGCGCGGCGGCGCGGCATGGAGCGTGACGCTCGGGGAGAGTCCGCACTCATTCCTTCAACGCCGCCAGTCGGCGCGCCATCGAGCGTCTCGGCGCCAAGCTCGACGGTATCCTGCGCAGCCACGGCCGCGACCGCGAGGGCCATCTGCGCGACACCTGCGTCTATTCGATCATCGCCCCGGAATGGCCAACCGTGCGTCGGAACCTTGAGTGGCGGCTGGAGGAGTTCGACGCGGGGTAGGGGACCTTGGGAATACGTGCTCTGGGTGGTGAGCGGACCATTGGACGATCTGCGTTCTTGAGGCCACAGGCGATATCTTGTCGACCTCGGGTTGGGCTCAATGCGTGCTACTTCGTGGATCCAGCTACCGTAATTCCCGCGATGATTTTGCTGGCGCTGAGTTGATGGGTCGTGCGTCCAAACTTCTCCGGCCCGTCCCGATCTCCTGGCCACGTGTGCCCGCCACCGATGATGCGATAGTGCGTCACCTCTGAGCCTGGACTACAGTTTGCGAAGGAGATGCGATCAATGTGCGTCCCGTCTTCCAGATTGTCCGGTAGCCGGATTGACTTGGGCGCTGGCGAGCACCCATTCAAATGCGCCCAGGCCAGCAGGTTATTCGGAACTGACACGAGAATGGGTCCGTTGGGCGCCCTCACTCGTCCTCCACCATAAGGAACGATAGGATCGTCGGAACCATGGAACGTGACGATATGAAGCGAATGGCTTGGAGCGCAATTATTCATTGAGTTCTTCTGAAGTGTGGCGGACACAGCGACAACCGCAATAAAGCGGGACTCCTTTCGACAACCCAGTTCTTGGGCAAATTCCGCACCATTTGACATACCGGCAGCGATAATTCTCGTGCGATCAATTGGATATTTCTTTTCCAAATCCGCGATCAGGTTTGCGGCGAAGACGTAGTCATTAGAAAGCGGGCTGCCCGTTTGCCAATGACGTTCGAGACCTTGCGGATAAGCGACGATGAAGCCCGTATTGTCACTCCAACGGTTCAGGTCGGTGACTTCCGCCATCAACTCTGCGGTCTCCCCCGCGCCATGAAACGCGATAACCAGCGGTTTAGGCTCGGCCGCTCGGGGGCCACTAGGTAAATGGACTAGGTAAGTCCGGTCTACGCCGCCAACCTTCAAGTTTCCATGGATCATGTCGTCTGCGCGTGCGAAAAGTGGAGTTAGGAAAACAACTAAACCTACGATGACATGGACTCTTGCTAACATTTCTCAGCCTATCTTAAAGCCTGCATCGCAGGTGGAAGAGGAAATCGGCGAATTTACTGCGATGATCTCTGGCATCGAGGGTTGACTTGGGCCAGCGACTACCCAAGTGATCCCACCCTTTGCTTCTTTTGGAGAAGCTTACCACGATCAGGTCCAATGTCTGCTGTGGGTCGATTCTCCCCCTTGGCTTCCGGCTCGGAAACGGACCTTTGGTCGGCGGCCGGATCGAAGATCCATACGGAAACCGTTCGCCGGATTTACTCACCGCGGCTCAAAAGCCGCTACGTTCCAGGTCGATGATCCGGACCACCATGGATCGGGCGGGTCGAAGGGGAGATCGTCGAAGCCGAACGCCCGCCAGAAAAGGCGGACGCCGTCGTCCAGCGGATGGGTGAGAACGCAGAAGCAGCCGATGTCTTTCGACAGCCGCAGGCTCGTGGCGAGCGCGAAGTGGACCAAGGACCGGGCGAGGCCTTGTCCTTGAAAGCGGCTGTCCACTGCCAGCTGGCCGAGCAGTATGGCGGGGAGGGCCTCGGGCTGGTTGCGTCTCGCGGATTTCGGCAGGAATTCCCGTTCGATCTGGGCGGCCGAGATGCTGACGAAGCCGGCGATGGTTTCGAACTCGCTGTCTATGACGACGCTGGTCCGCGAGGCGCCGGACTGCTGGTTGCGCCAGGCGTTGCGACGAAACCACTGGTTCAACGACTCCCGTCCGCAATCGAACGCTTGGCGATCGTCGTCGGCCAGCAATGGGCGCGGCGGCGTCAGTCCCGCCATGCGGCGCGCGCGGACGCCAGGTCACGCAGGGCGGGGATGTCCCTGCCGGGAGCCTCCGCCCATGCCTCGAAACGCCGCCAGTCGGCCGCCGCGATGGTCACCACGCGGCGTTCCAGCACATCGATTTCGGCCGCGTCGACGGCCTTGCGCCGGACGAAGTCGCTCAGGGTCGTGCGCGCCTGTTCGGCGGCCGCCTCCAGAATCAACCGCTCCCGCGCACTAACCCGCACGCTCACTACGCCGGACATGGATTTCCCTTTTCGACAAGCCGTATGAAGATGGCATACAGCCCGACGCAAATCAACGCGGTGTCGGTCGGCCGGGATCGGTTGGCGCCCTACGTTTCCGGCGTTCGGTACTGACTGAAGCCGGCGAGGCGGGGGTTTGTGGTCGGCGAGGCCGCGATGATCGTTCGCCAGAGGTCTTCGGCGGACGCGATCAGGTGACGACGCTCGGCGAGGTCGAGGAAGGCGCGCGTCGTCAGGACGTCGATGTTGGCGTCCAGCCCCTGGCCGGCGATGGCCCGGGGGACCTTCCCGTTCTCGTAGAGCACGATGCAATCGTGATCGGCCCCGTCGATCTTGTCGCCGAGCCATTCGAGGATCGCGGTCTCGCCGCCGCCCTTCATCCGGAACCCGGGCTGGACGAGGCGCGCGAGCCGGTAGGCGGCGCCGGTCTCGGTGAGCTCCAGTCGAACCGGCGTGTTGCTCCCCGGCTGGAGACCCCGTTCGATCCAATCCTGCAGGATGTCGGCCGCCGCCTTGCTCGGATCATCGACCAGCTCATGGCGGACCATATCGACGATGACGACCGCGCCGCCGATCTCGTGAAGCAGGCGCAGCGCGCCGGCCTGGGCGAGATGGATCAAGGGGCCGGCGTCCGGAATAAGGATGTCCGGCCGGTCGATCGGCGGGATGCGTGGATCACTCATGACAGGTTACGCCTTCTCCCACGCCAGCCGGAGCAGGGTGTCGAGGTTTCGTTCCACCGCCTCCGGCGAATCGAGCGTGACGCTGGAAGCGAGACGTTCGGACCATGACTCGCGTCCGCGCGCCTCCAGCGACGGATCGGCCGTGGCTGAAACGGCCAGGCCCAGGCGCGCGCCGCCGCCCTTCACTGGCCGGGCGGCGGCGAACTGCACGTTGCGCGACCAGGCGGTGTAGCCCTTGCGCGCCGAGCGGACCATGTCGGTGAGGGCGCGGGCCCTGGCGTCCACCGCTTCGTAGATCGCCCGCGACCCGGCGTCGGTCCACAGAGCGTCGATGAGAGTGTTCGGGTCGCTCCAGGCGCTGCCGCTCCCGAACGCCTCGCCGAGCACCCAGCTGGCCCGGTTCTGCATCAGGCCGTGGGTTTCCTTGAACCATTTCACGCGCGCCCGGTGGCCGGTCTCGGGGCAGGTTCGGGCGATCACCACCCAGGCCGCGAGGTCCTTGCCGGTGTCGCGCTCAAGGCCGGCGCGCACGGAATCGAACCATTTGCGCTGCCGCGGCGTGAGGTCGGGATCGTCCATGGTTTGACCTTGGGGCCTTTGCCGTCGAGGATGCGGTCATGAGCCTAGACGGCCCCTACGATCCCGCCAACATCTTCGCCCGGATCGCCCGCGGCGAGGCGCCGGCCGCCAAGGTGTTCGAAGATACCGAGACCCTCGCCTTCATGGACGTCTTCCCCCAGGCCCGCGGCCACACCCTGGTGATCCACAAGACGGCGACCGCACGCAACCTCATGGACATCGAGCCCGCACCCCTCGAGGCGCTGATCCTAACCGTCCGGCGCGTCACCCGCGCCGTGCGCGCGGCGCTGCAGCCCGACGGTATCGTCGTCACCCAGTTCAACGGCGCCGCCGCCGGCCAGACCGTCCATCATCTCCACTTCCACATCATCCCGCGCTGGGAGGGCGTCCCGCCCGGCCGCCACGCCGGCGGCGCCATAGCCGATCCGACAGAGCTGGAAGCCTTGGCGAGGGAGATCGCCGCCCGCATCGAGTGAGAGACAGACGACGGGGCGACGCCGTCGCGACATGTGCCCCGCGGGACTGGCGTCCGTCTCGCATTCGAAGCAGGATACGGATCTCGAGCCGCGACGAGGATGCCTGGGATTCGACATCCGGGCGCGGTGGAGTGGAGACATCGCATGGTTTCTGTCGCCGCCGACCTCGCTCGGGTGATGGAGCGGATCACGCGGCCCGGGGATTTCTGCGTCACCGGCGTGCGCGAGGTTCTCGCCCCGGGTCTGGAGGTTCTCGGCGTCGGCCCCATCGCCTTGCCGCTCCTGCCGGTTCAGGCGGACCAACTGATCGCCTTGGCGCGCCGCGCGCCGTTTGGCCGCGGTGAGCAAACCCTGATCGACACCAACGTGCGGCGCACCTGGCAGATTCATGCGGATCAGGTGCGGATTCACGGTCGCGCCTGGGCCGGAACCGTTGCCGGCATTGTCGCCGCCGTCGCCGAAGGGCTGGGCGTGACCGAGCCGATCGAGGCGGAACTCTACAAGCTTCTCGTCTACGACGAGGGCGACTTCTTCGTCAGCCACCGCGACACGGAAAAGACCCCGGGGATGTTCGCGACCCTGGTCATCGCGCTTCCATCGATCTGCGAAGGGGGTGAACTGGTGGTTCGCCACCAGGGACGCGAGGTCCGCTTCGACCCGCGCGGTTCGGAGCCGTCGGAAGCCACCTTCGCCGCCTTCTACGCCGACTGTCTCCATGAGGTGACGCCGGTGAGGTCGGGCCGCCGGCTGACTCTGGTCTACAACCTCATTCGCCGAACGGCCGACGCGGCTCCCGAACCACCGAACCACGAGAGCGAGCGTGATCGCCTGACGACCGTTCTGCGCCAATGGCGTGACGACGACTTCCCCGCCGACGAGGAATCGCCCGCCAAGGTGATCTATCTTCTGGAGCATGCCTACACCCAGGAGAGCCTGTCGTTCGCCTCGCTCAAAGGGGCCGACGCCGGCCGGGCGGCAGCCCTCGTGGCCGCCGCCCGGGCCAGCGACTGCGATGTGCACCTGGCGCTGCTCGCCATCGAGGAGAGCGGCAGCGCCGAGCACACCGGCGCCTATCGTTCGCGGCGCTGGGGTCGCCACGAAGATGACGACGAAGATCAATTCCAGGTGAGCGAGGTCTTCGAGCGAATCGAAACCCTGTCCGACTGGCGCCGGCCCGACGGCCGCGACGCGGGTTTGGGTATCCTCCCGTTCGGCGAGGAAGAGATTTCGCCCCCCGGCGCCTTGGACGATCTGGCGCCCGATGACCAGAGCTTCAGCGAAGCGACCGGCAACGAGGGCGCCTCGTTCGAGCGCAGCTATCGCCGGGCAGCCCTGGTGGCCTGGCCCGGCCGCCGTCGGCTCGCGGTCATCAATCAAGGGGGGCTGGCGGCGACGCTGCCCTATCTCGCCGATCTTGCCGCGCAGTGGATCGACCGCGGCGAGATCGCGGAGTCGGGCGCCTGGGCCGAAGCGCACGAACTCTCGGGCCACATGATCGCGTCGTGGCCCATGGAGGAGCGGCATGGGAAGGCTTCGCCGAGCGACGCCAGCGTTGTGCTCGACCTGTTGAGCCGCCTCGGCGACACCATGCGCATCGTCGGCTTTCTTACCGAGGTTTCGGCCGCCGGCGCCTATGGCAAGTCCGACAATGACGGGATTCTGTCCGCCATGCGCCGGCTTGCCAGGCCGAGGATCGTCGCCTTGCTGGGAGCGATACTGGCGCGAAACGCCGGGACCCGGCCTGCCGGTTGCTGGAATTTGCTGTCGCGCGCCGCGACGGCGGCCGGATCGGGCGCCCTTGATGTGAGACCGGTGGATCTGGTCGAGGCCGCCGGCGCCCTGACGGACGCCTTGCCGGGTGATCCAGCGCGCGCCCTGCCCGTGGAGCCCTGGATGCGACCGCCGCGGATCGAGCCCGAGTTCATCGTTGATGCGATCGCCGCTCTCGATCGGATCGATTCCGGTCTGGCGGCCAAAGCGGCCGGCGCCTTTCTGGCGTGGCCGAAGACCTATGGCCTGGACGCCTTGCTCATCCCCGCGGTGCTCGGGTTTGACGGTCCGGCGGGTTCGGAATCGAGCGCGAGGGCGCGGCTTCGCGGCGCGTGCATCGCCCATCTGCGCGCCCGTATCGCCGAACCCCTGGCGCCGCCCGGCGATTGGGCGCGCGCCGGGAAGGTCGGTTGTGACTGCGCCCGATGCGGTGAACTGAGCCTTTTCCTGGTCGATCCCACGCGAGCGACCTGGAATTTCAAGGCGGCGCAGCCTGACCGAAGCCACGTGGAAAGCACGATCCGCAACAGTCGGTGCGACGTGGACTTCAAGACCCTTCGCCAAGGCAGTCCGCACATCCTTGCCTGCGCCAAGAATCAGGCGAGCTTTGAACGCCGGGTCCGGCAGCGCCGGAAGGATCTGGAGAAGCTCGCCCGGATCGAAATCGCCTTCACCACCGTCGCGCCATGAGGCTCGACCTGTCGTCTTTTGGCGACGCCATCGCCCAGTGCGAGGAGGCGGTGACCTATTGCCGGTCGGATCTGGCGCGGTCGGATGCCCGGCTCGCCCGGCATCTGCGCGCCGGGGCCATCCAGGCGTTCGAGTTCACCTACGAACTGGCGATCAAGACCTTGAAACGGTTTCTCCAGATGACCGAGGCCGATCCGGGCGCGGTGGACACGATGAGCTTCAACGAACTGATCCGGCGCGGCTGGGAGGCGGGCCTGCTCAGCGCCGAACTGGTTGATTGGAAGGGTTTCCGCCGAGATCGCGGAACCACCAGCCACACCTACGACGAAGCCAAGGCCAAGGTGGTCTTCGACGCCATCCCGGCCTTTCTCGCCGAAGCGCGCTTTCTCCTGGCGACGATCACCGATCGACAGGACAAGACGTCGTGAATTCTCCCCCCGCCGTCCGTGAAGGGGACTTGGCGATCGTGCGCCGAATTCTCGACGCCCACCTCCCGAAGGAGGCCATCGTATGGGTGTTCGGCTCCCGGGCGCGGGGAACGGTGAAGCGCGCGGCCGATCTCGACCTGGCGATCGACGCCGGACGCGCACTCACCCGGCGGGAAAGCGGCGCCCTGGCCGACGCCTTCGAAGACTCCGACCTGCCCTATGGGGTCGATGTCGTGGATGTTCACTCGGTGACGGACGGGTTCCTGGCGATCATCGAGAAGGATCGGGTGGCGCTGAGAAGGGATTGAGCGCGCCTCGTGTCTTGGAAATCCGCCCTCCATCATCAATTCCCCTTGGCGGTCTTGTGGCGGAGCGCCGAGTGGACTAATGTTAGTCCGCTTTGGGAGTTCGCCCATGACGATCGTGAATGTCCACGCCGCCAAGACCCATTTCTCGCGACTTCTGGCCGAAGTGGCCGCCGGGGCGGAGATCATCATCGCCAAGGCGGGCAAGCCGGTCGCCAAGCTGGCGCCGATCGACGCGGACCAGCCTCGGCCGAGACGGCGCCTGGGCGCCCTGGCCGGCCGGGCGGTCGTGCCGCCCGACTTCGACGCCCCGCTTGCCGACGCGGTGATCGACGCCTTCGAAGGGCGCTGAGTGCGGCTGCTTCTCGACACCCACATTCTCCTGTGGGCGCTGATCGAGCCGGCGAGACTGGGGGCGGACGCCCGCTCGGTGATCGAGGATCCAGACAACGAGGTTCTCTTCAGCGCCGCCAGTCTGTGGGAAATGTCGATCAAGGCGGCGCTGGGCCGGGCGGACTTTCGCGTATCCCCGCCGGTCATCTTCGCGGAGGCGGTCAAGGCCGGCTTCGTCGAACTGCCGGTCCGTTCCGCGGCGGCGATGCGGGTCGCCACCTTGCCCCTCCTTCATCGCGATCCGTTCGATCGCCTCCTGGTCGCCCAGGCGATGGTCGAACCCGCACGGCTCTACACCGCCGACGCCGAGTTGGCGGCCTATTCCGAACTCGTGGTTCGCGTTTGAACCGATAGCGACGGGCGCAGCCGAACATGGGGCCACCTCGGCCGCCGAATTGAGTATTGCTTCCCCGAGTTACCACGAGGCTTTAGCAGTGAGCGCGATAGACGACCGTTCGTCGTTGCGCGTGGCGGAGTGGATACGCGGGATCGCCGAAGTCGTGCCGTCTGTCCCGGGTCATCCCGAGACGCTCCATCACCGCACGGGAACGCAGATTGATCTGCGCGGTCACGGCCGCGATCTCGCGAAGTCCCAGGCGGCCGAAACCGTCGCCCATCACGGCGAGCGCCGCCTCCGTCGCAAAGCCACGCCCCCAAGCCGAGCGGGCCAAGCGCCAACCGATATCGACATAGGGAGCGATCGGTATCCCCTCATGACCGGGCATCAGCCCGCAACTGCCGATGAACGCCCGATCGGCGCGGCGTTCGATGGCGAAGCGGCCCATCCCCAGGGTCGAGAAGCTCAGTTCCGTGCGCGCAACATAGACGACGGCCTGCTCTCGGGTGATGACGCCGCCGAGCCATCGCATGACCTCGGCGTCGGCGCTCATCAGAGCGAAGGGTTCCAGGTCCTCGGGGCGCCACGGTCGGAGAATCAGGCGCTCGGTCTCAAGCTTCATTTCTGAACCCGAGGTCAAGTCGCGCGGTTGCTCAGTGGCCTAACAGCTTCACGACCGCCACGCCGCCCGCGAAGAACGCCGCCGCACCGCCGAGGAGGGTGGCGGCGACCTGCCAGAAGGCGAGATGAAATTCGCGCTGTTTCTTCTGGCTGTCGATCAGCAGGTTGTCGATGCGGGCGATCTGCTCGCGGATGTTCAGATCACCGGCGGTTTGCGGGTCGATGGCGGCCATGCGCGCCTTTTACCCCGTTGTTTTCTCCGAGGGAAGAACCAGGCGCGCCGTTCAATCGGCGCCTACCCCGCCAGCACCGGCTCCTCGGCGTCCGGCTCGTCCACCACCTCCGGCGAGATCGGCGGGGCGTCCTTGGCGTCGAAGGTGAAGGCGAGCTTGCCGTTCTCCAGGCCGACCTTGACGTGGCCGCCCTTGCTGAGGCGACCGAAGAGGATGTCGTCGGCCAGGGGGCGCTTGATCTCCTCCTGGATCACCCGGGCCAGGGGCCGCGCGCCATAGAGCTCGTCGAAGCCGTTCTTGGCCAGCCAGTCGATCGCCTCGTCGGTGGTCTCGATGGTCACGTGACGGTCGGCGAGCTGGGCCTCGAGCTCGAGGATGAACTTCTGCACCACCATCCGGATGACTTCGGGGGGCAGGGCCTTGAAGCTGACGGTGGCGTCCAGGCGGTTGCGGAATTCCGGGCTGAACAGCTTCTTGATCGCCTCCTCGTCCTGGCCCTCCATCCGTCCGCGGCCGAAGCCGATCGAGTTGCGCTGGGCGTCGGAGGCGCCGGCGTTGGTGGTCATGATCAGGATGACGTTGCGGAAATCGACCTTCTTGCCGTTGGCGTCGGTGAGCGAGCCGTGGTCCATGACCTGCAGGAGGATGTTGTAGACGTCCTGGTGGGCCTTTTCGATCTCGTCGAGCAGGACCACGGCGTGGGGGTGCTGGTCCACCGCGTCGGTCAAGAGGCCGCCCTGATCGTAGCCGACATAGCCCGGCGGTGCGCCGATCAGCCGGCTCACCGTGTGGCGCTCCATGTACTCGCTCATGTCGAAGCGCAGCAGTTCGATGCCGAGGGTAAGGGCGAGCTGTTTGGCGGTCTCGGTCTTGCCGGTGCCGGTGGGTCCGGAGAAGAGGTAGCAGCCGATCGGCTTGGCCGCGTCGCGCAGGCCGGCGCGGGCCATCTTCATCGCCGAGGAGAGCTGCTTGATCGCCTCGGCCTGGCCGAACACCGCGCCGGTGAGATCGGTCTCCAGCTGCCGGAGCGCCTCGGTGTCGGATTTGGAGACCGACTTGGGCGGAATGCGAGCGATCTTGGCCACCACCGCCTCGACCTCCTTGAGGCCGATGACCTTCTTGCGGCGCGATTCGGTGAGCAGCATCTGCGAGGCGCCGGCCTCGTCGATGACGTCGATGGCCTTGTCCGGCAGCTTGCGGTCGGTGATGTATTTGGCCGACAGCTCCACCGCCGCCTTGAGCGCCTCGGTGGTGTATTTTAGCTTGTGGAAGTCCTCGTAGTAGGTCTTCAGGCCCTTGAGGATCTTGATGGTGTCCTCGATGGTCGGCTCGTTGACGTCGATCTTCTGGAAGCGGCGGACCAGGGCGCGGTCCTTCTCGAAGTGCTGGCGGAACTCCTTGTAGGTGGTCGAACCCATGCAGCGCAGGGTGCCCGAGGCCAGGGCCGGCTTGAGAAGGTTGGAGGCGTCCATGGCCCCGCCACTGGTGGCGCCCGCCCCGATCACGGTGTGAATCTCGTCGATGAACAGGATCGCGCCCTCGTGGTTCTCGAGTTCCTTGATCACCTGCTTGACGCGTTCCTCGAAGTCGCCGCGATAGCGGGTGCCGGCCAACAGGGCGCCCATGTCGAGGCTGAAGATGGTCGCCTTGGCGAGGACGTCGGGGACCTGATCGCCGACGATCTTGCGCGCCAGGCCTTCGGCGATGGCGGTCTTGCCGACGCCGGGGTCGCCCACCAGCAAGGGGTTGTTCTTGGTCCGGCGGCAGAGAATCTGGATGCAGCGCTCGACCTCGCTGGCGCGCCCGATCAAGGGGTCGACCTTGCCCAGACGGGCCTTCTCGTTGAGGTTGACGCAGTAGGCCTCCAGGGCCTCGCCGCCGGTCTTGACCGCCGGCTTTTCCTCCTCCTCGGCGCCCTTGGTCGGCTTGGCTTCCGTGGCCCCGGGCTTCTTGGCGATGCCGTGGGCGATGAAGTTGACCGCGTCGTAGCGGGTCATCTCCTGCTGCTGCAGGAAATAGGCGGCGTGGCTCTCGCGTTCGGAGAAGATCGCCACCAGCACATTGGCCCCGGTGACATCGTCGCGGCCCGAGGATTGGACGTGAATCACCGCGCGCTGGATCACCCGCTGGAATCCGGCCGTCGGCTTGGCGTCCTCGCCGTCATCGACCACCAGGGACTTCAGTTCGTTATCGACGTAGTGAGCGAGCGTCTTCTTCAGTTCGCCGAGATCGACTTCGCAGGCCTTCATCACCGCCGCCGCGTCGGTGTCGTCGATCAGGGACAGCAGCAGGTGCTCGAGCGTCGCAAACTCGTGCTTTCGCTGGTTGGCGTAGGCGACCGCGCGATGAAGTGATTCTTCCAGGTTACGCGAAAACGATGGCAAACGGGGCCTCTCAATCCTTTTCCATGGTGCATTGCAGCGGATGCTGATGGCGCCTGGCGGTATCGATCACCTGGGCGACCTTGGTTTCGGCGACCTCATAGGTGAAGACTCCGCATATTCCGACACCGTTCTGGTGAACATGCAACATGATTCTCGTCGCGCTCTCGCGCGATTTGTTGAAGAAACGTTCGAGGACATAGACCACGAATTCCATGGGCGTGTAGTCATCATTCAGAATCAACACGCGGTACATGGCCGGTTTCTGGGTTTTGGTCTTCGTCTGGGTGACGACGGCCGTGCCCGTCCCGATGGTCCGATCTCCCTGCTGCTTGTCCGCCACGACGGCTCTCCGAGCGGGGAGTTGGGTCCCCCCGCAGGCCGATTAGATATGGAAAGTTGGCCGCATTGGAAGACCTCTTCGCCCGATCGCGGCGAAACGGCGCGCGGCGCCGCGGCTGGCCGGGCCTCAGCGACCGAGCAGGACGCCGCGCACCACCACCCCGTCGCCGTAGCGCGCCCGCAGCGAATCGACCGCCTTTTCGCCGCCCAGGACGCGCGCCTCGCGGTCCTCGAAGAGATCCGCGCCCAGGTCTCCGGCGGCGGTGAAATCGGCGACCCCGACCCCGATCAGGCGCCACGGCTCGCCGAGCGCGGTCGCCGCCAGCATCTCCCGGGCGGCCGAGAACAGCGTCCGGGCGGTCTGGGTGGCGGCCGGAAGGGTTCGGCGCCGGGTCACGATGCGAAAGTCGCTGGCCCGCAGTTTCAGCGTCACGGCGCGGCCGGCGATGACCTCGGTGCGCAGGCGCCGCGCCACCGTCTCGCACAGGGGCCAAAGGCGCGCCGCCAGTCCGACGGGATCGGAAAGGTCGGTGTCGAACGTGGTCTCGGCGCTCAGGCTCTTGCGCGCCTGCCCGGACTCCACCGGCCGGTCGTCCTCGCCACGGGAGAGCGAGGCGAGGCGGGCGCCAAAGGCGCCGTGGCGGCCGGCCAGCTGCTTTGGATCGGCGCCGGCGAGATCGCCGACGGTACGAAATCCGGCCGCCGCCAGCGAGCGCGCCAGCACCGGCCCCACTCCGGGCAGGATCGCGGCGGGACGGGGCGCGAGGAACGAGCGGGCCTCGGCCGCGCCGATCACCGCGAAACCCCTGGGCTTGTCGAGATCCGAGGCGATCTTGGCGAGGAACTTATTGGGCGCCAGGCCGATCGAGACCGAAATGCCGATGTCGCGTTCGATTTCCGCCTGCAGCCGCGCCAGGGTGGCGGCGGCGATCGCGCCGTGAAGGCGGGCGGTACCGGTCAGATCGATCCACGCCTCGTCGAGCGACAGCGGCTGGACCAGCGGCGAGAGCGCCGCCAGCCTGGCCATGATCGCCCGGCTGTCGCGCCGGTACTTGGCGAAGTCCGGCTTGATGATCACCGCCTCCGGGCAGAGCCGCGCGGCCTTGAACATCGGCATCGCCGAGCGCACGCCCGACAGCCGGGCGATGTAGCAGGCCGTGGTGACCACGCCGCGCCGTCCGCCGCCGACGATGACCGGCCGGTCGCGCAGTTCCGGCCGGTCGCGCTTCTCCACCGAGGCGTAGAAGGCGTCGCAGTCGAGGTGCGCGATGCGCAGGGCGGCGAGTTCGGGGTGGCTGAGAACGCGCGGCGATCGGCACGCCGGGCACCGGCGCGCGGGCGCCTCGGCCTGCCAGAGGCAATCACGGCAGAGACTGGTCACGGTCCGCCGCTATCGGCTGGCCACAGCCACGCCGCGCCGCGCACGCCGGAGGAATCGCCGTGCAGCGCCGGCCTGACCGGGGTGACGAAGCAATCGGAAAACACCCAGCGGGCGATGACGGCGGGAACCTCGGCGTAGATCTCGCCGATGTTCGACATGCCGCCGCCGCAGACGATGACGTCGGGATCGAGGATGTCGCAGACCACCGCCAGGGCGCGTCCCAGGCGATCGACATAGGCGTCGAGCGCGGCGCGCGCCGACGGCTCACCGGAGCGGGCGGCCTGGGCGATCTCCTTCGCCGGCCGCCGGCCGGAATTCGAAGCGGCGAAGTGGGTCTCGAACCCCGTTCCTGAAAGCCAGGTCTCCAGGCAGCCCGTGCGCCCGCACCAGCACGGCGAGACGTCCGCCTCCCCGGGCGAAGCCCAGGGCAGCGGCGAATGACCCCACTCGCCGGCGACGCCGTTGGCGCCCGCCACCGCCCTGCCATCGACGACCACGCCGCCGCCGCAGCCGGAGCCGAGGATGGCCCCGAACACCACGCGCGCGCCCTGGGCGGCGCCATCCGTGGCCTCGGACAGGGCGAAGCAGTTGGCGTCGTTGGCCAGGCGGACCGGCCGGCCGAGAACCCGCTCGAGATCGACGTCGAAGGGCCGGTCGTTGAGCCATGTGCTGTTGGCGTTGCGCACCCGCCCGGTGAGCGGCGAAATCGAGCCCGGCATGGCGATCCCGACGGTGGCCGTCCGGGCGCCGGACTGGCGCTGCGCCTCCTCGACCAGGGTTCGCACGGTTTCCAGCGCCGGCCCGTAGCTTCCGGGGTTGGCGGCGCGGATGCGCGAGAGGAATCGGCCCTCTTGATCAAGCGCGGCGGCCTCGATCTTGGCGCCCCCGAAATCGACCCCGATCCGAATCATCTCGCCGATCCGCCGAACCCCAGCGCCTCCCCGACAGCCTCCGCCAGCGCCGGCCATTCGTCCAGGCGCCGATGCCGATCCGGCGCGGTCGGGGCCAGCGGTCGCAGCCGCTCGTCGGCCACCATCTGAAAGCCGACCACGGCCGGGGCGGCGGCGGCGGCGGAATCGAGGTGCGGCAGGAGATCATCGATGAAGGCGACCGGACCCCGGGTGCGCGCGGCCAGCGCCGCCACCGGCGGACCCTTGAGACCACGACCCACGATCAGCGGGTAGGGGAAGGCGTGCCTGGTCAGCCACCGACGGCGGGCCTGGCGGCTGTCCTCCGGGGCGTTGGTGAGGATGACGACGCCGGCATGCGCCGAGAGCGCCGCGAGGCTGGAGGGTGCGCCCGCCGCCACCTCGATGTCTTCGGCGGCCGTCCGGAAGAAGGCGTCGAACAGCGTCCGTCCGGCCGCCACGTCGAGATGTTCGGCCTCGCCGATCCGAAAAATGTTCTCGAACAGCGCGAAACGGGTGATTCGCATCTCCAGGCCGTGGCCGCCGACGAATCGCTCGAAGGCCCGCATGAACATCGCCAGCACCTCATCGACATCGACGATGATCAGCGGCGCGGCCGGATCGATCGCCAGGGCGGCGATTTCGGCGGCCATTGGCGAGGTTGACGCGGTCGGGGCCGAGGCGGCGCTCATAGGGCTAACTTCGACTTAAGGTTATTGGTGTGTCTTGGGGTCCACGATGGCGCCGTCGAATCGCCTGGCGCGGCAGGCGTTGTTAGAATTTAGGATCCGAATGGCGAAAAAGGTCCTCATCGTCGAGGATAATGAGCTGAACATGAAGCTGTTTCATGATCTGCTCGAGGCTCAGGGCTACGAGATCCTGGAGACCCGCGAGGGCCTTCAGGCGCTCACCCTGGCCCGACAGCACAATCCCGACCTGATTTTGATGGACATCCAGTTGCCGGAAATCTCCGGTCTGGAAGTCACCAAGTGGCTCAAGGAGGACGAAGCTCTGGCCCACATCCCGGTCGTCGCGGTCACCGCCTTCGCCATGAAGGGCGACGAGGAGCGCATCCGCGAGGGTGGCTGCGAGGCCTACATCGCCAAGCCCATCGCCGTCGCCCACTTCCTCGAAACCATCCGTCGGTTCCTGGGCTGAGGCGATGACCGCGCGGGTCCTGGTGGTCGATGACGTCGCCGCCAACGTCAGGCTGCTGAACGCCAAGCTCACCGCCGAATACTACGAGGTGCTCAGCGCCAGCGACGGAGCGACGGCGCTGGAGATGGCCGCCAGCGAACAGCCGGACATCGTGCTTCTGGACGTGATGATGCCCGGAATGGACGGCTATGAAGTCTGCCGCCGGCTGAAGAACGATCCGGTGACCCAGCACATCCCGGTGGTCATGGTCACCGCCCTGGATGGACTGAACGAACGCATCAAGGGCCTGGAAGCCGGGGCCGACGAGTTCCTCGCCAAGCCGATCGACGATCTGCTGCTGTTCGCCCGCGTCCGCAGCCTGACGCGGCTGAAGGCGGTGATCGACGAACTTCGCCGCCGCGAGGCCTCCGGACGGCGGATGGGCCTGATCGGGGCGACGCCGGCGAGGTTCGCCGGCGGTGGCGGCAGGATACTGATCGTCGATGACCAGGAGCGTCAGGCCAGCGGGATCGCCCGCGACCTCGAGGCGGAGCATCGGCCGATCGTCGAGTCCGATCCCGAGAAGGCGCAACTCACCGCGCGCGGGCCGGTGGACCTGGTGATCGTCAACGCCACGTCCCGCGGCTTCGACGGTCTGCGCTTCGCGGCGCAGCTGCGCTCCACCGAGGCCACGCGCCATCTGCCGATCCTCGGCGTGATCGATCCGGCCGACCGCGCGCGCCTGGTCAAGGCTCTGGAGATGGGTTTCAACGATCTGCTCATGCGCCCGGTCGATGCGCAGGAACTCTCGGCGCGGGTGCGCAGCCAGATCCGGACCAAGCGCTATGCCGACTTCCTGCGCCACAACCTCGACGACGGCCTGGAGATGGCGGTCACCGATCCGCTGACCGGCCTCCACAACCGCCGTCACATGATGGGTCAACTGACCGCCCTGGTCGATCGCGCCACGCGCGGCGGCAACGAACCGGTCGCGGCCCTGATGATCGACATCGATCACTTCAAGAAGGTCAACGACAGCTTCGGCCATCAGGTCGGCGACGAGGTCCTGCGGGAATTCGCCGTGCGCCTGGCCTCCAACGTCCGCGGGATCGATCTGCCCTGCCGTTTCGGCGGCGAGGAATTCATCGTCATCATGCCCGACACCTCGCTCGACGGCGCCGAGCGCGTCGCCGACCGCATCCGGCGACAGGTCGCCGGTTCGCCTTTCCGGGTCAGCGGCGGTCATGAATCGCTGACGGTGACGATCTCGATCGGCGTCGCCGCGACCGACGGCGCGGACGATACGGTGGAGGCGCTGCTGAAGCGCGCCGACGCGGCCGCTTACGAAGCCAAGGCCGGCGGTCGCAACATGGTCATCGCCAAGGCGGCGTGACACCCACGCCTATTTGATCTTGCCTTCGCGGAACTCGACGTGCTTGCGCACCACCGGATCGTATTTCTTGACCACCATCTTTTCCGTCATGGTGCGGGCGTTCTTCTTGGTGACGTAGAAGAATCCGGTGTCCGCCGTCGAATTGAGGCGGATCTTGATGGAAGCCGGTTTGGCCATGGCGGCGTAAGTCCTGACGTGGGCGGCGCGTGGGCCGGAAGCGATTTTTCAGAAGGCGCGGACATTACGAATCGGGAGCGATAAGTCAACGGACGCCTGTTCGGAGCGCGGGGTTTGTCAGCCCGCTTTTTTTTCACGACGCCCGGCCCAATGCGACAAGAGCGGGCTGACAAACCCCGCGCTCCGAGCCTCAGAGATGCACCAGTTGCTGGCGGCCACGCGCGAAGCGCAGCGAGGGCGCGGGACGCGACGGGTCGGCGAGACGCAAGGGGATTTCGCCCAGGACGAACCGCGTGACGCTGGGCAGATTCAGGGCCAGGGCCTGCGGGAGATCGACCCAGGCGATCTCGTCCAACTCGCCGCAATCGGCCTGGCGCTCCAGACTGAGCAGCCGATCGGCGTCGGCCATGAAGAACCTGGCGTCGAAGCGCTTGGGCGAGGCCGGCGGGGTCACCGCCCGCGCGATGAAGTCGAGGGCCGCCAGGTCGGGCAGGGCGCCATGCCCAAGGAACTCGCGCCACGGACCCGCCGCCCGCCGGGCCGGCGCGGGCCTGGCCAGCATGAGGCCGACCTCCTCGAAGGTCTCCCGGACGGCGGCCAGGGCCAGCGCTCGCGCCAGGGCGGGCGTCGCGGTCTTGGTCAGCCGCGCCTCGACTTCGGCGCGCAGGTCGGTGGCGAACGGGACCCGATAGTCGCCGCGATCGACTCTGCCACCGGGAAACACCCACTTGTCCGGCATGAAGTCGTGCCCGCCATGCCGCCGGCCCATCAGCACCCTCGGCTTGGGTCCGTCGCGCCGCACGAGAATGAGGGTCGCCGCGTGACGCGGAGGGACCGGCCTGGTCAGCGGGGGCCGGTCGCCGCCGGCCGGGATGTCGAGATCCTCGAACGCCTGTTGGGTCATCCGCCGAGACTACTAGGCGCCGGGCCGGGATGATGGAAGCCTCGTCGTGGCGTCGGGCGCGGCTCTCGACTATGGTTCGGGCGATTGGCGAGGAGGGAGGGAGCGATGAGCGATCCGGTTCAGCTTCTGATCGGCACCCGCAAGGGGGCGTGGATTTTTCGTGGCGACGGCGGGCGGCGCGACTGGGCGATCGAGGGTCCAAAGCACCTGGGCCAGATCGTCAGCCATTTCGTCTCCGACCCGCGCGGCGGCGGCACGATGCTGATGGCGGCGGCGACCGGTCATCTGGGTCCCACAATCCTGCGCTCGACCGACGCCGGCGCGTCGTGGGCGGAGGCCGCGCAACCGCCGGCTTTTCCCAAGGCCGAAGACCCTGCCACGGCGCGGGCGGTGGACCACACCTTCTGGATCGAGCCCGGCCATGCCAGCGAGCCCGGCGTCTGGTGGGCCGGCTCCTCGCCGCCGGGACTGTTCCTCAGCGAGGACGACGGCGTCTCCTGGCGCGGCGTCGAGGGTTTCAACGCCCACCCGATGTATCCGAACTGGGTTCCGGCCGGCGCCGGGACCCCGGACGGGCCGCTGCTCAACCAGATCGCCATCGACCCGCGCGACGCGGACCACATGTACATCGCCACCTCCACCGGCGGCGTGTTCGAGAGCCGGGACCGCGCCTCCTCCTGGGGGCCGCTGAACAAGGGGGTGGAGGCGAACTTCCTGCCCGATCCCTATCCGGAATATGGCCAGGACGCCCACTTCATCGCCATCCCGCCGACGATGCCCGACCGGCTCTACCAGCAGAATCATTGCGGCATCTATCGCCTCGACCGTCCGGCGGACACCTGGGAGCGCATCGGCCGGGCAATGCCGCCGGAGATCGGCGACATCGGCTTCACCATCGTCACCCACCCCCGCGACGCCGACACCGCCTGGGTGTTTCCGATGGACGGGACGGATGTGTGGCCACGCACCAGTCCGGGCGGCCGGCCGGCGGTGTACCGCACCAGCGACGCCGGCGAGAGCTGGCGGCGGCAGGATCGCGGCTTCCCGGCCGAACAGGCCTGGTTCACGGTCAAGCGCCAGGCTTTCTGCGCCGATGCCGGAACCCCCCTCGGCCTCTATCTGGGGACCACCGGCGGCGAACTGTGGATGAGCGACGACGAGGGTGAAGCCTGGCGCTGCATCGGCGCCCACCTGCCGGAAATCTACTCGGTGGTCGCCGCGCCGCTGGCATGATCCGGGTTTCGATCCCCTCGCAGCTCCAGTCCTATTGCGCCGGAAGTTCCCGCGTCGAGGCGACAGGGGCGACGGTCGATCAGGTGCTGCGCGACCTCGACCGGCGCTTTCCCGGCATCCGTTTCCGCGTTGTCGATGAACAGGATCGCATCCGCCGCCACATGCGCATCTTCGTCGGGTCCGAGGCGGCGACGGCGGTCAGCGTCGCGCTTGGCGACGGCGACGAGGTGCTGATCTTCGGGGCGCTGAGCGGGGGGTAGGCGCATTGGCCGAACGAGATGAATCCCCCATTCCGGACCGTCATCGCCGGGAGTAAGTATCCGGCCGCGGTCCGATCAGGGCCGGAGCCTTTTTCTGGACCGTGGGCGTTCCGAAGCTGTGAAGGAATCCTCCCTCCCCTTCATGGGGAGGGACAGACGACGCGAAGCGTCGGCAGGGTGGGGCTG
>DASRLN010000059.1:0-7775 GCA_035648435.1 Caulobacteraceae bacterium
AGCCGCCCCAGTGGCGGCGGCTTCGGCGGGTGGGGTGCGAGCGTCCATGGTCTTGCGATCGAAGCCTTCAGGATTTCGGGGTGTCGGCGAAGCCGCCGCCGAGGGCGCGGACGAGGGCGATGTCGAGGGTGAAGCCGCGCGCCTGGGCGTCGGCCAGGGCTCGGCGCTCGCCGATCACCGCGTCCTCGGCGCTGAGGACGGCGACGTAGGATGTGAGTTGGCCCTGAAAGCGGAGCCTGGCCACGGCGTAGGCGGCCTCGCCGGCCTCCAGGGCCTGGCGGCGCTCGGCGAGCTGGCGGGCGGCCGACTGGACGCTGACGGCGGAATCGGCGACGTCCTGGAGGGCCTCGGCGAGGGTCTGGTCATAGGCCCCGACCGCGGCGTCGTAGTTGGCCCGGGCGCCGCGCCAGGCGCCGCGCAGGCGACCGCCGTCGAAGATCGGCAGGCTCACCGCCGGGCCGAACTGGCCCACGGCGGCGGCGGGGTTGAACAGCTGGCTGATATAGAGGGCCTGCTGACCGACGAAGGCGTTGATGGTGATGTTGGGATAGAAGGCGGCCCTGGCGGCGTCGATCTGTTTGGCCGCCGCCTCGGCCCGCAGCCGCGCGGCGACGATGTCCGGCCGCCGGCCGACGAGGTTCACGGTCAGATCCGCCGGCAGGCCGAAGGCCTTGACCGAACCGGCCGTCGGCATGGCGATGTCGAGGCCGCGGTCGGGGCCCTCGCCCAGCAGAGCGGAGATGCGGTGGCGGGCGATGAGGATCTGCTCGTCGAGGGCTTCGACGTCGGCCTGGGACGCGGGGGTGGCGGCCTCGGCCTGTTTCAGTTCGGCGCGGGTGTCCAGGCCGTTGCGCAGGCGCGCGACGACGAGGCGGCTGGTCTCGGCGCGGTTGGTCACCGTCGCCGCCGCCGCCACGCGCTCGGCCCCGAGTCTGGCCAGGTCGCCGTAGGCCTGGGCGACGGCGGTGGCGAGAGTGAGCCGCGACTGGGCGAGATCGGCCCGGACGGCCTGCGTCTGCGACACCGCCGCGGCCAGGGCCGCGCGGTTCCTGCCGAACAGGTCGAGGTCGTAGGAGGCGTCCAGGGCAATCCGGCCGTAGCTCTGGTAGCCCTTGGGCAGGTAGTTCTGGATGATTGGCGGAAAGCCCTGCTCGCGGCTGAGCTCGGTCTCGTCGGCCTGGCCGTTGAAGGTCAGCGACGGCGCCGTGGCGGCGCGGGCCTGGCGGGCCTGGGCGTCGGCGGCGGCGAGGCGGGCGCGGGCCTGGGCGAGGGTCGGCGAGCCTCTCAGGGCCTCGTCGATCAGCGCCGAGAGCTGGGTGTCGCCGTATGCCTCCCACCAGCGATCGGCGGGCCAGTCGGCGGCGGGAGCGGCGAGGCTCCGGTCGGCGGCGTAGGAGGAGGCCGGCTTGACCTCCGAGCGCGGACCCATCCGGGGCACGGTGGCGCAGGCCGCGACGGCGAGGGCCGCGGCGCCCACGGCCAAGGCCCGCTTCCAGAAGTGACCGTACGGTTCGTTCATTTTGCGAGCCTGGCTCAAGGCCCGAAGTCTTGTCAAGACATAAACCGTACCGTATGGTCATTTTCATGACACTGGCCGAGACCGAAACCCCCTCCCCCCGCACCGAAGCGCGACGCCGCGCCATCCTCGACGTGGCCAGGGAGCTGTTCCTCGTCCAGGGGTTCGCCGCCACCTCGATGTCGGAAATCGCCGGCCGCCTGGGCGGCTCGAAGGGGACCCTCTACAACTACTTCCGGTCCAAGGAGGAACTGTTCGCCGCCTTCATGACCGACACCTGCGGCGATCTGGCCTACGGCGTCTACGCCCGACTGCCGCCGGTCGGCGCCGACATCCGCGACGCGCTGATCGAGCTTGGCGAGGGCCTGCTGAAGTTCCTTTTGCGCGACGACACCATGGCCATCCACCGACTGGTGGTCGCCGAGGCGGGCCGTTTTCCGGAACTGGGCAAGGTGTTCTACGAGACCGGCCCGCGCAAGAACGAGGAGCGAATGGCGAACTACCTGCGCGCCGCCATGGACGCCGGACAGATTCGCGACGGCGACGCCATGCAGGCCGGCCGCTGGCTGCGCGACCTGATCCTCTCCGACATCCTGACCAAGCGGATGTGGGGTGTGGTCGATGACCTCGGATCGGCGCGGGTCCGCGCCCACTGCGCGGAGGCGGCGGAGATCTTCCTGACGGCGTTCGGGGCGGCGTCGTCGGGAATGTGATCCCAGGCAGGGATTCGCTGGGTCCCCAACGGATGGACTGAGCGGGCGGCTTTGCGCCCCCTCCACCACGTCGTCCTTCGGCGAGGTGGTCCCCCTCCCCCGCAAGAGGGCGTGGGAGGATAGAGCAGGTTCGACTGCCTTCTATCCTCCCATTCGACCCCGGCCTTGAGCCGGGGGAAGAGGGGGAGGTGGCGCGGCGCTCTTTCTCGCGCCGTGACGGAGGGGGCGTCCCCGCGCTGGGCAACCTGCGCAAGCTTGCTTAGGCAAGGCTCCGGACCCTCGGAAGTCCGCTTAGACTGACCGCGCCCCGCGTGGCATAAGAAGGCGCGCGCCGTCGCGCCGGTGAATGGAGAACCGTCCGATGAGCCTCGAGTTGACCCTCCTTGGCTGGACGCTGGTCCTGGCCCTGGTGCAGATTTTTCTGGCCGCCGCCGTCCTCAACAAGGATTTCGGCCTGAAATACAACATCGGCGCGCGCGACGCTCCGGCGCCGCCAGCCTCGGTGCTGGGAGGCAGGCTTCGGCGCGCGCAGAACAATCTGTTCGAGACCCTGCCGCTGTTCGCCGCCGCCGTGCTCATCGCCCACGCCGCCGGGCGCGAGAACGCCATGACGCGACTGGGAGCGGAACTCTTCCTCGGCGGACGGATCGTCTATCTGCCGCTCTACGCCGCCGGCGTTCCGGTGCTGAGGACCCTCGCCTTTCTGGTTTCGATCGTGGGCCTGATCCTGGTGCTCGGCGCCGTCCTGCGCCCGGGTTGAACGCTGGCGGGAAGGCCGAGGTCATGATTTTCGGCGCCCACGTGGTCGTTCACAGCCGGGACGCGGACGCCGCCAGCGCGAACCGGGGCTCCCCCAAAGGTGACGAAAGGCTAATGTTGGCGCGGGCGTCGATCGCTTGACTTCCTTCTTCCCGCGCCGGTCTACTCGGCGGGAAAAAGGCGCGAGCGCCCGTCCAGTTCAGATGAGTGGTCTTGGCCTTTCAGCGAAATTTCCCGATCGGCGTCCGCGCCACGATGGCCGCCGCTATCGTCGGCCTGGCGGCCTGCGCGCCGAAGGCGCCGGGGGGGCCGCCCAATCGCGGACCTCCGGAAGTCGGGGTGGTGACCCTGGCGGCCGGGCGGGTGGATCTGGTCACCGAGCTTCCCGGCCGCACCAGCCCCTTTGAGCTCGCCGATGTCCGCCCCCAGGTCGGCGGGATCATCATCGCTCGCCCGTTCACCGAGGGCGCCGACGTCCGCGCCGGCCAGGTGCTCTACCAGATCGATCCGGCCCCCTATCGGGCGGCGCTGGGCCAGGCCGAGGGCCAGCTCGCCAGCGCCGTCGCCAACGTCGCCACCACTAAGGCCAAGGCCGAGCGCTATGGCGACCTGGTCAAGATCAGCGCGGTCAGCAAGCAGGATTATGACGACGCCGAGGCGGCCTACAAGCAGGCGGCGGCCAGCGTCCAGCAGCAGCGCGCGGCGGTCCAGGCGGCGCGGATCAATCTCGACTACACCCGGGTCACCGCGCCGATCTCCGGGCGGGTTGGACGATCGGCGTTCACCAAGGGCGCCCTGGCCACACCCGGCCAGACCGCCGCCCTGACCACCATCCAGAGACTGGATCCGATCTATGTCGATGTGAACCAGTCGGCCAGCGAGGTGGTGAAGCTGCGCCGGGCGCTGGCCGCCGGGCGGCTCACCAGCGGCGGCGCGGCGAGCGTGGCCGTGCGCCTGGAACTGGATGACGGTTCGGACTATCCCCTCGAAGGCAGGCTCCAGTTCACCGACGTCACCGTCGATCAGACCACCGGCGCGGTGACCCTGCGGGCGGTGTTCCCCAATCCGGGCGGCCTCTTGCTGCCCGGCATGTACGTCCGCGCGAAGATCGCGCAGGGAACCGCGCCGGCCGGCCTGCTCGCCCCGCAGCAGGGCATCGCCCGGGACGACAAGGGCATGCCCACGGCGATGGTGGTCGATGCCCGGGGCCGGGCCCAACCGCGCCAGGTGCAGACCGACGGGGCGGTGGGCAATCAGTTCCTGATCAAGAGCGGGCTCGCGCCCGGCGACCGGCTGATCGTCGAGGGGATGCAGAACGTCAAGCCCGGCGCTCCGGTGCGCGCCGTGGCGGCGCACCTGGCCCTGACCCGATAAGCCGCGATGTCCCGGTTCTTCATCGAACGGCCGATCTTCGCGATGGTCATCGCCATCGTCATCATGCTGGCCGGGACGCTGTCGCTGCTCGCCCTGCCGATCGCGCAATACCCCACCATCGCCCCGCCCAGGGTGTTCATCGGGGCCAACTATCCGGGCGCCGACGCGGCCACGGCCGAGTCCTCGGTCACCCAGGTGATCGAGCAGCAGCTCAAGGGCATCGACCATCTCGACTATTTCTCGTCCACCAGCGGCTCGGACGGTTCGGTGAACATCAACGCGACCTTCGCGCCCGGGACCAACCCGGACATCGCCCAGGTCCAGGTGCAGAACAAACTGGCCCAGGCGACGCCGCTGCTGCCCGCCGAAGTGCAGCAGCAGGGCCTGTTCGTCGGCAAGTCCGGGGCCAGCTTCCTGATGATCGTGGCGCTCTTCGACACCACCGGACGCTACAGCGACACCGACATCGCCGACTACGTCAACAGTCGCCTGGTGGATCCCCTGTCGCGGGTCAACGGCGTGGGCACGGTCAATGTGTTCGGCGGCCAGTACGCCATGCGCATCTGGCTCGACCCGTATCGGCTCGACAACTTCAAGCTGATGCCGTCTGACGTGCGCAACGCCATCCTGGCCCAGAACGTGGAGGTTTCGGCCGGGCAGATCGGCGGCCAGCCCGCCGTCGCCGGGCAGGCGATCAACGCCACCATCACCGCCCAGTCGCGGCTGCACACGGTCGAAGAGTTCCGCGACATCGTTCTCAAGAGCCAGCCGGACGGTTCCCTGGTCCGGCTCTCGGACGTCGCCCGGGTCGAACTGGGGGCCAACGGCTACGGGGTGGTCAGCCGCCTGAATGGCCGGCCGGCCAGCGGCATGGGCATCACCCTGACGCCGGGGGCGAACGCCCTGACCACCGCCAATGCGGTGAAGAAGCGGGCCATTGAACTGGCCGCCAGTTTCCCGCCCGGCGTCAAGCTCGCCTTTCCGGTCGACACCACGACGTTCATCAAGCTCTCGATCCGGCAGGTGGTCATCACCCTGATCGAGGCCATCGTCCTGGTCATCGCGGTGATGTTCCTGTTCCTGCAGAACTGGCGCGTGACCCTGATTCCGGCCCTGGCGGTGCCGGTGGTGCTGCTGGGGACTTTCGGCGTGCTCGCCGCCGTCGGCTATTCGATCAACACCCTGACCATGTTCGCCATGGTCCTGGCCATCGGCCTGTTGGTCGATGACGCCATCGTGGTGGTCGAGAACGTCGAGCGGATCATGAGCGAGGAAGGCCTCTCGCCCAAGGACGCGACCATCAGGTCGATGGGCGAGATCACCGGCGCCCTGGTCGGCATCGCCCTGGTGCTGTCGGCGGTGTTCCTGCCGATGGCCTTCTTTCCCGGTTCGACCGGGGTGATCTACCGGCAGTTCTCGGTGACCATCGTCTCGGCCATGGTGCTCTCGGTGCTGGTCGCCCTGGTGCTGACGCCGGCCCTGTGCGCGACATTGCTCAAGCCGGCCCCCAGGGCGCATCGCGCGCCCAAGGCCGAGGGTCCCGGCGGCGGGTTCTTCGGGCGGTTCAACCGCGCCTTCAACGCGACCAGGACGCGCTACAATTGGGGCGTGCGCGGGCTGATCGGCCGGCCGGCGGCGGGCTTCGCCGCCTATGGCGTGGTGGTGGCGGCGATGGCGGGGATGTTCTTCCTGCTGCCGGGCGGCTTTCTGCCGGCCGAAGACCAGGGGACGATGTTCACCATCTACAGTCTGCCCACCGGGGCGGTCCAGGATCGGACCGTCGCGGTCGCCAAGCAGATCGAAACCTATTATCTGACCCGGGAGAAGCGGAATATCGACACCGTCTTCGTGGTCACCGGCTTCAGTTTCGCCGGCACCGGACAGAACCAGGGACTGGCCTTCGTCCACCTGAGAAACTGGAAGGACCGGCCGGGCGCCGCCAACCGCGCCCCGGCCATCGCCCAGCGGGCGACGGCGGCGTTCTCCAAGATCCGCGACGGCTCGGTCTTCGTCCTGGTGCCGCCGGCGGTCCAGTCGCTGGGCAACTCCTCGGGCTTCGACCTCGAGCTGGAGGACCGGGCCGGCCTCGGGCACAAGGCGCTGGGCGCGGCGCGCGACGAGCTCCTGGCCATGGCCGCCAAGGACCCCATCCTGGCCGGGGTTCGGGCCAACGGCCTGGACGACACGCCCCAGCTCCACGTCGATGTCGATCAGGCCCGCGCCGGCGCCCTGGGTCTTAGCCAAGCCGACATCAACGACACCTTGAGTTCCGCCTGGGGCGGCTCGTTCATCAACAACTTCATCGACCGCGGGCGGGTGAAGCAGGTCTATATCCAGGCCGACGCGCCGTTCCGCACCAGCCCGGAGGACATCGGCCGCTGGTTCGTGCGCACCGCCGCCGGCACGATGGCGCCGTTCTCCGCCTTCGCCTCGTGGCGCTGGACGGTGGGTCCGGCCCAGTTGGAGCGCTATGACGGCATCGCCGCCATGGAGATCCAGGGCAATCCGGCCCCCGGCAAGAGCACCGGGGCGGCGATGGCCGAGATCGCCCGCCTGGCGGCCCGGCTGCCGGCCGGCATCGGCTTCGACTGGACCGGACTTTCCCTCCAGGAACGCCAGTCGGGGGGCCAGGCGCCGGCGCTCTACGGCCTCTCCATCCTGGTCATCTTCCTGTGCCTGGCGGCGCTCTACGAGAGCTGGTCGATCCCCTTCGCGGTGATGCTGGTGATCCCCCTGGGCGTGGTCGGGGCCCTGCTGGCCGCCACCTTGCGCGGCTTCTACAACGACATCTATTTCCAAGTCGGCATGCTGACCACCATCGGCCTTTCGGCCAAGAACGCCATCCTGATCGTCCAGTTCGCCGACGAGGCGGAGAAGCGCGGGGCCACGCCCCGGGAAGCGGCCATGGAGGCCGGACGCCTGCGCCTGCGCCCGATCCTGATGACCTCCCTGGCTTTCATCGCCGGGGTGTTCCCCCTGGCCGTCGCCACCGGCGCGGGAGCCGGCAGCCAGAACGACATCGGCACCGGCGTCATCGGCGGCATGCTCTCGGCCACCGTCCTGGCGATCTTCCTGGCCCCGCTGTTCTACGTCCTGGTGCGCGGAGCGCTGCGGCCCAAGGCGAGGGAGGGGTGAGATGGGCGAACCCGCGAAACTCCGCTCGAACCGCCGTCGCTCATCGGCCCGGGCGAGCGCCGCGAGCCCGGCGCGCGAGGTCGCGAGGCCAATTCCCGACGCCAAGACGCCGGATTCACCCATCGCGCACACGATCACCCTCTCCCCCATTGTTCAACGAGGGGATGCACACATCTCGAAAGCCACGGAGCAAAGCTCCTCCACCGTAGGGGGAGGTGGCGCGGCGCTCTTTCTCGCGCCGTGACGGAGGGGGTGCTCCGCAGTGCCGGCGTCGGAGA
>DASRLN010000060.1:0-3669 GCA_035648435.1 Caulobacteraceae bacterium
ATCCTTCTCCCCTCGCGGGAGAAGGTGGCGCGCGAGAGCGGGTCGGATGAGGGGGCGCACCGACCATTCCGGCCGGCCTTGGGACAGGCAAATCACCTACCGCCGGCGCGACCCCTCATCCGTCGGCTTCGCCGACACCTTCTCCCGCAAGGGGAGAAGGGCGCCGCGCGAGCGTCTGCGGACTTTCACCCCTCCTCGCTGAACTCGGCGCTCCAGGAACTCGCGCCGTCGAGCTTGCGCACCCGCACCGCCCCGCAGTGACAGCCAGCCTCGATCATCGACGGTTCCCCCTCATGGTTCTTTTCGGAGCGCGGGCTTCCAGGCCGCTCTTTTCGGCGCTTGCAAGGGCGGGCTGGAAGCCCGCGCTCCGGAAAAAAATCATCCGTCCCTCTTTCTTGGTCCCGGGTCGTAGTTGAGGATCGGGGAGAGCCAGCGCTCGGCGGTGCGCGCGTCCCAGCCCTTGCGGCGGGCGTAGTCCTCGACCTGGTCGCGCTCGATCTTGCCGACCCCGAAATAGTGCGCCTTCGGATGGGCGAAGTAGAGGCCGCAAACCGAGGCCGGCGGGGTCATGGCGTAGCTTTCGGTCAGCGCGATGCCGGTCGCGGCGCCGGCGTCCAGCAGTTCGAACAAGGTCTTCTTCTCGGTATGGTCGGGCTGGGCCGGGTAGCCGGGGGCCGGGCGGATGCCGCGATAGCGTTCGGCCAGCAGGGCCTCCAAGTCGAACCCCTTGTCCGGCGCGTAGCCCCACAGCTCGGTTCGCACTTTTCGGTGCAGGGCTTCGGCGAAGGCTTCGGCCAGGCGGTCGGCGAGGGCCGAGGCGATGATCGCCGAATAGTCGTCGCCGGCGGCCTTGAACCTGGCCGAGACGGCGTGCTCGCCGTGACCGGCGGTGACCGCGAACCCCCCGACATAATCCGCCCCGCCGGAGACGCCCATTGGGGCCACGAAGTCGGCCAGGGCGGCGTTGGCCCGTCCCTCGGCCTTGGCCATCTGCTGGCGCAGGGTGTGCAGGCGGGCGCGCTCGGCGGCGCGGGCCTCGTCGGTCCAGACGATGATGTCGTCGCCGTCGGCGTTGGCCGGCCACAGGCCGACGACGCCGCGGGCCTGGTACCAGCCCTCGCCGACGATGCGCTCCAGCATCGCCGTCGCATCCTTGTAGAGTCCACGCGCCACCTCGCCGACCACCTCGTCGTCGAGGATGGCCGGGAACCGGCCGACCAGCTCCCAGGCCGAGAAGAACGGCGACCAGTCGATGTAGCGCGTCAGATCGCCCAGATCCCAGGCGTCGAACGCCCGCGTCCCCAGGAAGGAAGGCGTCGGCGCGGCGTAGTCCTGCCAGTCGATGGCGAAGCGGTTGGCGCGGGCGGCGGTCAGCGGCGTCCTGATCTTGGCTTCCTGGCCGCGGGCGAACTGTTCGCGGACCCGGGCGTATTCCCCGCGCGTCTGGGTCTCGAAACGTTGCCTGTCGGACTTCGAGAGCAGGGACGAGACCACGCCCACCGCCCGGCTGGCGTCGAGGACATAGGTGGTCGAGGCGCGGCGGTAGTTGGGCTCGATCTTCACCGCCGTGTGGGTCCGGCTGGTGGTCGCCCCGCCGATCAGCAGGGGGATGGAGAATCCCCGCCGTTCCATCTCGGAGGCGACGAAGGCCATCTCCTCCAGCGACGGGGTGATCAGGCCCGAGAGGCCGACCATATCGACGCTGAGGCGCTGCGCCTCGTCGAGGATGCGGTCGGCCGGAACCATGACGCCGAGATCGATGACCTCGTAGTTGTTGCACTGCAGGACCACGCCGACGATGTTCTTGCCGATGTCGTGGACGTCGCCCTTGACCGTCGCCATCAGGATTTTCCCGGCCATCTGGCGCGGCTTGCCGTCCAGTTCGGCCTCCATGAACGGCAGCAGCCAGGCCACCGCCTGCTTCATCACCCGCGCCGACTTGACCACCTGGGGCAGGAACATCTTGCCCGCCCCGAAGAGATCGCCGACGACGTTCATGCCGTCCATCAGGGGGCCTTCGATGACGTCGAGGGGCCGGGAGGCGGCCAGGCGCGCTTCCTCGGTGTCGGCCTCGATATAGTCGGTGATCCCGTGGACCAGGCCGTGGCTCAGGCGCGCCGCCACCGGGGCCTGGCGCCAGGCGAGATCGACCAGGCGCTCCACCGCCTTGCCGCCCTTGTATTTCGGGGCCAGCTCGACGAGCCGTTCGGTGGCCGCCCCGCCCGGCTTGCGGTTGAGGATCACATCCTCCACCGCCTCGCGCAGCTCCGGCTCGATCTCATCATAGACCGGCAGGTCGCCGGCGTTGACGATGCCCATGTCCATGCCCGCGGCGATGGCGTGATAGAGGAACACCGCGTGCATCGCCCGGCGCACCGGCTCGTTGCCTCGGAAGCTGAACGAGATGTTCGAGACCCCGCCGGAGACCCGCGCATGGGGCAGCTGCTGCTTGATCGCGGCCGTCGCCTCGACGAAATCGACGGCATAGTTCTCGTGTTCCTCGATGCCGGTGGCGACCGCGAAGATGTTGGGATCGAAGATGATGTCCTCGGGGGGGAAGCCGATCCTCTCGGTGAGAAGCCGGTAGGCCCGCTCGCAGATCGCCACCTTGCGCGAGCGCGTATCGGCCTGGCCCTGCTCGTCGAAGGCCATGACCACCACCGCGGCGCCGTAGCGCAGGCACTTGGTCGCCTGCTCCAGGAACTTCGCCTCGCCCTCCTTGAGGCTGATCGAATTGACGATCGCCTTGCCCTGGACGCACTTCAGGCCCGCCTCGATCACCTCCCATTTCGACGAATCGATCATCACCGGCACGCGGGCGATGTCCGGCTCGGCGGCGATCAGGTTGAGGAAGGTGCGCATGGCGTGGACCGAATCTAAGAGGCCCTCGTCCATGTTGACGTCGAGAACCTGCGCCCCCGCCGCCACCTGGTCCCGCGCCACCGCCAATGCGGCCGCATAGTCCCCGTCCCCTACCAGCCGGCGAAACCGCGCCGACCCGGTGACGTTGGTCCGCTCGCCGATATTGACGAACAGCGGCCTCACCGGAGGGTCCGTGGACGCGGCCTTGCGCCCCCTCCGTCACGGCGCGAGAGGGCGCCGCGCCACCTCCCCCGCGAGAAGGCGGGTGAGGATAGGATGTCATCTATCCTCACCCGCGCAGCGGGGGAGGGGGACCGCGAAGCGGTGGAGGGGGCGCAAGGCCGCGCCCCGAATGTCGAACTCCAGCCCATGACCTTCGTTACCGCCGAACGCTCACGCCAGCTCGAACGCCTCGAGGCCGGCCAGGCGCATGGCCGGCGCCCGCTCCGGGATCGGCCGCGGGGCGACCCCGGCGACCGCGTCGGCGACCTGGCGGACGTGTTCGGGGGTGGTGCCGCAGCAGCCGCCGACGATGTTGACCAGGCCGCTCCTGGCCCACTCCTCGAGGTGGCGGGCGGTCTCGTGCGGCTCTTCGTCGTAGTCGCCGAAGGCGTTGGGCAGGCCGGCGTTGGGATAGGCCGAGACCAGGGTGTCGGCCACTCGCGAAAGCTCGGCGATGTGGGGGCGCATCAGTTCGGCGCCGAGGGCGCAGTTCAGCCCGATGGCGAAGGGCTTGGCGTGGCGCACCGAATTCCAGAACGCCTCCACCGTCTGGCCCGAAAGGGTCCGGCCCGACCGGTCGGTGAT
>DASRLN010000061.1:0-7698 GCA_035648435.1 Caulobacteraceae bacterium
GTTGCCCTCGCCACGCATCCTTCATCCCTGGCCAGACAGGCGCTTCGCCGTCAGAAATCCAAGGTGGGAGCCGGATGCCTTAATCGGGCCCGTCCGGTTCTGTGCGGGGGGCGCTCAGTAATGAGCGTCCCTACCGCGATGGAGGAAGGTTGCCCGTTCCGCCGCTTGTGCGGACGCGCATCGCTCACGCCGCCTCCCGCACGCCCGATTCTACGGCGAGTAACGGCTCCAGCAGGTGCCCCGCCAGATGCCGCACCACGTCCACCGCGACGCCGTCGCCGGTCAGGTGATAGGCTTCGTTGTAGTTTGTCGGCAGCTTGTAGTCATCGGTAAGGCCCATCAGCCGGGCGGTTTCGCGCGCGGAGATCAGGCGGGTGCGGACGGTCTGGCCGTGCACGACCACGATCGTCTGGCGGCTGGAGCCGCCGGCGGGAGTGCGCAGGCAGCCGGAGACGTCGTCGAACCTGACTTCGGCGCGCTGCACCTTGGCGCCGTTCTCGTCCGTCCGTGTTCGGCGATAGATTCCGCCGACCATGCGCCGGCCGGCGCGCCGTGCCGACTTGAGCTTGGCGAGGTTGACCGGCGACATCAGGGCCAGGAGCCGCCCCGTCTGGGCCGCCGTGTGCCAGGCGACGCTGCCCGGATGCTCCTCGATCAGGTCGGCGAGGGCGCGACCGCGCGGGGGAGGGGCGGGGAGGCGCCACCAGAGCACCTTCGCGCGCAAGGCGGCCGGCAGGCCCTGCACGGCGCGGCGCAGACCGGCGGTGTGGAACGGCGCGATCGGCCCGGGGGAGACCAGCGACGGGTCAATGGCGACGCCAGCGTGCACGCCGATCATGATGAGGCGCGGTCGGGACTGCGGAAGAAAGAGGGCCGCGTCGATGACCAGGACGCCGAGGCGATAGCCGGCGTCGGCGAAGGTTTGGCAGACGACCTGGAAATCGCGGCCGGCGTGCGAGGTCAAGGTCCCGCAGACGTTCTCCAGGGCGATGATCCCGGGCGCGCGGCCCTCGGCGATGAGGCCGCGCATCAGGTCCCAGAAGGGATGGAAGGTTCCCGAACGCGCGCCCTTGAGGCCCGCTCCGACGCCGGCCAGCGACAGGTCCTGGCAGGGGAACGAGCCCCAGGCCAGGTCCGCGTGGCCGGGCAGGTCCGCGGTCGTCAGACCGCGGATGTCGCCGATGGCGAGTTCGCCGCCGGTCCCCCAGTTGGCCTGATAGGTCAGGGCCTTCCTGGCGTCGAAGTCGTTGGCGAACCGGCAGGTCCAGCCGGCGCCGAGACCGGCCCGCGCCATGCCGCCGCCGGCGAAGAACTCGTAGAACTCAGGCATCGGGCGCGCGGGCGGAATCGGCCATGGACGGGAGAGTGGCGCCGTTGGGTTGGTTGAACAACGTCCTCGATCCGTCCCCGACGCATACGAGCTCGCGACAAAACGGAGCGCGGCTTTCCAGTCCGCCCTCGGACCCGATTCCAACCCCCCGGTTGCAAGGCGGGCGTCGAAACGGAATAACCTTGCCGATGTAGAGTTGCGGGGGCGTGGCCATGGCCGAGGGCGTACTGGGAGGGCTGGTCGGCGGCGAGGAGGAGCAAGCCCGCGACCCCGTCGAGCGCGGCGCCGAGGCGGACGGCCAGGGACTGGCGGCGGGCATGGCCTTGGATGCGGCGCGCGGCGACCCTCTCGTGGCGCGCAAGGCGGCGGACTTTCTGGATCGGCAAAGCCGGCTGCTGGACGTGCAGATCGAGCACACGGCGGCCGAACATCCCTTGCGGATGTCGCACCTGCGCAGCCAGTCGCTGGAAGGCAATCTGCGGCGCATCGGCCAACGCATCCGCATCGGCATGCAGGTGTTCACCGCGCTGATCCTGATCGCCATCGGCCTGGGCCTGGGCGTGATGATCCACGACGCCTTCAACTCGAGGGCGGTGATCGTGCAGTCGTTCGACGCCCCGCCGGCCCTCGCCGCGCGCGGGCTCACCGGCAAGGTGATCGCCGGCGGCGTCCTGGACGCCTTGACCCGCCTTCAGGCCGCCACGCGCAGCAACACCATCAAGCGGAACCTTTCGAACGCCTGGACCAGCGACATCAGGGTCGCGGTGCCGGAAGCCGGCGTCTCCATCGAAGATGTCGATCGGCTTCTGAAGGCGCGCTTCGGCCACGACATCCACATCGACGGCGACCTGGTCGAGACCGAAACCGGCGGATTGGCCCTGTCCGTGCGCGGCGACGGCGTTCTGCCCAAGACCTTCGTCGGCGGGGCCGGCGACCTCGCCAAGCTGACGACGCAGGGCGCCGAATACATCTACGGCCAATCGCAGCCGAGCCTCTACGCCACCTACCTCTATGCGCAGGGCCGATATGCCGAGGCGGTCGCCTTCGCCAAGGCGAGGTTCTCGACCGTGAGCGGCGACGACCGCGCTCTCATTCTCAATTCATGGGCCAACGGGCTGACGGCCGTCGGCGGCTCGGCGCGGGAAGGTCTGACGCTCTACAGCGAAGCGGTGAAGGTCAAGCCGGACTTTTGGGTGGCGCGAGGCAATATCATGAACTCACAACTCAACCTTCAGGACGAGGAGGGCGCCTGGCGAAGCGGGGAAGCGATGCGCAAGGCCGCCGGCGGCCGCCCCGGTCGATCGCCCGAGAACAATTATCAGAATTGGGATCTGATCACCTGGAACCTGCTCGCCTGGCGCGCGGAGACGATCGCCGACGCCGAAGCGCACGCCGGCATCGGCACGGGCACGACGTCCAATGGCCCGGCGATCGCCGACATCGACGCCCGGTTGCACGATCCGGTCGATGCCTTATGGCGGCTGGAGACGACGCAGGCCGATCCCAACGATCCGACGGTCGCCGCCATGACTCATTTCGTGCGCGGACGCCTGGCGGCCGAAGCCGGCGATGCGAAAAACGCCACTGCCGAGATGGAGGCGTTCGGCGTTTCCTTCACCAATCCGGTCGTGTCGAGCAACTATGGCGGCTACAACTGCTGGATCGCGCCCGCCGAGGAGATGGCGGGCCACCCCGACAAGGCCGACGCGGCGCTGAAGGCCGGCGGCCACTTCGTCGATTGCTACCGCTTCCATGGCGATATCCTGGATCATCGCGGCGACTGGGCCGCCGCCCGGGCCGCCTACGCCTCCGCTGTCGCCATCGCCCCGGATCTGCCGGCCGGCTACTATTCGTGGGGCGTGGCCCTGGCCCGTCACGGCGATCTCGCGGGGGCGCAGACCAAGTTCGCCGCCGCCAATGTCCGAGGGCCTCACTGGGCGGACCCGCTGAAGGCCTGGGGCGACGCCCTGGCGCGGGAAGGCCGCTGGAAACAGGCGCGCGGCAAATACGACGCGGCGCTGAAATACGCCCCCGCCTGGACCGCGCTGCGTCAGGCGAGGAACGCGGCGACGCGGCACGGTGGCTGACTCCGGGCCGGCCCTCCGCCGAACCGGTGGGCGGGGCAAAAAAGACTCTAGTTCCGCCCCGCGCTCCTTCGCGGGGCAGGAGGCGCAAAGCGGTGGCCCCCAGCGGTTGTCGGGAGCGGGCGGGCGGACTAGCGTCGGGCCGAGGACAAAGAGGGAAATCTCATGGCGCTCGAGGTCGTCGGCTCGGGACTGGGCCGCACGGGGACGAAGTCGCTGCAGACGGCCCTGAACATGCTGGGGTTCGGACCGTGCCATCACATGGTCGAGGTGTTCGGCCATCCCGAGAGCACGGCCCTGTGGATCGAGGCCGGGGCGGGGCGGCCCGACTGGGAGGCGATCTTCGGCGGCTATCGGTCGATGGTCGACTATCCCGGCGCCCGCTATTGGCGGGAACTGGCCGCCTTCTATCCGGACGCCAAGGTGCTGCACTCGGTGCGCGATCCCGATCAGTGGTTCGACTCCACTCAGGCGACCATCTTCGCGCCCAATTCGCTGGTGACCAGCGAGGGGCCGCTGTCGGCCTTCTTCCAGAGTTTCGCCGGCGACATCCGCGATCACCTGAATGACCGCGCCTTCATGACCGACCACTTTCGCCACCATACCGAGGCGGTGAAGCGCGACATCCCACCCGAACGGCTGCTGATCTACCAGGCCGGGGACGGCTGGGGTCCCCTGTGCGCCTTCCTCGGGGTTCCGATCCCGGATGCGCCATATCCTCGCGAGAACTCCCGCGGCGACTTCATCGCCCGCGCCGCCGCCTTCCGCGACGAGCGCGGGAGCCACGCCGAGACGCCGTGAGCCGGCCAACGCGGGCCTCGCGATAGGCGGTTCGATGCGCAGGCAGATCACCCAGTCTCTCGCCTTCAACCTCTTGCTCGCCCTGTTGCTGTTCGCGCCGGCCGGGACGCTGGCGTGGCCTCAGGCGTGGGTGTTCCTGTTCCTCTTCGATATCTGCGGTCTGGCGACCGGTTGGTGGTTGATGAGGACCGATCCGGCGCTTCTCGCCGAGCGGATGAAGTCCCCCGTCGGCGGCGGCCAGCGACGGCGCGACCAGGTGGTGATGGGCGTCATGGGCCTGAGTTTCGCGGCGTGGCTGGTGTTCATGGGTCTCGACGCGCGGCGGTTCAGCTGGTCGCGCGACCCGCTCTGGGCGCAGGGGCTGGGCGCGATGCTGATCGTCGCGGCCTTCGCCGCCTGGACCGCCGTCCTCGCCGCCAACACCTTCGCCGCCAGCACCGTCCGGGTCCAAGCCGAGCGTGGCCAGACGGTGATCTCCACCGGCCCCTATGCGCTCGTCCGCCATCCGATGTACGCCGCCGCCATCTTCCTCTTCGTCGGCGCGCCGCTGCTCCTGGGATCGCTGTGGGGCCTGGCGTGGATGGCCCTGTTCATCCCGCTGATGGCGATGCGGGCGTTGGGCGAGGAGACCGTGCTGCTGGACGGCCTGCCCGGCTACCGGGAATACGCCGCCAGGGTCCGTTTCCGGCTATTTCCGGGAGTTTGGTGATCTGCGTCCGAAACCGGGCTTCCACCGTCGCCATCACTCGGCCGGCATCCGGAACGTGAAGCGCGTCTCCTCGGCCGAAGAGTTCACCTCCAGCACCCCGCCGTGGGCGCGGGCGATTTCGGCGGCGATGTAGAGGCCGAGGCCCAGGCCCTCCCGGCCGGCCCGCGCGGCGCCGCGCTCGAAGGGTTCGAACAGCCGCGCCAGGGTCGCTGGCGGGATCGGTTCGCCGCCGTTGGCCACCGAAAGCTCGAACGTGGTCCCGAGCATCCCCGCGGCGATCCGGATCGGCATGTCCTCGGCGCCGTGAGTGAGGGCGTTGGCGACGAGGTTCGAAAGCAGCTGCGAGAGGCGAGCGACGTCGCAGTCCACCGGCCGGCCGATGTCGAAGTTGGCCGTGATCGTCGCGGCCGGATGGGCGGCGCGCAGTTCATCGACCACCTGCATCAGGGCCGAGGCCAGCTTCGACGGTTCGCGCCGAACCGCCAGGCCGCCGCCCAGGCGACCGCGGGCGAAATCGAGGACGTTGTCGATCAGCCCCGCCATGCGCCCGACGCTACCCTGGATCATGGTCACGATGGAGACCGCCCGATCATCGAGCGGAGTCTTGCGCAGCAAAGTCGCGCCGGCGTCGATCGAGGCCAGGGGGTTGCGCAGGTCATGGCCGAGGACGGCGATGAACTGTTCGCGCAGCTGCGCCGTGCGGCGCGCATCGGTGAGGCTCGCGGCGCTGGCCGCGAGGCGCTCGTGGGCGTCCAGATGGAAGGCGATCAGTTCGGCGAACAGCCTGAACATGCCGATGATCTCGGGCGTATCGACGCGCGCCGGCCTGGGGTCGATGGCGCAGAGGGTGCCGAAGAAGCGGCCGTCTGCCATCACGATCGGCATCGAGATGTAGCTCTGAAACCCGTACTTCGCCGGCGTCGCATGGCCGCGCCAGGTGGCGTCGGAAGCGACGTGGTCGATGACCACCGCCTGGCCGTGCCCGCGGATCTCGTTGCAGATGGTCGTCTTGAGCTCAAGTTCGCCTCCCGGCTGGAGGCCAAATTCGATGTTGTCCTTGACCCCGCACGCGATCCACCGATCGTCGGTCACCCGGGCCACGGCGGCGAAGCCCATTCCGGTGGCCCGGCAGACCACATCCAGAATCGTCGGAACCGCCGCGATACCCTGGATCGCGGTCACATCCGCGGCGAAGGCGTCCGATACGTCAGCCAAGGGCTCCTCCGAGACCGGCAACCTAGCCGTCGATATCGCGCAAGTCACCCGGTCGGACGGCCCCTCGGAGACTCGACCACGGTGAGCGTCCCGATTGGCGAGGGCCTGATCATCTCCGCCGCCGGAACCACGGGATCCAGCCAGCGCGCCCAGTCGGCGCGCTCCAGCACCACCACCTGCCGGTTGTGAATCGGGGCGACGTCCGGTCCGGGCTCGCAGGTGAGCATGGTGAAGGCGGGAACCTCCGCGCCGGCGTCCTCGCCCCGGCCGATCACCCCGGCCAGGCAGAACCAGTCCTCGCCCGTCCGGGTGAACTTCCAGCGTCTCTTGGGGCTGCCGGCGCCGGTGAACTCATAGAAGTGAGTGGCCGGGATCAGGCACCGGCCGGCGTGGAACGATCGCCCCTCGCCACGCAGATTGATGATCGGCGGACCCTTCGGCCGGGCCGCCTTCCAGCCCCAGCGAAGCTGCTCGAGGGCCACGCCGCCTTCCACCGCGCGGATGATCGGCGCCCGCTCGGTGGGCCAGATCTCGTCCCGCGGCTCCAGGTTCGGGGCCGCCACGGGGAATTTCAGCGGCAGGCGAATCTCGCTGAACGCCTCGACATAGAGGCTGAACGGCAGATCGACGCCATAGTCGTTGCACATCGCTCAACCGGTCAGATTCCAACCCACCTCCTTGGCGTGGCGTGGCAGGAAGTCGACGTCGTAGGCGTCCTGCGGAGCGCGGCGGACGATGCGGTCGAGGGCATGGGCGTCGTCGCCGACCAGGATCCGCCATCTGTCGGCCTTGACCCCGTCGAGGATCGCCGCCGCCGCCGCCGCCGCGCTCATCGGCGCGTTGTCGCGGAAGCGGCGGGCCTGGTCGGCCACCAGGGCCTCGATCTCGGAGTCGGAGAGGCTCGCGGCGTCGATCCCGAAGGCGGTCATCCGCGCCCTGGCCCGTTCGATCTCCACGGGCGACAACTCGTCCTCATCGACGCCGGCCAGGACCTTGCGGGAATTGGCCACGATCTCGGTGCCGATGTGGCCGGGCATGACCACCGAGCACTTCACGTGTGGGGCGTTGACCGCCAGATCGGTGATCAGGGCCTCGGTGAAACCCTTGACCGCGAACTTGGCGGCTGAATAGGCGGTATGCGGAATACCGGCCCCGATCGAGGCCCAGAAGCCGTTGACGCTGCTGGTGTTGACGATGTGGCCCTCGTGCGCTCTGATCAGCATCGGCAGAAAGGCGCGGGTGTTGAAATAGACCCCGCCCCAACAGACCCCGAAGGTCTTGTCCCACTCGGCGCGGTCGCCGGCCACCACGCTGCCGCCGCCGCCGATGCCGGCGTTGTTGAACAGCAGGTGGATCTTGTCGGTGTCCTGGGCGTTGGCCGCCTCGTCGCGGAAGCGCAACACCGCCGCTTCGTCGGAAACATCGGCCAGGTGGGTCGAGACCTTCGTTCCCTGCGGCGCCTCGGCCTCGCACAAGGCCCGCGTCGCCTCCATGGCCCTGGAGGAGACATCGCACATCGCCACGTTGCAGCCCTCGGCCACCAGCTGCCGCGCCAGCTC
>DASRLN010000062.1:0-17189 GCA_035648435.1 Caulobacteraceae bacterium
GGCGCGACACCCCCGCAATCTTGTTCTCCGGCCGCCCGGACCGCTACGGGTCCATGGATGGCCGCATGCCCTTCCTCCGCGCCCATCCCTCGCCGTCCGACCCCGCCCGAACGCCCGGCCCCTTCGACCGGCCGGCGCTGCGCACCGCCTGGACGCGGGTGCGGGCCAACGGCGGGGCCTGCGGCGCCGACAAGGTGCGCCTCGAGGTTTTCGAGCGCCGGCTCCGCGCCAACCTCGACCGCCTCGCCGCCGAACTCGAGTGCGGCGGCTATCGGCCGGGAGACCTGCGCCGGGTCACCATCGCCAGGCCCGACGGCGGGGCGCGCGAACTGGCCATCCCCGACGTCCGCGACCGAGTCGTGCAGACCGCGGTCGCCACCCACCTCTGCGGTCGCCTTGACCCTCGCTTCGCCGAGGGCAGCTTCGGCTATCGTCCCTGCCGGAGCGTCGATGACGCCGTCGCCGCGCTTCGCCGCTGGCAGGGCCAGGGCCGGCTCTGGACCTTCGACGCCGACATCCGCGACTTCTTCGGCGAGGTCCGCCACGACGTGCTCCTCGCCGATCTGGCCGCTCGCATCGGCCGCGACCCCCGGCTGATGCAGGTCATCCCCGTCTGGCTCGCGGGCTTCGGCCGCAAGGGCCGGGGCCTGGCCCAGGGTTCGCCGATCTCGCCCATCCTCGCCAATCTCTATCTCGACCCTCTCGATCGCGCTTTCGGACAGAGGGGAGCGCCGATCGTCCGCTACGCCGACGACTTCGTGGTCCCCGCGGTCTCCCGCGGCGAGGCCCGCGCGGCGCGGGGGATCGCCGTCGCCGCTCTGGCCAGGCGCGGACTGCGGCTGAATCCGGCCAAGACCACCATCCGCGCGCCGGGTGAAGCCTTCATCTTCCTGGGCCGCATCGTCCGCGCCCCGGCCGTCCCGCCGCCCGCGAGACCCCGGCCATGCCCCTGAGCCTCGCCGCCGCCGGCCGCCGCCTCGCCGCCCTCTTGGGCGCCGACCTGCCGCCGGCTGTCCCCGCCGACCGACCGGAGGTGGACGATCTCGACGCCTGGCCGGTTCCCGAAGAGGCCTTCCCCGTCCACGTCGCCGCCGACCATGCCGCCGTCCGGCTCCAGGACGGCCGTCTTTCCATCGCCATCGACGGCGGCGAGCCGACCACCGTCCGCCTGGACGATGTCGCCTGCCTAATGGCCCACGGCAACACGACCATCTCCAGCCCGGCGCTCATCGCCCTGATGCGGCGCGGCCGGCCGGTGCTGTGGCACGGCTTCGACGGCCGGCTGGTCGGCCAGACGCTTGGGCTCGCCGGCCAGCCGAGCGCCGTGCGCGAAGCCCAGTACGCCGCCGCCGCCGATCCGACCCGCACGCTCGCCATCGCCCGCGCTCTCGTGGCCGCCAAGATCGCGGGCAGCCGCCGGCTGCTGGCGCGCCGGTTCGGGGCCCGCGACGAGGCGGTCCGCCGACTCGCCCGCCTCGAGGTCGAGCTGCCGGCCGCGCGGAGCCTCGACCGGCTCCGGGGCTTCGAGGGCGCCGCCGCCGAGGCCTATTTCGCCGCCTGGCCGAGGATGATCTCGCCGGCGCGGCCACACCTGGCCTTCACCGGCCGCAGTCGCCGGCCGCCGGGCGACGCCGCCAACGCCGCGCTCTCCTATCTCTATGCCGTGCTGCACGGCCGCTGCGCCGCCGCCGCCGTCGCCGCCGGCCTCGATCCCATGGTCGGCTTCCTGCACGCCCGTCGGGCCGGCCGCGCCGCCCTGGCCCTCGATCTGATGGAGCCACTGCGCCCGCTGATCGTCGACGCCGCCCTGATCGCCGCCTTCAACAACGGCGAGTTCCCGCCCGAGTATTTCGAGACGCCCGCTCCAGGCGGGCCTGGTCACCGGCTGAGCGCCCGGGGCCGCCACGTAGCTCTCCAGATCTTCGAGCGCCGCCTCGCCCAAAGGGCGACCGACGGCGGATCGGGGCGCCGCGGCGCCTACCTCGACGCCCTCACCGGCCAGGCCTTCGGTCTCGCCCGCGCCCTTCGCCGGGGCGAAGCCTTCACCGCCTTCGGGCCGAAGCGATAGAGCCATGCGCCAGCTCGCCTACATCGTGGCCTATGACATCGCCAGCTCGCGCCGCCGCGCCCGCGTCGCCCGCCATCTGGTGGCCCGCGGGGCCAGGGTGCAGAAGTCGGTTTTCGTCTGCCGCCTGACCCCCGCCGGCGCCCGGCGCCTCGGCGTCGCCCTCGGCCGCATGATCGACGCCGGCTCAGACAGCATCATGATCGAGCCGATGGCCGGGCGCGGCTTCGAGACGGCCGGAGCCCTGGTCCTGTGATCCGCTTCCAGGTCAGGGTGGACGTCGATGGCAACCCCTTGCGCGGCCTCACGTTTCGCGCTTCTGTCGGCAACGCGGGACCTTCCGAACCGGAGCCGCGCGTCGTCCTCGCCCCAGGGCGGGAAAAGACGGCGCTTTTGGCGAAGTTTTTCAAGGCCCTGCGCGACCGGACTCGCGGCGCGGTGCGCCCGTGAGCTTCATTGAGACCCGATAGACATCATGTTGGAGGTCCGATTCAAGCCTCGCGGCGCGGTGCGCCCGTGAGCTTCATTGAGACGAGCGGCACATAGGTGAGGGTTCCGATATGGTCCAAACTCGCGGCGCGGTGCGCCCGTGAGCTTCATTGAGACCTCGAGGGTTCCGAGGTAGACCGCGAGGTTCGCGAGCTCGCGGCGCGGTGCGCCCGTGAGCTTCATTGAGACGCGGATACTCGCCCGTTGCCGACGTTCGCCATCAAGCTCGCGGCGCGGTGCGCCCGTGAGCTTCATTGAGACATCTGGAGAACGTACCCGTGGCTTCTCAGATCCTGCTCGCGGCGCGGTGCGCCCGTGAGCTTCATTGAGACGCGGGGGCTGGGGGGCGTCAGGACGCCGCTCCGGGCTCGCGGCGCGGTGCGCCCGTGAGCTTCATTGAGACCTTGAAGCCGGCGATCGTAGTTCTCGAGCCTTTTCCCGCTCGCGGCGCGGTGCGCCCGTGAGCTTCATTGAGACGCGCCGATGGCGATCGAAAGTTTGCTGAATTTCATGCTCGCGGCGCGGTGCGCCCGTGAGCTTCATTGAGACATCACCAGCCAAGATGACGATATGAGTAGCGGCCGCTCGCGGCGCGGTGCGCCCGTGAGCTTCATTGAGACGGTTGGCCATCGCAAAACGTTCGAACATGGTGTGCCTCGCGGCGCGGTGCGCCCGTGAGCTTCATTGAGACGGCCAGTGTGGCGGTAGGCGAAACACTTGTCCTGGCTCGCGGCGCGGTGCGCCCGTGAGCTTCATTGAGACTCTGAGCGCTGGTGATATTGCCGATGCCACCAGCTCGCGGCGCGGTGCGCCCGTGAGCTTCATTGAGACAGGTGCGTACATTGCTGGAGCAACAGGCTACCCTCCTCGCGGCGCGGTGCGCCCGTGAGCTTCATTGAGACACGAGTGCCCTGTTCCAGGCCTGCCTCATGGCACAGCTCGCGGCGCGGTGCGCCCGTGAGCTTCATTGAGACGGGCGGCGATCTGGTTCATCCGAAGTTCGGCTCTCGCGGCGCGGTGCGCCCGTGAGCTTCATTGAGACCAGAAGGCAGCCCATGAGATCTTCCCCGGTCTCATCCTCGCGGCGCGGTGCGCCCGTGAGCTTCATTGAGACGAGAAAGGTTGACTATAGCCGTAGCTGCGACCGCGACTCGCGGCGCGGTGCGCCCGTGAGCTTCATTGAGACGCGTGATCCCCTTGAAGAGGAGGGCGAGTCCGGCTCGCGGCGCGGTGCGCCCGTGAGCTTCATTGAGACATCGGCCGGAACGTTGTAGTAGAGCTTGATGCACGCTCGCGGCGCGGTGCGCCCGTGAGCTTCATTGAGACATCGGCCGGAACGTTGTAGTAGAGCTTGATGCACGCTCGCGGCGCGGTGCGCCCGTGAGCTTCATTGAGACGCGGGGAGGCGATGTTGGCGGCATGTATCGAGGCGCTCGCGGCGCGGTGCGCCCGTGAGCTTCATTGAGACACCGAGGATAAGCACCCCGGCATCAACGAGAATCTGCTCGCGGCGCGGTGCGCCCGTGAGCTTCATTGAGACCGACGGGTGCTCTTGTAGCTCATCTGGTTCTCCTACTCGCGGCGCGGTGCGCCCGTGAGCTTCATTGAGACAGGGAAGACATGGGATCAGTGCTTGGGCAGGAACCTCGCGGCGCGGTGCGCCCGTGAGCTTCATTGAGACGAGCACCACAGCGACCGGCAGCGACGCCGGCCCCTCGCGGCGCGGTGCGCCCGTGAGCTTCATTGAGACGCGATACGCTTCGCGGCCACGACGCTTGAGTTCGGCTCGCGGCGCGGTGCGCCCGTGAGCTTCATTGAGACATCCAGATCTGGGTGAGCGCGATGTTGGCCATCGTCGCCTCGCGGCGCGGTGCGCCCGTGAGCTTCATTGAGACAAGCAGAACCCGATCGCGATGGCCAGGAATCCCAGCTCGCGGCGCGGTGCGCCCGTGAGCTTCATTGAGACCCGCCGTCATGATCGCCGTGACCTTCTTTACCTCGGACCTCGCGGCGCGGTGCGCCCGTGAGCTTCATTGAGACATGCTTACGATAGAGACGGTCGCCTTCCCATCCCAACTCGCGGCGCGGTGCGCCCGTGAGCTTCATTGAGACGAGAGAACGCTCGATTGCCGGCATTCCAGTTATCGTCTCGCGGCGCGGTGCGCCCGTGAGCTTCATTGAGACCGACGCCCGTCTGATGGGGGGACGAGGTGCAGACCTCGCGGCGCGGTGCGCCCGTGAGCTTCATTGAGACTTCAGCCTTTCTTAAGCAAAAATTAATCTGCGGTGCTCGCGGCGCGGTGCGCCCGTGAGCTTCATTGAGACCCGTTCTTCTTCAACCAGCGCAGCGTCTCTTCTGCTCGCGGCGCGGTGCGCCCGTGAGCTTCATTGAGACCACCGAGTAGATCAGTGGTTCGCCCGAAGGGTTCTCGCGGCGCGGTGCGCCCGTGAGCTTCATTGAGACGGCGCTGATTACTTCGAGGAGCTTTTCTGTCGGACTCGCGGCGCGGTGCGCCCGTGAGCTTCATTGAGACCGGCCGCAGGGCTGTTGGACGTCGGCGGAACTCCTCGCGGCGCGGTGCGCCCGTGAGCTTCATTGAGACCCCCGAGCTGGCGCTCATCCGGAACCATGTGTTCGATGCTCGCGGCGCGGTGCGCCCGTGAGCTTCATTGAGACTACCAAGGGGACGCCACGGCTGAAACGATGCCGACTCGCGGCGCGGTGCGCCCGTGAGCTTCATTGAAACTGCGACTACTCAGACCTTCTGTTGCCAAGCGGGATATCTCGCGGCGCGGTGGTCCCGTGAGCTTCATTGAGACGCGCCCGGCTTGTGGCAGACGACGCACGGATCGGAAACTCGCGGCGCGGTGCGCCCGTGAGCTTCATTGAGACATTGGAGCTTGTTGCCGTACTCCTGCGCATTGCGGGTTCTCGCGGCGCGGTGCGCCCGTGAGCTTCATTGAGGCCGGGAGCACCTTGAGATAGTCCCAGGCGTCAGCGCCTCGCGGCCTGGTCTGGCCGCGAACCTCATTGAGACACAAGAAAGGGCGGGTCACGTGGAAGAGGAAAAGGCGAACGACGGGAAACCTCGAGACCCAGGCAATGTCGTTCCGCTGCTAGGGAGATATGTTCCCCCTCGCGCGCGGAAAATGGTCGCCGAAATGGCCAAGGATCCCGAGCAGGAGAAGCGGGTGCTGTCTCTTCTGGAAGTGATGATCGCCGCCACCCGTCGATCCGAGAAGGAAACACCATGATGTCGTTCTCGCGAACGCCGAGAAGATGGCGGACGCGCAACTCGTCCAATGGGCGCTGTCGCGAAGAGAGGAAGACGAAGGAGTCTTCGTTACCCTGATCGACCTGTTTGGACCGCCGGCGTCTCGCCGGCCGCCGGCACAAGCCGGCCGAGTTCTATTCTCGGGACGCACGCCGCGTCTGGATTGACGAAGGACTGCCGACGTTCCGTCGGCCGCCGGCGAGGACGCCAGCGGTCCAGGGGAGTCCGAGTTTAAGGCCGTTGGTATTATACATCTCTGCATCCGAGATTCGCCCGTCGACATCGGGCGTCGAAATAGGCTCCCCGCCGGTCGCGCCATCGGCGCTCACGGCCGATAGGACGCCAGCAGGTCGTCGAGCGCCGCCTCGAAGCTCGGGCATGTCGCCGCCCGTCCCCTCGAATCGGTCCAATCGGACGCCTGGTCCGGCAGGGTGAAGGCGATGAATTCCAGGCCGGCCTCCAGCACTCTGGTCCGGAACGTCTCGATCGTTCGGAACCAGGCGCGGTCCTGGAAGCCGGTGAGCACCGGCGCGCAGACGATCATCGTCGCCGGGTTGGAGCCGGCCGCCCGCAGGGAGAACAGCCGGCCCTGGAGATCGCGGATGGGATAGGAGTAGCTCTTGCATTCGAGGTGGAGCAGGATGCCGTTGGCGAGGACCAGGGTCACGTCGAGCTGGGCGGCGGAGGTCGCCCCGGCGGGGCGGCCGATCTCGACGCCGTGCCAGGCTTCGGTCACCGGCAAGCCAGGTCGATCCGCCAACCATCGACGTACGCGCCGGGCGGCGGCGATCTCGAGGCGCGTGCCGATCCCACCGTCAGGCTGCCGGTCGGCCCGGGCCCTGTCGATGGTCCGCCGAGCGGTCTTGACGGCCACGTTGAAGACCGGGGCGACATCGGCGTCGACATCCCGATCCAAGGCCCGCGCGAACTGCGCCGCCGCTTCCCTGAAGGCGACGGCCTCCTCCGGCGACAGCGCTTCCGCGTCACGGTATGTCGGCCCCTGGGGCGCGAGGGTCCGATCCGCGGCGCCGTCACGGGCAAACCAATCGTGGGCCGCGGCGGTGACGGCCGCGTCGACGCCATAGGAGTCCTCGGGCCAGGCGACCACGTCGGGCCAGAAGCGCACGGCGTTTCGTGGTTTCAGCAACGTGTGGCCGGTGCATGCGAGGATTTCCAGAAGACCGGGGCCGGCCCGGTCATAGGCCCGGCTCGTCCACGGGCTGGCCGGATCCTCCTTGACCCAGAACCGGCAGGGCCTGGCGTCGCCGTAGATGATCCCATGGGGGCGATTGGCCAGGGCGACGGCCAGGCCAAGGCCGGTGAGCTTGCTGCCGCCGTTGCCGACCAGCACCGGCCATAGCCGGTGTTCGTTGAGCCACGAGCCGAGCACGGTCGCAACGCCTTCGGGGTCGTCGGGGATCGGCAGGGGTCGCTGATCGTCGAAGCCGCGCGCCCGCAGGACCGCGCCTGGTCCGCCGGCGAAGGGCTTGGAACTGGCCTGCGCGCTCTCCAGCCACAGGATCACGTCGCCGGGTCGGCCGTACTCGAACACCGGGGGGAGATTGGCCAGGCCCTGGCCGGTGGCGACGAGAATGAGAACGCGACCTCGCCCCTGCCCGGTTCCATCCGTCAATGCCGACCCCCATCCGTCTCGCCCAGGCGAGACTATCCGCTCGCCGTCCGCGCCGCCAGGGCTCCGCCGACCGTTCCGGATAGCGCCCCGCAATCTTGCCTCCGGCCCCGCGGTTCGCGGAGCGGAATAGAGCCTTCCTCGCCGGCGAATGGCCGGTGTTGGAGACCTGCCCGATGTTGAACGTCCAAGCCGCCGCCGCCGCCTTCCCGCCGCCGCTCGACGAGGCGCCGGCCGAGCCGCGCGAGACGATCGGCGGCGGCCTCGTCGCCTTCGACGGCGCCGACCTCGCCCGGCGCGCCAGGGACTGGCGCGAGATCGCCACCGACGCCGAGGAGCGCTTCGCCTGGTGGCGCCGGCGCGGCGAATGCGCCAACACGATCGGGGCCATCGGCCGCGCCGCCGGCTGGGCCGCCGCTCGGCCAGGATGGCCCGGGCCTACGAGCGGAAGGCCGCCAGCTGGACGCCTCCCATGAAGGGGAGGGAAGCCATCGACGCGGCCCCTATTCCTGCCTCTCGAGCTTGCCCCGCGCCCTCTGGGCCTTGTGGATCACCACCCACTGGCGGCGGCGGGCGGCCTTGAGGGCGGGGTCCTCCCGCGCTTCCAGGTGGGCGAGTTCGCGTTGCAGCTTACGGTAACTTTGCCAGCGCCGGTCGTCGAGGACGCCGGCCTCCAGCGCCGCGCGCACCGCGCAGCCGGGCTCGGCGCCGTGGCCGCAATCGCGGAACCGGCACTTGGCGGCGAGTTCCTCGATGTCGTCGAAGGCGGCGGCCAGGCCCTCCTCGGCTTCCCACAGCCCCAGTTCGCGCATCCCCGGGGTATCGATCAGCAGCCCGCCACCGGGCAGGAGGATCAGCTCGCGGTGCGAGGTGGTGTGGCGCCCGCGGCCGTCGTCCTCGCGCACCGCGCCGGTGGCCATGCGCCGCGAACCGATCAGGGCGTTGAGCAGGGTCGATTTGCCGGCTCCGGAACTGCCGACCATCACCGCCGTGCGGCCCGCCGTCAGATAGGCGGCGAGATCGTCCAGTCCCTGGCCGGTGCGCGCCGAGACGGCGTGGACCGGCGCCCCGGCCGCCAGGGCGCCGATCCGTTCGACGACCTCGCCGAGTTCGGCGCGGAGGTCGGCCTTGGTCAGCAAAACCACCGGCGCCGCGCCGCTCTGCCAGGCGCTGGCGAGGTAGCGCTCCATGAGGCGCGGGTTGATCTCCCCGCTCAGCGGGGCGGTGAGGAAGGCGACATCGACATTGGCCGCGACCACCTGCACGCCGCCCAGGGACCCCGGCGCCTTGCGGGTGAAGGCGGTGCGGCGCGGCAGGACGTGATGGATGATCGCCAGGCCGCCGGCCCCGCCGGGACTGGCGGCGACCCAGTCGCCGACGGCCGGATAGCCCCCGGCCACGGCGTCGCGGGCGAGCTTGCCGGAGATCTCGGCGCGGGCCTCGCCGGCGAGGGTGGCCAGGCCATAGAGGCCGCGCTGCTGGAGGACGACGCGGCCGGCGATCAGACCGGCGGCGGCGTGGGGGGCGAAGTTGCGCTGGAGGTCATCACTCCAGCCGTAGGTTTTCAGCAATGGGGTAGTCCTTCGATCGGCGTGACGGGCGCGGCTTGCGCCGGACGCGGCTTGCGCGGAGGATGGCACGAGACTCTCGCGGGGGACATCGATGACCGAAGATCACCCGCGCCCCGCGCCCGCCTCGCTGTTGCGCGTCCTCGGCCTGGTCTTCGGCTTGGCGGTGGTGGTCGGCGGGGTGATCGGGTCGGGCATCATGCGCGCGCCCGGGGTGGTGGCCCTCGGCATCTCCAGTCCGCCGCTCATCCTCCTGATCTGGGCGATGGGCGGGGGCGTCGCCATGCTCGCGGCCATGCCGCTGGTCGAGGCCGGGTCGTCGGTTCCCATGGCTGGCGGCCCTTATCCGATCGCCGAGCGCGCCTTCGGTCCGACCATCGGGTTCTTCACCGGATGGCTGGGCTTGCTCCAGTACACCGCGTCGAACGCCTTCATCGCCGTGGTCTTCGGCGAATATGTCCATCGGCTGGGCTTCGCCCCGCGGCTCACCACCGGCGCCCTGGCCTGCGGCCTGATCCTCGTCGTCGCGGCGATCAACTGGATCGGCACCAGGGTCAGCGGCGCCTCCCAGAGCGTGGCCAGCGCCATCAAGGGCGGTGTCTTCCTGGTGCTGGTCGTCGTCCTCTTCGTATCACCGCGCGCCGCGCCGACGGCGGTCGCCGCCCATGGCCTGGCGGCGGTCGGGACGATCGGGGCGATCGTCATGGCGATCAGGGTGATCTATCAGACCTACGCCGGCTGGGACGCCGCCATCTATTTCTCCGAAGAGGTCGAACGGCCGGACCGCAACGTGGCGCGGGCGACGTTCTGGGGGATCGGTCTGGTGACGATCCTCTATGTGCTGGTCAACGCCGCGGTCCTGCATGTGCTCTCGCCGGCGGCCATCGCCGGCTCGGCGCTGGCGGTGGGCGACGCGGCCAAGGTCTCGCTTGGGGCGGTGGGCGATACGGTGATCACCGCCATCGGCCTCTTCTCGCTGGCGGCCATCGTCAATCTGCAGATTATGGCCGCCTCGCGGATCTCCTTCCGCATGGCCGCCGACGGCGCCTTGCCACCCTTCCTGGCGGCCGTGGCCCCGGGTGGCACGCCCCGCCGCTGCGTCGCCCTGCTGACCGTGCTCTCCATGCTCATCGCCGCCTGGGGAACCTACGAGGGCATCGTCGATATCTATCTGCCCTGGTCGATCGGGCCGATCCTCATCGTCTGCCTGGCGGCGATCAGGCTGCGCATCGCCGAGCCTGAGCTGCCCCGGCCCTGGCGGATGCCGCTGTTTCCGTGGATCGCCATCGGCGCGGCCCTGATCCAGGCCAGCCTCCTCGCCCTGGCGGTGTGGAACGAGCCGGTGCTCGGCGCCTGGTCGGCCATCATCGCTCTGGCGCCCGTACTGGTCTACCGGGTGTTCGCCAAGCGGTGGCGGCCCGACCCTTCGCCGGCGCCATGAGGGCGCCACAAGAACCATCAAAAAAGCCCAGGAGAATGACCTGGCCCCTCCGATCGCTGATTTCTCTGGCCGTCGCCGGCGCCCTGGCGGCAAATTGCGTCACCACGCGGCGCATTTCCGCGGCGAGCGACGTCCACGCGCTACTCGTCGCCATTCGCGACGATGACCAGCCAGCCTTCGACGCCCGCGTCGATCGTCCGGCGCTGGAAGCGCAACTCCAGACGCGTCTGGTCGATCGCGCCCGCCGCGCCGACGCCCCCGACGCCTGGAGGGGGTTGGGGGTGATCCTCTCCGGACCCGTCTCGCGGGCGGCGGGGAAGGTGCTGGTCCGCCCCGAGGTCTTCCGCGCCGTGGCCGAATACTACGGCTATCGGCCAGAAACCCCGATCCCGAACGTCTTCGCCCTGTCGGCGGCGCTGAAGACCCTGCCCGACGGCCGCGTCTGCGCGACCCGGCGACGCGACGGACCCTGCCTCCTCACCTTCGCCGACGAAGGTGGGGTATGGCGCCTGGTCGGCTTCGACGGCGACGCAGCCATGCTGAAGCCGGGCCGCCGGTGACCGTCGCGCGGCGACTGGCGGCGCTATCCCTGGTCGTCGCGGCGGTCTCAATGACCGCAGCGCCGGCCTTTGCCGCGACCCGAAGATTCTTTTCCTACGATCCCGACAACGCCGAAACCCGCCATGTCGCCGGCGCGCTCACCTTCGAGTTCGATCAGCATCTTCTCTCGACCACGGTGCTGCGGGTTCGCGCCACCGAGGGGGAGGCGACGGCGGACCTCAAGCGCGCCAACCAGAGCGCCTTGGGCGGCGGTGGCCTCACCGCGCTGATCGGCGCCGCCGCCCCGGAACGCGATCTCTATGAGGTGCAGCCCCGAGAGGAGGGCGCGGCGATGATTTCCGCCCTCTGCCCCGGCGCCCGCCGCGCCTGGATGGCCTTCGATCGCCTGAAGGCCAACCACGACATGCGCGTCCTCGTACTCGCCGACGGACCATCCGGCGGCGCGCGCCTATGCCGGACCCTGGCCTTCGCCTATCACGGCGAATGGCGCCTGCCGCCGGGTCCGCCCGTGGATGAGCGCCGGGTCGAAGTCCCCCATTTCCCCTACAACTAGCGGCGTCTGGGCCGGCTAGTCGATCAACTTGGCCACCAGCCGTTCGCGTAGCTCGCGATCGACGCCCAGCGCCTGGGCGAGATAGGCGTCCGTCCCGCCGTGGCGATCGGCGATCGCGGCGAATGACGCCCGCAGATATTCAGCCTCGACGCCCATGGCGGTTCGGATCGCCGCTTCGCTCGGCGCCCGGCCGGCGATGTCCTCGATGACCCTGGCGACGACCGGTAACCGACGCTCCATCCAATCCGGATGGTTGGTGAGCAGATAGTCCGCCGTCATGTCGTCGGGATGCACGCCGGCGAGGTGGTGGGTGAGGGCGGCCAACAGGCCGGTGCGATCCTTGCCGGCGGCGCAATGGATCAGAAATGGACCATCGGAGTGCGCCAGGGCGACGAAGTATCGGGAGAAGAGGTCGAGGTGCCGCGGCTCGAACGGCGCCTGCCGATAGTACGAGAGCGTATAGTCGCGGAACGACGCCACGCTGAGATCGGACGATTGGATATGCCCGCGCCAGGTGTCGTCGGCTTCCTCACCGGTGTCGTTTTCGATCACCGATCCGACGAAACCGAGGTGACGACGGGTCGGATCGCGCAATCGCTCATTGCGACGTCTCAGATCGACGATGACGGCGAGATCGAGGCCGGCGATGACTGCCAGGTCGGCGTCCGTCGCCCGGCCATGAGCGGCGGACCGGAACAGCCGCCCGCGTTTCAGCCGTCCTCCGCCTCGCGTCGGATAGTCGCCGAAGTCGCGGAAATTATCGACACCTTCGAGCGCTATGTGCCGGTGGTTCACGCCGAGCCGTCAGTGCGTCGCCGTCGATACGTCCTTGCGTTTGGCCATCATGCTGTCGAACTCAGACCAGACACCCGCCCCCCCGTGCCAGGCGCCGCGGGTCGCGGCCTTGGAGTATTCGGTGGATCGCGCCTCGAAGAAGTTGGCGTGTTCCACGCCCGACAACAGGCTCTGCAGCCACGGCAAGGGGTTCTCCTTGGCCTGGTACACTGTCGGCAGTCCCAGTTGGCGCAGGCGCCAGTCGGCGATGAAGCGGATGTATCCCTTGATGTCCTCCGGTGTCATGCCCTGCACCTCGCCGGCCTCGAACGCCAGGTCGATGAAGCGGTCCTCCAAACCGACCACGGTCTTGCAGCAATCGATGATGTCGTCCGCCACCGCCTTCGTCACCACGCCGGTTTCGGCGTTGAACGCGTGGTAGAGTTTGACGATACCCTCGCAGTGCAGGCTCTCGTCACGAACGCTCCAGGAGACGATCTGGCCCATGCCCTTCATCTTGTTGAAGCGCGGAAAGTTCATCAGCATGGCGAAGCTGGCGAAGAGCTGAAGCCCCTCGGTGAAGCCGCCGAACATGGCCAGGGTGCGGGCGATATCGGGATTCGTGCCGACGCCGAACTGCTGCATGTAGTCGTGCTTGGCCTTCAGGGCCTCCAGTTCGAGAAAGGCGGAAAACTCCGCCTCCGGCATACCGATGGTCTCCAGCAGCAGCGCATAGGCGGCGATGTGGATGGTTTCCATGTTCGAGAACGCGGCCAGCATCATCTTCACCTCGGTTGGTTTGAAGACGGTGGCGTAGCGTTCCATGTAGTTGTTGTTCACCTCCACGTCCGACTGGGTGAAGAAGCGGAAGATCTGGGTCAGCAGGTTGCGCTCGCGATCGTTGAGGTTCGCCGCCCAGTCCTTGCAGTCTTCGCCCAGCGGCACCTCTTCGGGCATCCAGTGGACCTGCTGCTGACGCTTCCAGAAGTCATAGGCCCACGGATAGCGGAACGGCTTATAGGCGAACGAGGGCGTGAGCAGGCCGGGCTTGCGGGGCGTCTGGAGCATCGGTGCGGAGCCTTGGGGATGAGGCGAATCGGCCGACTCGCCACGAGCGAACAGGCTATCATCGGCGGCGGCAACATACAGCCGCCACACGGCGCGTGATATGAGAACATGACCGTCACGGAGGGGCGATCCTGATGCGCATCAATGGCCGTCATTGGCGCACCATCTGGCCGGCGCCGGACGGCGCGGTCGAGGTAATCGATCAGACCCGTCTGCCGCATTCGGTGGAAATCAGGCGCCTTCAGACCCTCGATGACGCCATTCGCGCCATCTCGGAGATGTGGGTCCGGGGCGCGCCGCTGATCGGAGTGACGGCCGCCCATGGGCTGGCGCTCGCCCTGCGCGAGGACAATTCCGACGCCGGCTTGGCCGATGCGAGGGTTCGGCTGGCCGCCAGCCGGCCGACGGCCGTCAACCTCGCCTGGGCCCTGGCCAGGGTCGCCTCGAAGGTCGCCGACCTTTCACCCCCCGATCGCGCGGACGCGGCCGCCCTCGAAGCCGCCCTCATGGCGGAGGAAGACGTGGCGACCTGCCGCCGCATCGGCGAACACGGGGCGGATCTGATCGCCACGATCGCGGCCGGCAAGCGCGGGGAGCCGATAAATGTCCTCACCCACTGCAACGCCGGCTGGCTTGCGGCGGTGGACTGGGGGACGGCCCTGGCGCCGCTCTACGTGGCCCAGGAACGCGGCGTTGCGGTGCATGTGTGGGTCGATGAAACCAGGCCGCGCAACCAGGGCGCGGCCCTGACCGCCTTCGAACTGGGAGAACAGCGTGTCGCCCATACTCTGATCGTCGATAACGCTGGCGGGCATCTCATGCAGCACGGCCAGGTCGATCTCTGCCTGGTGGGCGCCGATCGAATTACCCGCGCTGGAGACGTGGCCAACAAGATCGGCACCTACCTCAAGGCGCTCGCCGCGGCCGACAACGGCGTCCCGTTTCATGTCGCCGCGCCTTCCTCGACCATCGATTGGACCCTGACCGATGGAATCGCCCAGATACCCATCGAGGAGCGGGATGGCGCGGAGGTGATCCATGTCGGCGGCGCGCTGGCCGATGGAACAGCGGGATCCGTGCGGATCGCGCCGGCGGGCAGCGCGGCGGCCAATTTCGCCTTCGACGTCACGCCCGCGCGCCTCGTCACCGGCCTGATCACCGAGCGCGGGCGCTGCGCGAATGGGGAGGAAGGACTTCTGAGCCTATTTCCGGGTGGAGCGAGCGCCTACTGACAGGCGAGGCACTCGTCGTAGTCGGTTCGCGCCTCGGCCGCCCGGGCGGCGCTTTCGGTGGCCATGTCGGCGCCGGCGAACGCGGCCCGCTGCACCGACTTGGAGCGCAGGTAGTAGAGGCTCTTCATGCCACGCTCCCACGCTTGCCAATGCAGCATGTGGAGGTCCCATTTATCGACGTCGCCGGCCAGGAACACGTTCACCGACTGCGACTGGCAAATCTCCGGCGTGCGGTCGGCCGCCAGGTCGATAATCCAACGCTGATCGATCTCGAACGCCGTCTTATAGATGCTCTTCTCGTCGTCGGTGAGAAAATCGAGGTGCTGGACCGAGCCCTCGTTCTCGAGGATCGACGCCCAGGTCGCCGCCGTGTTCGCGTCCTTCTCCTCGAGCAGCCGCTCGAGGTAGGGATTGCGCACCGCGAAGGATCCGGACAGCGTCTTGTGGGTGTAGATATTGGCCGGGATCGGCTCGATCCCGGCGCTGGTCCCACCGCAGATGATCGAGATCGACGCCGTCGGGGCGATGGCGAGCTTGTGCGAAAAGCGCTCCATGACCCCGCGTTCGGCCGCGTCGGGACAAGGTCCGCGCTCTTCGGCCAGCGTCGCGCTGGCGGCGTCACAGGCACGTCGAAGGTGCTTGAACATCCGCATGTTCCATGATTTCGCCAGAGCGCTTTCGAAGGGCGTGTTCTGGCCCTGCAGGAAGGAGTGGAAGCCCATCAGCCCAAGCCCCACCGAGCGTTCACGATCCGCCGCATAGGCGGCGGGGGCCATCTCCGGCGGCGCGCGGTCGATGAAGTCCTGCAACACGTTGTCGAGGAAGCGCATGATGTCTTCGACGAAGGTCGGGTGCTCCCGCCATTCCAGGAACTTCTCGGCGTTCACGGAGGAAAGGCAACAGACCGCGGTCCGCTCGACGCCCAGGTGATCGAGCCCGGACGGAAGCATGATTTCAGAACAGAGATTGGATTGGCGAACCCTCAGTCCGAGTTCGCGCTGGTGGCGCGGCATGGCCCGGTTCACCGTGTCGGAGAAGATGAGATAGGGCTCGCCGGTCTGAAGCCGGAGTTCCAGCACCTTCTGCCACAGCAAGCGAGCATCCACCTCGCGCACGACCTCGTGCGTCTTGGGCGAGCGCAGGGCGAATTTGACCCCGTCACGCACCGCTTCCATGAACTCGTCGGTGATCGAGACGCCATGGTGGAGGTTCAGCGATTTGCGGTTGAAGTCGCCGGAGGGTTTGCGGATCTCAAGGAATTCCTCGATCTCGGGGTGGTGAATATCGACGTAGACCGCGGCCGACCCGCGCCGCAGGGACCCCTGACTGATCGCCAGGGTCAGGCTGTCCATCACTCGGATGAAGGGAATGATGCCGCTGGTCTGGCCCGAGCCCTTCACCTTCTCGCCGATCGAGCGCACGCCGCCCCAATAGGTGCCGATGCCCCCGCCGTTGGCGGCGAGCCAGACGTTCTGATTCCACGTTCCGACGATGCTCTCGAGCGAATCGCCGACCGAGTTGAGAAAGCAGGAAATCGGCAGGCCGCGCGAGGCGCCGCCGTTGGAAAGAATCGGCGTCGCCGGCATGAACCACAGCTGGGAAATGTAGTCGTAGAGCCGTTGGGCATGATCGGCGTCATCGGCGAAGGCGGTCGCCACGCGGGCGAACATGTCCTGATAGGATTCGCCCGGCAACAGGTAGCGGTCCTCGAGCGTGGTTTTGCCGAAGTCGGTGAGGAGAGCATCGCGCGAGCGGTCGATTTCCACCTTGCGGACCAGCGCCAGGCGCGGCCTTTCAGCCGGCCTTACCCTGGTCCCTGGGCCGTCTTCGAACGCCGCCTTGGTCGCCTCACTACCCATCATGGCCTTCGTCATCCATCCCTATTTTAGCCCGAGAACGGCGGGGAATTCCTATTGGCGACTATATATTGTGGGGAGCGCGCCCCTTCACCCCACGATATGGGGTCATATGGTTGACGGAGCGTCAACGGGCGTCCGAGCCGCGAACGCACATTTCTGTTGACGACCAGCGCTACCCACGAAGGGACGCCAATGGTTTCAACGCCTTGATAGAGGGTGGGAGGCGACCATCACGAGACTGTGATGCGCGGGTCCGAGCCGCCCCTTTCCGGCGGGGCTCAAAATAAAGGGAGCCCGGCCTTTCGGGCCGGGCTCCCTGGATGGAGACCGATCGGGGTGGAAGCCGATCAGAACTGGATGTGGATGGTGGCCCGACGGTTGAGAGGCTCCTTCACCCCGTCGCCGGTCTGGACCGCCGGGTCGGACTTACCCTTCCAACTGACATCCAGGCTGGCCGCCGGGACGCCGAGGGAAACCATGCCATCGGCGGTCGCCTTGGCGCGGCGTTCCGAGAGACGGATGTTGTAGGCCACCGAACCGGAGGTGTCGGTGTAGCCGATCACTACTTCCCGCGAGGCATGCCCATCGACGGAATATTTGGCCGCGTCCTGAAGCACGTTCTGAGCTTCGGGCGTGATCACGTACTGATCAAAGGGGAAGTAGATCACATAGTC
>DASRLN010000063.1:0-16723 GCA_035648435.1 Caulobacteraceae bacterium
TGGAGGGGGTTCTCCGCCACTCCGACGCCGGCGTGGCGGAGAACCCCCTCCGTCACGGCGCCAGCAAGAGCGCCGCGCCACCTCCCCCTACGGTGGAGGAACTCGATTTTGCAAAGCCCCGAGATGTGTGCATCGCCTAGCGCTGCGCAGGGGAGGAATGCCCCCTCCGTCACGGCGCGAGAAAGAGCGCCGCGCCACCTCCCCCGCGTAACCATCCGGGTGAGGATGGACTCTTTCCTCCCCCGCGCAGCGGGGTGGTGGAGGGGGCGCAAGGCGTCGCGCACGTCATCCGCCAGTTGTGTGCATCCCCTAGCCATGAAGGAGAGGGAGGAAAAATTTCGCGCGCCGCTCTACGCGTCGGCTGTCGCCGGTTCCTTTTTGGTCAGGTCCTCGCCGGTGGCCTGATCGACGATCTTCATGGAAAGGCGCGTCTTGCCCCGATCGTCGAAGCCGAGGAGCTTGACCTTCACCATCTGGCCCTCATGCAGGACGTCGGAAACCTTTTCGACCCGCTGGTTGGCGATCTGGCTGACGTGAACCAGGCCGTCCTTGGCCCCGAAGAAGTTTACGAAGGCGCCGAAATCGACCACCTTGACTACCTTGCCGTCGTAGATCTGACCGACTTCCGGCTCCGAAGTGATCGAGCGGATCCAGTCGATGGCGGCTTTGATCTTGGCCCCGTCGCTGGCCGAAACCTTGACCATGCCCTCGTCGTTGACATCGACCTTGGCGCCGGTGGTGGCGACGATCTCGCGGATTACCTTGCCGCCGGTGCCGATCACTTCGCGGATCTTGTCGGTGGGGATGGTGATGGTTTCGATCTTGGGGGCGTACTCGCCGACGTCCGGCCTGGCGCCGTCGATGGCCTTGGCCATTTCTCCGAGGATATGCAGACGGCCATCCTTGGCCTGGGCCAGGGCCTGCTTCATGATCGCCTCGGTGATGCCGGGGATCTTGATGTCCATCTGCAGCGAGGTGATGCCGTCGGCGGTGCCGGCGACCTTGAAGTCCATGTCGCCCAGGTGATCCTCGTCGCCGAGGATGTCGGAGAGTACGGCGAAGCCGTCCTTTTCCAGGATCAGGCCCATGGCGATGCCGCTGACCGGCTTCTTCAGGGGAACGCCGGCGTCCATCAGGGCGAGGGAGCCGCCGCACACCGAGGCCATCGACGAGGAGCCGTTGGACTCAGTGATCTCCGAGACCAGGCGCACGGTGTAGGGGAAGTCCTCCTTGGCCGGCAGCATCGGCCGGATGGCGCGCCAGGCGAGCTTGCCGTGGCCGATTTCCCGGCGGCCAGGGGCATTCATGCGACCGGTCTCGCCCACCGAATACGGCGGGAAGTTGTAGTGCAGCAGGAAGGCCTCCTTGTAGGTGCCTTCCAGGGCGTCGATGAACTGCTCGTCGTCGCCGGTCCCCAGGGTGGCGACCACCAGGGCCTGGGTTTCGCCCCGGGTGAACAGGGCCGAGCCATGGGTGCGCGGCAGGACCGAGACTTCCGCGACGATCGGCCGGACGGTGCTCACCGAGCGGCCGTCGATGCGCCTGCCGGTTTCCAGGATGCCGCGGCGGACGATGTCGGCTTCGCAGGACTTGAAGACGCCGCCGAGCTTGGCCGCGTCGAGACCGGCTGGATTCTCGTCGGATCGGCCGAGCGTCTTGATGACGTGGGCCTTGGCGGCCATGACCGCGTCGTGCCGGGCGCCCTTGGCGGTGATCGCGTAGGCCGCCTTGAGGTCGCCGCCGACCAGCCCCGCCACCTGGCTCTGCAGCGCGTCCTGATCTTCCGGCGTGAAGTCGAACGGCTCCTTGGCCGAGTGTTCAGCCAGTTCGATGATCGCCTGGATCACCGGCTGGAAGCCGCGATGGGCGAACATCACGCCGCCCAGGACCTCGTCTTCGTTCAGTTCCTGGATTTCGGATTCGACCATCATCACCGCGTCGTCGGTGCCGGCGACCACCAGATCGAGGCGGTTGGCGGCATCCTTGACCTGCTCAAGGGTCGGATTGAGGACGTATTCGCCGCCGATGAAGCCGACCCGCGCGGCCCCGATCGGACCCATGAACGGGACCCCCGAAAGGGTCAGGGCGGCGGAGGCCGCGACCATGGCCACGACGTCGGGGTCGTTCTCCAGGTCATGCGACAGGACCGTGATGATGACCTGGGTCTCGTGCTTGAAACCCTTGACGAACAGGGGTCGGATCGGACGGTCGATCAGGCGGGAGACCAGGGTCTCCTTCTCCGAGGGACGGCCCTCGCGCTTGAAGAAGCCGCCCGGGATCTTGCCGGCGGCGAAGGTCTTTTCCTGGTAGTTGACGGTCAGCGGGAAGAAGTCGAGGCCGGGCTTGGGGGTCTTGTCGAAGACCACCGCCGCCAGGACCGTGGTTTCGCCGTAGGTGGCGAGCACCGCGCCGTCGGCCTGACGGGCCATGCGGCCGGTCTCCAGGGTCAGCCTGCGGCCGGCCCAGTCGAGGGATTTGCGTCGAATGTCGAACATTTTGGTTTCAGTCTTCTTTCTGGAATCCCCATGGGCGAATTCCCAGCGGGGGTATGGAGCGCGGGCTTCTAACGCCGCAGGCCGAGCGTCCCGATCAGCGCCTGATAACGGTCCTCGTGGGTGGTCTTCAGGTGATCGAGCAGCGAGCGGCGCTGCGAAACCATGTTGAGCAGGCCCCGGCGCGAGTGGTGGTCCTTCTTGTGGGTCTTGAAGTGTTCGGTGAGGTTGGCGATCCGTTCGGAGAGGATCGCCACCTGCACCTCGGCCGATCCGGTGTCGCCTTCGGAACGGGCGTGGGTCTTGATCAGTTCGGTCTTGCGCGTCGCGACTATCGACATCGGGGGGGTCTTTCCGCTCAGGGGAGGTTGAAGACACGGGTGGGATTGAGCCTTCCCGCCCGCATCTCGCAGAGCGCCACGATCCTGCCGCCCTGACGGGTCGAAACGGTGCGGGAGGCGGAAAGCCTCGCCCTCAAGGTCTCGACCTGCCGGGGGAGCAGAACGATCGATCGTCCCTGCGTCAGCCTGAAGGCGTCTTCGATGGTCACGGCCAGCTCCGGGATGTCGTCCAGGGCGGTCTCGACCGGAAGCAAGGCCTCCAGAGGCGCGCCCCTATCGCACAAAACTTCGAGGTTTTCCAGCCCAATCGCCCGCGCCTCGGTGAAGGCGCCCACGCGGGTGCGGCGCAAGGCGCTGACGTGACCGTGGGCGCCGAGCGCCGACGCCAGGTCGCGGGCAAGGGCGCGGACGTAGGTTCCCTTGCCGCAATCGATCTCGACGGTGAGATGATCGGCGTCCGCGGCGCCCACCACCCGCGCCTCGTGGATCGTGACCCGGCGCGGCGCAAGGTCCAGGGCGACGCCGCCGCGCGCCAGCTCGTAGGCCCGATGGCCGCTTACGCGGACGGCCGAGAAGGCGGGCGGAATCTGCTCGATGTCGCCGACGAAGTCGGCCAGCGCGACCGCTGCCGCCGCCGGGGTCGGCCGCGCGGCCGACGTCCCGGTGACCGCCCCTTCCCGGTCGTGGCTCGCCGTCGAGATCCCCCAGGCGATGGTGAAGCGGTAGGATTTGTCGGCATCGACGAGGAATGGCACGGTCTTGGTTGCTTCGCCGAGCGCGATCGGCAGAATCCCGGTGGCCAGCGGATCGAGGGTGCCGGCGTGGCCAGCCTTCTGGGCGTTGAAGGCGCGCCGGACCCGGCCCACGGCCTGGGTCGAGCCCAGCGCCAGCGGCTTGTCCAGGCACACCCAGCCCGACACCGCCTCGCCCTTGCGGCGCCGGGGCATGCTAATCGCCGGCCTCGTCGCCGGCTTCGATGTCCTTGCGGACGCGGGGATCGCCGAGAAGTCGGCCGATGTGGTCGGCCGTATCGAAGCTCTCGTCGTGAACGAACTTCAGGCTCGGCGTGAAGCGCATGTCGATTGCGTGGCCCAGCCGCCCCCGCAGAAACCGCGAGGCCCGATTCAGGCCCGCCACCACGCTCTCGGCGTTGAGACCCCCCAGCGGCTCGACGAAGCAGACCGCGTGCTTGAGGTCTGGACTGACCTTCACCTCGCTGAGCGTCACCGAAACCTCCGCCAGGGCGTGGTCTTTCACATCGCCCTCGCGCAGGATCTCGATCAGGGCGTGGCGCACCAGTTCGCCGGCGCGCAACTGGCGCTGCGAGGGGCCGGCGCGCGGCTTGCGGCCATGGGCGGAAGGGCGGGGCATGTGAACTCACGGCGCGCGAGGACCCAAGCCTCGGCAAGCGAAGGGCGCGCTTCTATTCGAGGCCGCCCCTGGTGTCCAGCGACGCCCTCCCTTGCCACCGGGGCGATCGGGCGACAAAAAAGCACGAGTTGCGTGATGGGCGAAGGCAAGAGATCAACGCGAACCGCACGAACGGCGCGAACCAGACGACGAACTTGATCTCGTTCGTGGCGTTGGTGCGGATCGTGGTCAAGATCCTCACGTCGCGGGGGCGTCCCTGGCCATCAGTTTCGCAACCGCCTTCGCCCCGGCCTCGCCCGTCGCCGTCAAGGCCGCCGCCAGGCGCCGTCGTTCGCTCTCCGGCTTGTTTTGCGAAAGCTTGGCGACACCCTCGAACCGCTCGATGGTCATTTCATAGCCGACGATGGCCCCGAGCATCGCCTCGAACCGGTCCGGGTCCATCTTGGCCCGGGTCCATGGCGGCTTGGGGGCGAGCCGGGCTTCGAAATGCGCCGCCAGATCGTCCAGCAGGCGCCGGGTCTCTCCCGCGTCCATGATCCGGGTGGGGCCTTCGATCTCCGCCGACATATAGTTCCAGGTCGGCACCTGGTCGGCCAGGGCGTACCAGTCGGGGCTGATGTAGGCGTCGGCCCCGGTGATCACCGCCAGGACCCGCGGCGATGCCTCGATCGCCGGACAGGCGCGGTTGTCGCGCGACAGGTGAAATCGAAGGCGCCCCCCGCTCAGCAGAACGGGCGCATGACCCACTATCGGCGGCTCGGCCCCGGCGACGATGACCGCCAGGCCGCGCTCGGCGACCAGATCGGCGAGGCGGCCCAGGTCCGCCTCATGGAAGATGCCCCCCGGATGCATGATCGGCCGGCCGAGGCGCGAAACGCCTCGGGTCCCTCTCGCCGCTAGTGGGAGGGCTTGGAGTCGTCGGCGGTGTCGGTGACCGCGTGCCCGGCCGAGGAGACATCCTTGCCGGCGCCGGCGACGGTGTTGCAGGCCGCGGCGGCGAGGCTGGCGGCGACGATGGCCAGAACGATGAACTTGCGCATGGGCGTTGATCTCCGGGGTTCGATTGCGGACAGAAACTGTCGTTCGAGCCAACACGCGGGAGGGTAACAAGGTTCCCTCAAGCGAGCGTGGCGGTTTCCGGTGCGTCCGGGGTCGGAAAGGTCAGCCGGGCGGTCAGGCCGCCGCCGGGATTGGCGCTGAAGGCGACCTCGCCGCGAAGCTGCCGGGCGAAGGCGGTCATCAGAGTGCGCCCGACGCCTTCTCCCACCCGCGCCGCCGTCCCGGCCGCGCCGGTGTCGCTGATCGCCAGTTCCGCCATGGGTCCGTGAACCGTGAACGCCACCCTGAGGACGCCGCCGGCCTCGCCCAGCCCATGCTTGCGGGCGTTGGTGATTGCCTCGACCGCGAACAGGGCCAGCGGGGCCAGCCGGTCGGGATCGATGATCAGGGGGTCGATGGCCAGTTCGGTGCGGATCAATCCGCCCTTGCCGGTTTCCGACATCACCAATTGGCTGATCAGCTCATCCAGGAAGTCGTGGAGATCCACCCGCTTCAGATCGGGTCCCTGGTAAAGGGCGCGATAGACCAGCGCCAGCGCGGTGATCCGCTGGCGGGTGTCGGACATTGCCGCCCGCGCCGCCGGATCGGTGAGCGCGCGCTGCTGCATGTTGAGAAGAGAGGAGATCACCTGCAGGTTGTTCTTCACCCGATGGTGGATTTCCCGCATCAGTTCGTCCTTCTGGACCAGCGAGTCCTTCAGCGCGGCGTCCCGGGCGGCGATGGTCTCGGCCATGGCGTCAAGGGCGTGGGCGAGATCACGGATCTCCGGCGGGGCGCTCTCGGCCTTGAGGGGATGGACGGTGAATCGGCCCCGGCCATAGATCGCCGCGATGCGCTGGAGATAGGCGATCCAGCGCACCACCCCCCGTTCGGCGACGATCCACACCGCCGCCAGGGCCAGAAGGAAAGCCAGGATCGGCAGGGCCACCGCCGAAACCGGGTTGACCAGGGCCCAGAACACTACCCCGTGCGCGGGCGCCGAGAGCAGGACATAGACATCCTGGCCCACCAGGGGCGCCGAGGAATAGACCCGGAGCGCCCCGGTTAGGTCGTTTTCGCGCCACAGGCTCGGTCCCTCGCGCGCCGATCCCGCCAGGCGCCCGGCGAGGCTGACGGGAAACGCCGCCGCCGAAGTCGTCGACAGATAACGGCCCTCGGCGTCGGTGATCGCCACCTCGGCGCCCGCGGGAATCGAGCGATCCGCCTTGACGGGGCGCAGGCTGGCCAGGGTGATCACCGCCGCCAGCACGCCTTCGAACTGGCCGGCCGCGGTCTCCGCCCGCACCCCGGCGATCAGCGCCGGCTCGGCGGCGTAGGCGACGCCCGGTTCGCTGGTCACGGTCATCGGCGCGCCGGCTGCCAGGGTGCGGAACCATGGACGCTCGCGGCGGCCCGGATCGGCCGGGACGGTGGCCGCCGAGCACGCCACCCGTCCGCTTTCACTCAATCGGATGAGGTTCGCGTAGCCGGGTATCTCGTCCTTGATCTGGGCCAGACGTTGCGCGCATTCCAGGCCCGTCGAGCCGGGCGCCAGGGTCTGCAGCAGCACCTCCGCGGCCCCGATCCTGGCCTTGGCGGTGGCCGCGCTGCGCTCGGCGGCGGCGACCAGGTTGGCCCGGTCGTCGAGCGCCTGTCGGCGAAAGCCGAGCGCGGTCTGGACGGCGCTGAGCAGCAGGATCGGCAGCAGGGCCACCGCCAGGGCGAGCCCCAGTCGCACGCGGATGGTCGTCGCCCGACGCCGCGCGGCTCGGACGAGGCGGTTCACCGTGCGCCGCTCAAGCGCTCCGCGTGAGCCAGGATCGATCCCATCGCCTCGCCGGCCGCCGCGCCGTCACGGTCATAGGCGCCGCGTGCGAGGATGGACTGCAGGGCGCGCCGCGCCCGGCTGACGCGACTTTTCACCGTGCCCACCGCGCAGCCGCAGATATCGGCCGCCTCCTCGTAGGCGAACCCCCCGGCGCCGACCAGCACCAGGGCCTCGCGCTGTTCCGACGGCAGCATGCCCAGGCCCAGGCGAAGTTCGTCCAGCGCCACCGGCGCGGCGGGATCGTCGATGGCCACCAGGGTGCGCTCGGCGGCCTCCTGGTCCAGCTGGCTCTGCCGCCACGAACGCCGCTTCTCGGAATAGAATTGGTTGCGCAGTATCATGAAGGTCCAGGCCTTCATGTTCGTGCCCATCTCGAAGCTCGCCCGCGCGTCCCAGGCCTTCATCATCGCGTCCTGGGCCAGATCGTCGGCGGCGGTGGGATCGCCGGTGAGGGTTCGCGCGAAGGCCCGCAGGTGCGGGATCAGGGCCACCATTTCCCGCTTGAACGCCGCGTCTCGGGCGGGATCGGCGACGCGCGCGGCTTCCCGGTCGATGCTCACTCCTCGCTCTCCGCCGGACGCTCATCGGCCCGGCGCAGGATGTCGAGGAATTCGTCCGGGACCGGCTCATTGACGACCTCGTCGAACATCAGCCGAAGCTTTACGCCAATAGCCTGCTGGCGGAGTCGCGCCTCCTCGAGCGCGGCCGGCCTCTTGATCGGCTGTTTCATCGTCGCCTGGTCACTCATCACTCTGCCGACGCGCAAGGCGCCGGGCGCCCCCTTCCTGCACTCTTTGATTCGCCTGCCGCAACGCGCTTCGGCGAGAACGGTTCCGAAAGCTCCCCGCGCGCCCTTCGGAAGGCCTTTTTCGGGAACCTGGGGCGACCGGCGGCGTTGCCGGTGCGTCGGACGCCGGAGGCGGATTTTCGCGCGCCTTGGGTTTGCCCACTTATTGGTCTAACGGGAGGGATCATGAGTCTTCTGACCAGGCTTGCGCCGCATCTGCCCTACATCCGCCGCTACGCGAGGGCTCTCACCGGGGACCAGACCACCGGCGACCACTACGTCCGCGTGGCGCTGGAGGTCTTGGCGGCTGGCGAACGCGCGCTCGACCCCTCGCTCTCGCCGAGGGTCGCGCTCTATCAGGTGTTCCACGCCATCTGGTGCACCTCCGGCGCCCGCCTGGAGCCTCGTCCCGAGGGCCACGCCGGCGCCGGCAGCCCCGATCAGCGCCTGATGCGCATCGCCCCGCGCTCCCGCCAGGCATTTCTGCTCACCGCCCTTGAAGGCTTCACGCCTTCCGAAGCCGCGCAGATTCTCGCCTGTGACTTCGCCGAGGTGGAATTGCTGATCTCCGACGCCCAGCGGGAGATCGACGCGGAACTGGCCACCGAAGTCCTGATCATCGAGGACGAGCCGGTGATCGCCGCCGACATCGAGGCCCTGGTCAAGGAGCTGGGCCACACCGTCACCAACATCGCCGCCACGCGCGAGGAGGCCAGCCAGGCCGTGGGCCGCGCCACCCCGGGCCTGGTCCTGGCCGACATCCAGCTCGCCGACGGTTCCTCCGGCATCGACGCGGTCAAGGACATTCTCGCTCACCTCGACGTGCCGGTGATCTTCATCACCGCCTTCCCCGAGCGCCTGCTCACCGGAGAACGGCCGGAGCCGACGTTCCTGATCACCAAGCCGTTCCAGCCGGAGACGGTCAAGGCGGCGATCGGCCAGGCCCTGTTCTTCCATCCCCGGAAATCGAAACAGGCCGCCTGAAAAGGACCGGCGGCGGCCCGCTGTCAGCCGCCCGTGGGCGGCGGATTCGGCGGCGCCGGGGTGTGGAAGGCGGCGGCGTCGGCGGGCGTCGCGGCCGAGCGCTTTCCGGCCCGCGACAGGCCCCCGGACATCCACGCCCACGCGGCCACCACCACCACCGCGCCGAGCACCACCGAGACGATCAGGACCCAGATCATGTGGGGGCTTCGAGCGCCCTGTCGCGCGCGGGTGGCGGCGACATCGGGCGGTCGGGGCGTTCCGGTCATGGCGCTCTCTCCGCGGGTCGGCTTCGATATCGAAACGCCGCCACGCCACCGGGCGTTCCTTGCGACCCCGACCCGGCCGGGTCGGCCATCGGCTACCCCCGTGGCCGGACGCTCTTGGGCGCGACGTGGAATTCGACCACCGCGCGCCGGCGCAGGGGCCTGGCCTGGCCCGAGCGCGTCTCGGCGCCGGCGTCTCCCGCCGCGTGTTCGTGGAACTCCAGGCCGGTGAAGCCGCGGCGGGACAAGGCCCGCGTCACCGCCCGGGCGCGCCGTTTGGAAAGGCCGAGATTCTCGTCCGCCGAGCCGGGCGCGTCGGCGAGGCCGGTGACATTGATCCCGGTGACATCGCAGCCGTCGGTGTGGCCGTGGGCGGCGGCGATGAGTTGGGAAGCCTCACGCGTCACCACCGCCGAACCCGGCTCGAAATAGATCGGCACGGTGAAGTCGGCGCAGTTGGAGACCGCCTGGACGATCGGACCCTGGTAGCGGGGTCCGGTTCGCCGCCCCCCCGCGCAGGCGGCGAGACCGGCGATGGCCACCAGAAGCGCGGCCCGCCGCCATTTCACGGTGATGTTCATTTCACGCTCCCCGAAGCTTCGGCCGGCCCCCATTGAACAACATAGTCGGGGAGCGCGATACCTCGTAAAGCGGCAGCGCCGGGGAACCGACGGATCGGCGCGCCGTTCTTGCAAAGCGCCACCATGAGGAAGAAGTCGATGTCCATGAGAACATGGTTCAGCAGGCGCGCCGATCCACCCGATCGCGGGGTCGATGCGCCAGGCGGGGCCGAAGCCTACCGCGAAGGCCGCCGCGATGAACGCGCCCGCGTCGATCGTGACGGCGATGCCTCCCCGCGCGCGACCAAGGCCGACCTCGACGCCGCCTATGATCGCGGGCGTCTGGAAGGGCGACGCCGCCATCGCGGGTCGCCGATTCTGGGCCTGATCGCCCTGATCCTGGTCGTGGTCGGGGCCGTGATCATCTATCTGGCGGTGCGCAACGGCTCATTCACCAAGGGCGGCGAGGTCGTCGACAGCAACGTCGCGGCGGCGGCCGCGAAGGTCCAGGCTCCCCTCCGCGGCGCCGCCGACAAGGCCGGCAATGCCCTCCAGAACGCCGGCGAGAACCTCAAGGATCGCGCCGGATCCGGCCAGCCCTGAGGGTGGCGGAGGAGATCGCGTCGCCGGGGGCGCCCGGGCGGGTTCGCTTCGCCCATCTGTCGGACATCCACTTCGGCGGCGAGAACGTCGCCGCGGTCGCCGCCGCCGCCGACTGGCTGGCCGGCCAGGCGCTCGATCTCATCGTCGTCACCGGCGACGTCACCGCCTTCGGCGCGGCGGAGGAATTTCGCCGCGCCGCCGCCTGGACCGCGGGCCTGACCGCGCCGCTCCTGGTCACTCCCGGCAACCACGACACGCCGTGGTTCGGGCTGTTCGAGCGGCTGGCCGCCCCCTTCGCCCGCTACGAACGCGCCTTCGGGCCGGCCCGCGAAGCCGCCTGGTCCGGCCAGGGCCTGCGGGTGGTGACCATGAACACCGCGCGCGGCGCCCAATGGCGATGGAACTGGTCGAAAGGCGCCGTCGGCGCCCGTCAGGCCGACCGGGCGGTGGTGGCCCTGGCCGATCACGCGCCGGGCGACTTGCGGGTCGTCGCCTGCCACCATCCGCTGGTCGAGATGATCGGCGGGCCGATGACCGCCCGGGTCCGCGGCGGCGAGAGGGCGGCCCGCCGCCTGTGCGAGGGCGGGGCGGATCTGGTTCTCACCGGCCACATTCACGCGCCGTTCGCCATGGCCTATCCCTATGTCGACGGCCACGCCCACGCCGTCGGCGCCGGCACCCTCTCGATCCGCGAGCGCGGCGTCCCGGCGGGCTTCAATCTCATCGAGGCCGACGCCGAAAGCATCCTGGTCACCGCCCAGGCCTGGACCGGCTCCCACTTCGACCCCTGGCGCACCTGGTCCCTGCCGAGACGGCCGCGATAGCGCACCGGAAAGGCCCCGCCGACCGGAGCGCGGGCATCCCGCCCGCTCTTTTTTCCGGCATTGCCGTGAGTTCGCCGAAAGGAGCGGGCTGGAAGCCCGCGCTCCGTTCATCCCCCCTACCGGCGGGGAAGTTCGCGGCCTTCGGCGAAGCTGCGCAGGGCCGCGCCGAGGTATCGGGGGTTGCGGATGGCCAGCAGGCCGGCGCCGACGGCGGCCACGATGGCGACCACCGGTTTGTCGCGCATCAGCGCCAGGGCGCGCTCGACCAGGCCGCTGGACCCGGGCGGCGATAGCCTCCGTCGCCGGGCGCGGGCGCCAAGCGCCAGGATCAGGGCGCCCAGCGCCAGGATCAGGGCCGCGGCCGCGGCCACGATCGCCGCCGCGCCCGCCGCGCCCACCATCGGCTCGACCCACGCGCCGAGGGCCAAGGCCAGGGCGATGACGCACACCCCGGCACAGGCCGCCAGGGCGGTCGCCGCGGCCAGCAGCAGAAAGAGACGCCTGGCGATCACTTGCCGCGGTTTGAGAGCAGCAGGCCGATGAGCAGGCCCACGCCCAGCCCGGTCAGGGTGGCCGTCATCGGACGCTCCTTGACCCGCGCCAGGACATAACGTTGCGCTTCATCGACATGCTGGCCGGCGTTGTCGGTGTAGGCCCGGGTCTGCGAGCGGAGGGTTTCGACGCCCTCCCTCAGCACCCGCTCGGCGGTGCGGGCGGCGTCGGAAAGCGTGCGCTCGGCGGCGCTCACCGCTTCGCTGAACGCCTTCTGGCTGTGATCGGCGGCGCTGTTGGCCGACTTCTTGGCCCGTCTGGCCTCGTCGCCGGCATGGTTGAGGGAGTCGTCGGACATGGGGGGATCTCCAAAATCGGTGCGGCGCCCCACGCGGGAACACCCGCACCGGGCCGTCCCGACAACGCGGCCTGCGCCGGGCGGTTCCGCCGCTCCATAAAGCCGGCTCGTAACATTCAGGTCAACAGCCACGGTTTTTTGCGGCCCGTGGTCGCTTCGCCGCGCCGCGGCCTGTAGGGTCCTGGGCGTCATGCTCGAGGACGCGCGCAAGTCCACCATCGATCCCGCCGAGCGCCTGGCCATCGAACAGGGCCGCGCCCAGCTCGCCCTCGACGCCGCCGGCCTGGGTGAATTCGAATGGGACGTGGCCGCCGACCGATTCCTGGTCAGTCCGCTGATGGCCCAGATCACCGGCCTTCCGGCCGGCTCGATGCCGGCCGAGAAGGGCAAGGTTTCCTACCGGTATGTGCACCCCGACGACGCCCGGGAACTCGACCGGACGGTCACCCGCGAGCTGCTCGCCAACGGCCGCTTCGAGGTGCGCTACCGGATGATCCGGCCCGACGACGGGCGCCTGCAGTGGATGTACAGCGCCGGGGTCGCCGTGCCCAACCCCGACGGCCCGCCGCGCCGGATCATCGGCGTCGTCCGCGACATCTCCGACCGCAAGGCCCGGGAGGACGAGCGCGACGCCCTGGTCGCCGAGCTCGATCATCGGGTGAAGAACGTACTGGCCTCGGTGAAGTCCCTGGCCTCGCAGTCGGCGCGCAAGACGGTGTCGCTCGACGCCTTCCTCAAGACCTTTTCCGGGCGGCTGGACGCCATGGCCGCGGCCCACGCCCTGCTCACCGCCACCCGCTGGCGGGGGGCCGACATCGGCCACATCGCCGCCGCCGAACTGGGCGGTCTGGCCCTCGGCCGCGCCCGCTGGGAAGGGCCGGAGATCGTGCTTTCTCCCCGCGCCACCAACGCCCTCACCCTGGCCCTGCACGAGCTGGCGACCAACGCCCTGAAATATGGCGCCCTGTCGTCCGACGCGGGCCGGGTCGAGGTCTCCTGGCGGGGCGCGGGGGCCGGTTTCGAGCTCTCCTGGAACGAGCGTGGCGGCCCGGCGGTGGCCACGCCGGCCAGATCGGGTTTCGGGCTCACCCTCATCGAACAGGTCACCGGCCGTGAGCTGGGCGGATCGGCGCGGCTCGAGTTTCTTCCCGAGGGCGTCCACGCCACCTTCGTGGCCGACGCCTCGGCCCTGGCCGCCTGCCCCGCCGCCGGAGCCGCCGGGACCGCCCGCCCGCCCGCGCCGATCCGGACCGTCGAAAGTGTCGGCGATCCGGCGTCCTCGAACGATGTCGCCGGGATGCGGATTCTCATCGTCGAGGATTCCGTCCTTCTCGCCCTGGAGCTGGAGGCGGGCCTGGCCGAAGCCGGCGCCCACGTCGTCGGGCTCGCCGCCGACCTCGAGGAGGCCAGGCGCATGCTGGCCCTGAACTTCGACGTCGCCGTCCTCGACGCCAACCTCAACGGCCTGTCGGTCATGCCGGTCGCCCAGGCCCTGGCCGCGCGCGGCGTCCCGTTCATCTTCGCCACCGGCTACGGCGAGAACGGCCCGGCCCCGGCCGGCTTCGACGCCCCCGTGGTCCGCAAACCCTACAACATCCACCAGATCGCGACCGCCCTGGTCAAGGCCCTGGGGCGGTGACATCACCCTCCCCCCGCTCTTGGCGGGGAGAGGGTGTTCTGTCTGGCCGGCGAGATGTGTGCATCCCTCAGCGCGCCGGCGGCGGCGCGGGGCTCGCCGTGCCGGGGATGGGCGCGGTCGGCAGGGCGGTGATCATCGCCTCCGACGGCGCGGCCGGCGCGGCCGGGGCCATCGCCGGCCTCTCGGCGATCCCACGCGGCGCGGGGATCGCCTGTTGCCCGGCCCCCGGCGTGCCGAGCCCGTCGATGCGCTCGACCAGCGGCGTCCACGGAACCTGGCCGCGATTCTCCACCCGGCGCAGATTCTCCGCCGGGTCGTATTGCGGCAGCCCCGGCACGAGGTCGGGGGCCTCCAGCCGGCCGATCACCCGCAGCAGGGTGGCCTCGGCGACATATTGGTCGTGCTCGGCGGCCAGCAGCGACAGCTCGGCGTCGCGCAGCGCCTCCTCGGAGATCAGGACGTCGAGGGTGGCGCGCAGCCCGGCCTTGTATTCGATCCTCATGCCGGTGAAGGCGAAGCCGGCGGCGCGGACGTCGTCGCGCTGGAAGACGGCGTTGGCGCGGGAGACCAGGATCTGGTTCCAGGCGTTGGCGACGTTCTGGACCATGACCCGCCGGCTGGTCTCGATCGCGATCCGGTCGCTGGTGTTCTGGTCCAGCGCCTGGCGCACCTGCGAGCCGATCAGCCCGCTGGTGAACAGCGGCTGGGTGATCACCGCCTGGCCGGTGACTTCCCGCTCCACCGCCCGGACCCCGAAGGGAACCACCGGGCCGGTGTAGCCGGCCACCACGTTCAGGGAGACCGTCGGCCGCCAGGCCGCCCGCGCCACGGCCACCTTGTCGCGGGAACCGGCCTCGGTGAATTTCGCCTGCATCAGCTCCGGGCTCTGGGCTTCGGCGATGTCGAAGGCCCCGTCGGCCGCCGAGGGCAGCCCGGGCAGGGGCGGGCCGGGCGCGAGCTCGCCGGGATTTTCGCCCACCGCCGTGGTGAACTCCGCCCGGCTGATCTGCAGCTGGCCCTGGGCGGTGGACAGCAGGGCGCGGTCGTTGGCCAACTGGGCCTCGGCCTGGGCGACGTCGGTCAGGGTCAGTTCGCCGTCGCGGACGCGGACCTTCGCCTCGGTGACCTGGCCCTTCAGCACTTCGAGATTTTTCTCCCGGACCACCAGCGAGCCGGCGTCGCGGACGACGTCGGCATAGGCCTGGATCACCGCCAGCATGACATTGCCCTCGGTGGCCCTCAGGGCCTGCCGGGCGCTGGCGATCTGGTTCCGCGCCGCCGCCACGCCCAGGGCGTCACGGCCGCCGGCATAGAGCGACTGGCTGATCGTCACCTGGGCCAGGCCGCTGTTGCTCGCGCCCGGCGAGGCGTAGCCGAACCGCGTCTGATCCCAGGACGGCGCGATCTGGAGCGAGGCGGTGGGTCCCAGCGCCGAGCGGGCCTGGACATAGCCCTCGTCCACGCCGCGAAGCTGGGCGCGTTCGCTCTGCAGGGTGGGATTGGTCTGATAGGCCAGGGCGATGGCGTCGGCCAGGGTTTCGTCACGCGCCGGCATGGCGGCGAGCGCCAGGCCGAGCGCCGCCAGGGCGGCCCTCACCGGACGAACACGGCGTCCGGCGCGCACCCCTGCAGCTTCGCCGTGGCCAGAGTGTCGGCGAGGCCGTCGAGGTGGAAGGTGCGCGGCCACGACCCCGGCGTCGGCCGGATGGTGACCGTGTGCCCGCCGCCGATCGCCGTGAGCGGCAGGATGACCAGGCCGCCGGTGGGATTGTCCATGCTTCCGCCCGGCGGACCCGCACCGGCGGCGATCAGAGCCGGATAGACCTTGGTCCAGGCCAGCGGCGGTCCCCGGTCGATCCTGTACGACGCCTCCAGGGTGCTGGGGCTGCGCGCGAAGCGGAAGGCGAGGGAGCGCCGGGCATAGGCCACGGCCGGACTCATCGCCGAACCCTGGAAGAGGCGGCATTCGACGCCGCCGGTGAACCGGTCCCGGCGAACGCTGAACCGCCAGGCCGGCTGCGCGTAGGTGCGGTCCGTCGCCTGGGGCGGGCGCCACGGCCAGATGGCGAGAAGGATCGCCAGGATTGCCAGGTGCATGGGGCGCTATGCCGAGGCCGGGTGGACGACCACCGCCCGGCCCCCGTCCGCCGCGACCTGGTGGAACTTGAAAGTCTTGCCGGCGAAGACGCTGGCCGCCAGATCGTTCATGATCTCGTCCACCGCGCCGAACGGGGCGACCAGCTCGATCAGCCACATCCGCTCGCCGTTCTTCCACTCATCGACCCGAAGTTTGTTCCCGCCGGCTTCAAGCCGCCTTTCGGTCTCCTCCGACACCGAGGCCCAGAAGGCCACCGCCGCCGGGCTATTGGGGCCGTTGAAGATACGGAACTGCTCGAGCAGGATCGCCGGCATGCAGAACCATTCCAGGTCGCCGACGAACAATTGCTTGTGGACCGGCGACTGGCTCATCAGCCAGACGATCTCGCCCAGCACCTGGGCCACGGTCTTGCCCGTGCCGGTGACGGCGCCGCTGGCCGGCGGTGGTGACGACTGGCTCAACTCAAACTCTCCAACCCGCAATTGCCGACACGGCAACGACCGTGGCGTCCCTTCCGCCCTTTGAACCGCCACGGCGCCCGCCCGGGGACCCACGGTGGCGCCGATTCAGTAATTCATCAACGTTACCTTTACGCCGCTCGCGCCTGCGCGAGCTTCGGGGCCGAGGCCACGGCCGCCGCCAGGGAGGCCATGCCGTCGGTCTGGCCCTTATGCGCCCAGATGGCGGCGAAAGCGCCCCGGCCCTCGCCCTGGCTGGCGAGCGACTGCTTGAGCAGCGCCAGCCGCTGCGCCGTGGCCGCGTCCGGCGCCCTGGCCCCCTGGCCAGCCGCCAGGCTCGGGGCCAAGGACTGGCTGGCCAGTTGCGCCAGGCCCCCCGAAAGCCCGGATCCCGAAGCGTCGCCGTCGGCCAGCCAGGCCGCCAGCGTCGGCCCCAGAGCGGCGGCCGGCGCCGCCGTCGCCAGTTCCGCCGGCCCGTCGCGCGCCGAGAGCGGAGCGGTCGCGACGGCGGCGCCTGCGGTGGCCCCGGGCGCGGCGGTCGCCGCTAGCAGCGGCGTCGAAATTCCCCGATGGGGCGCGGCCGGGGC
>DASRLN010000064.1:0-11284 GCA_035648435.1 Caulobacteraceae bacterium
GACGCCGGGCGGCCGCTCGGTGTTCCACACCCCGTGGACCCGCCCCACCGCCAGCGCCTGGGCGAGCGCCGCCCGCTGATCTTTGTCGCCGTACCAGGCGATCAGCCGCGCGCTGTTGACGTGCCCCTCGAAGATTCGGCCGAGACTGAGGTTGGCCCGGCCCACCAGCCTCAGCGCCTCCATCAGTTGGACCGCGCTCGCCCGGCCCGCCCCGAACGCCTTAAGGGCGCCGAGATCCCGGAGCAGGGCCACGTCTTCGATCGGGAAGGCGCCGCGGGCGTCCAGATCCGGGACCCGCGCCTGGATCGCCGGAATCGCCTCGCGAAGCCGCGCGATCACCGTCTCGACGTCGGCGACCGGAGGGGTGTGAGTCATGCGAAGGACTGTCGCGGGCACGTTGGTGCTCCCTTGCGATCGCGAGTGGCCTCGCCGCTCCCAAACGCCCCGGAAGCCGGGACGATCCCGGCCGGAACGGATGACCTTCGACTTGGGTTTCGAAACCGAGGCGCGGAAGCTCCGGGGCGAGAAAGGTCAGGGATCAATGGCGCGGCGGCTGAAGGTTTTCACCTGGTCCGACGGCTTCCACGTCTACACCTTGGCGAGCCCATCGCGCGCCGGTGCGTTGAGAACCTGGGGCTTGGCCCGCGACCTGTTCAAGTCTGGCGAAGCCCGGGAGATCACCACCGGAAGGGACTACGGGGCGGCGCTTTCCAGGCCTGGGGAGACGATCAAGCGGGCGGCGACCGTCGATCTGGAAAAGGCCGCCGCCAAGGGCCGAAGGCCCACCGCCCCGCGCGGACCCTCGAAGGCCCGGATGGCGCGGATGGCGAAGTTGGAGCGTGAACTGGCCTTGCTGGACAGCGCGCATGCTGCCGAGATCGACGGGATCGAACGCCGAAGGGCCGAACTGGCCACCGAGGCGGCCGAGCGGGTCGCGATATTCAAGGCGGCCCGCAAAGCTTTGGAGAAACGCTTGGCGGCGGCCAAGGCGGGGCCGAGGCCCTGAGTCGTCCGGCCGGGAACCGGGCGCGGACGTTTCCATTCAACCAGGACGCTCGCCGGAGAAACGACATGCTGGAAAAGACGCCATCCGCCCTCGGCCACGCCCTGCGCGCCGGCCTCGACGAAACTATCTGGGCCGACGAGGCCATCGCCACGCCGGAATCCTCGTCGTCAGCAGGGCGGACTTCGACGACGGCGACTCGATCCCGAGCCGCTTTACCGAGGATGGCGACAGGACCTCGCCATCGGTCGCCTGGAACGGCGCCCCAGCCGGCTGCGCGGGGATCGTCGTGGTGGTCAAGGACGCCGACAGCCCCGATCCCCGCATCGATCGTCCATCTGCTGGCTTCGGTGGCCGGGGCAGCGGAGATAGAGCGCGGTCCCGTTGGGGAGGCGCCCATCGCCTTGCGTTAAATAGCACTAAGTGCTATTCGCCTTTGCGATGACCGATGCTGAGGAAACCGCGCGGACCTTCAAGACCGCCTGGTTCGCCAAGGCGGCGCGCAAGGCGCTGATTGACGACGCGGAACTTTGCCGGGCCATCGCGGAAGTGCGGAAAGGTCAAGCCGACGACCTCGGCGGGGGTGTGTTCAAGAAGCGCCTAGATAAGAATAGGAGCCGGAGTATCATCCTCGCCAAGGGCCGCGCGCATTGGGTTTACGAATATCTGTTCTCAAAGAAAGACCGGAACAACATCGACGACAAGGAACTGGCGGCCTTTCGCAAGCTCGCCCGGACCTATGAGGCGTTGGACGTTCAGCAGCTAGATCGACTCCTGAGAGATGGAGACTTTACGGAGATTTGCCATGAGCGTTAAGCGTAAGTTCAACAGCGATGCCTTTGAGGCCATCCATTCGTCTGCCTCGGCACTGTTCAAAGTAGGTGCGATCGACAAGGCGACTATGCGCGATTTCGATGAAACCTGCCTGGCCGTCACGCCGACCATCGCGCCGGCGGCGATCAAGCAGCTCCGCGAAAGCAACAAGGTCAGTCAGCCCGTGTTCGCCCGCTACCTCAACACCAGCGAAAGCACGATTGAGAAGTGGGAGACCGGGGCCAAAAAGCCGAGCGGCGCCGCCCTGAAGTTGCTGGCCATCGTCCAGAAGCACGGGCTCCAAATTCTAGCTTAGCCCCTGTCGTCCTGTATACGAGTATACAAGCTCCGCGCCGATCCGGATCATATAGAGCTTCTTTACGCCCCAGTCTCCGAGATGTGTGAATGCCGTAGCTCCCCACGGGAGAAGTGTCCTCGAGCCAACCCGCGCACAGGGCTTCGGGCACGAAAGCGAGATGTGTGAATATCGTAGCGTTCTTCACAGGGGAGAGGGCCAGGTGACGCAGTAGGACAATCCGGTAGCCCCCAAGAAAGGGAGCAGAGTGTCTCTCTCGGTCTTAGGCTGGGACGCCGCGCTCCGGCACGATCCGAGCGTGCGTTCAGGAACCGGCGGAGGCGACCGCGTTCGGGAGCCGGATCTCGAAGGTCGCGCCGGGGTGGTGGCGGATGGTCAGCTCGCCGCCCGCCTGTTTGACCAGGGAGCGCAGAAGGGTGGCTCCGAGGCCCCCGGTCTTGCTTTCGAAATCCTCCGGCAGCCCTTGTCCGCCATCGCCGACGCAGAGCAGGGCGTGATCATCCTCGGCTTGAAAGCGGACCGAGATCTCTCCTTGGTTCGGCGGGGGATAGGCGTACTTCACCGCGTTGGTGACCAGCTCGTTGACCGCCATTCCCAGCGGGATCGCCCGATCGACGGCCATTGGCGCCGGACGCGCTTCGACCGTGATCCGGATGCGGTCATCGGGAAGCAGCGAGCTGGCGAGACGCGCGCACAGGCTTTCCAGATAGTCGCCGAAGTCGATCTCCCCGGAGAGATGTCGGTTGGACAGGCTCTCGTGGACCTCGGCAATCGACTGAACGCGATCCACCGCCTTGTTCAATTCCGCGCGGAGCGCCGGGTCGCCGCGGCGCGCCTGGGCGCCCAGCATGGCGGAGACGATGCCGAGGTTGTTCTTCACCCGGTGATTGAGTTCGTCGAGCATCCCCGCCTGCCTGGTCTGCGCGGCCTTGCGCTCGGTGATGTCGAAGAACAGTTGCGCCATCCGGCTGGAGGTCACGCGGCTGACGTGGACCTCGTGCCAGAGCCCCGTCGGTGGATTGTGGAATTCGAACACCGCCGGCGATCCGGTCTTCAGGACCCGATCGCACACCGCCAGCCACGCCGTCTGGTCGCCGGGCGAGTCGCTCAGCCGTCCGCCGATCGCCTCCGGCCCGACCCCCAGCATCCGCTGCAGGGCGGGATTGATTTCGAGGACCACATAGTCCTTGAGACGGCCCTCTTCATGGAGCGTCGCTTCGCACAGCGCGAAGCCCTCCGACATGGTGCGGAAGAGGGCGTCATAGTAGAGGTTGCGCTCGCCGAGCGCGCCCTCGCTCCGACCTAGCCGCTCCACCAGCGTGCCCACATGGCCGGCCACCGCGACGATCGCCGCGGCGACGGCGGTGTTCAGGGAAAGGTTGACCAGGCTCACCCACAGCGGCCGGGGGTTGGCCGGCATGGGTTCGACGAACAGGAACCAGGCCAGCGCGGCCGCCATCGCCGTCGCCGCCGCGCCGGCCCTCCAGCCGCCCAGCAGCGTAGCCAGCAGAATGGCCGGAAAATACAGGCTGAACGGCGCTATCCCCGGGGCCGACCAGCCCCAGACCCAGGCGGACGAAGGTGGCGACCGCGATCAGGCCGACGGCGATCGCCAGCTGTTCCGGCGCCCGGCTGGCGCGGCCAAACGGCAGCCGCGACCGCGGACCCGACGGCGCCGAGATGTTTCCGGCGACAGGCCGGTGGCGATCGGCGCCGTGAGACGCCCCGTCCTCTTCACCCCAAGCCGCCGCCATATCGCCCCCGATGGATATCGCGAAATTGGTCCCTTGAGATTGCGCTCTATCAAGCCGATTGTCTCTGGAAATAGCGAACAGGCGTAACCGGCGCCGGGATCCATTTGCCCTTCCACGAAGTCGGTCGATCACGTCGCCCCGTATGCCAGCGCTCGCCTAGGGCTGGCCGCTGCCGCCGGATGAACCGTAGATCTGGCCGGTGGCGTAGCTGGCGTCGCCGGCGGCGAGCTGGACGTAGATCGAGCCCAGTTCGGCCGGCTCGCCGGGCCGTCCCAGCGGGGTCTGGCCGCCGAACTTAACCAGCTTGTCCTGCGTCGCTCCGCCGCTCACCTGCAGCGCCGTCCAGATCGGCCCCGGCGCCACGCCGTTGACCCTGATGCCCTTGGGACCGAGCTGCTTGGCCAGCGACTTCACATAGTTCATCGTCGCCGCCTTGGTCTGGGCGTAGTCGTAGAGATCGGGCGAGGGATCGTAGGCCTGCTCGGAGGCCGTGCCGATGATCGCCGAGCCGGCTTTGAGATGCGGCAGCGCGGCCCTGATGATCCAGAACGGAGCGTAGATGTTGGTCTTCATCGTCCAGTCGAACTCTTCGGTGGAGATGTCGAGGATCGAGGCGTGGGTCTGCTGGCGTCCGGCATTGCTGACCACGATGTCCAGGCCCCCCAGGCCATGCACGGCGTCGGCCACCAGCGCCTTGCAGAACGCCTCTTCGCGGATGTCGCCCGGCAAGGCGAGGCCGATCCGGCCCTCGGCCCTGATCAGCGCGATCACCTCGCGGGCGTCGGGCTCCTCGGCCGGCAGATAGTTGATCGCCACGTCCGCGCCCTCGCGGGCGAAGGCGATCGCGGCCGCCCGGCCCATGCCGGAATCGCCGCCGGTGATCAGCGCCTTGCGTCCCGCCAGCCGCCCGGAGCCGCGATAGCTGGTCTCGCCGTGGTCGGGCCGGGGGTCCATCTTGCTAGCCAGACCCGGCCAGGGCTGCGACTGGCGCTTGAACGGCGGCCGGGCGTATTTGGTGGTCGGATCCTCGATCGGCGCCGGAGGCGGCGACATCGGCGCGCCCTGACCCGCCGCGGTCGTGCTCGCCGCCGCCACCATCAGTCCGATTCCCCCTCCGCCGACGATGTGGCGGCGCGAAACCGAATTCTCGTCGTTGTCCATCGAGCTCTCCATGGCGGGGCCGAGGGACGGAACGTCATCGAGCGGCTTTTGGTTTCTCGAGGCTCCGATGGAAGTTCCTCGGCGAAGGCGGAACCGATCCCGGACTTCCGCGCTGAGCGCCGCAGGCGAGGGGCACGGGATGGGCGCACCGAGGATCTTGTTTGCGCGGGTGTGCCTGGCCGCCCTCGCCTGCGCGCTCGCGCCGGTCGGGCGCGGCGCCCTGGCGCAGTCGGTCGAGGATCTCTGGCGCCTGTCGATCGACGAGCTTTCGAAGATCGACGTCTCGTCGGTGTCCAAGTCTTCCCAGGCCCTGAGCGACGCGCCGGCGGCGATCTATGTCATCACCCACGACGATATCATCCGCTCCGGGGCCACGCGCCTGCCCGATATCCTCCGCCTGGCGCCCAACCTCTTCGTCGCGCGGACCAGCGCCAGCAACTTCGTCATCACCGCGCGCGGATTCAGCGGCAACGCGCAAGCCCAGAACTTCTCGGACACAAGCTTCTCGTCCTGATCGACGGCAGGACCGTCTATTCGCCCCTGTTCTCGGGCGTGTATTGGGACATGCAGGACGTGCCCCCTGAGGACATCGACCGCATCGAGGTGATCAGCGGTCCGGGCGCAACCCTGTGGGGGGCCAACGCCGTCAACGGCGTCATCAACATCATCACCCGCAAGTCCTCCGACACCCAGGGCGGTGTGATCGACGTCGGGGCCGGCAATCTCGAACAGAGCGTGAGCTTGCAATTCGGCGGCAGAATTGCCCCGGATCTCACCTGGCGCATCTACGCCAAGACCTTCTCCGACAGCGATACGGTCACCGCCGCCGGCGCGCCGGCGCACGACAACTGGTCCAAGCCCCAGGGCGGTTTCCGCCTGGACTGGGACCCCGGATCCTCCGACACCGTCACCCTCCAGGGCGACACATACCGGGGGTACGAAGCGCAGGATGGCGCCCCGGACGAGGACATCTCCGGCAGCGACGTCCTCGCCCGCTGGAATCATTCCTGGCAGGGCGGTGCGAGCCTGCAGGTCCAGGCCTATTGGGATCGGGCCGAGCGTTCGACCCGGGACGCCGAGGGCGGCCTGCGGCTCGACACCTGGGACCTGGACGTGCAGGACAACTTCGCGCTGGGCGCCCGCGACAGCGTCGTCATGGGTGGCGGCTTCCGCCTCGACCGCTACGCGATCACCAACACCCCGTCGCTGTTGTTCGAACCGCCGCGCGGGAATCTCGACCTCTCCAACCTCTTCGTCCAGGACAGCTTCGCCCTGACCAGGTCCCTGACCCTGATCGCGGGATTGAAGCTCGAAAACGACCCCTACTCGGGGATTTCGCCCCTGCCGAGCCTCCGCCTTTCCTGGAAGGCCGCCGGCGGGACTCTGCTGTGGGCCGCGGTGTCACGGGCGATCCGCTCGCCGACGCCGTTCGACACCGACGTCGTCGAAAAGATCGGCCGGATCATCTACCTCACCGGGACGCCGGACTTTCAGCCCGAGACACTCACCGCCTACGAGGTCGGCGTGCGCGCCCAACCCACGCCGCGCCTGTCGTTTTCGGTGTCGGCCTACTACAACGTCTATGACGACCTGCGCAGCGTCGAAACCGCGCCGGTCGGGTTCATCCCCTTCAGGTGGGGAAACATGATCGAGGGCGACACATTTGGCCTGGAGGCCTGGGGAGACTATCGGCTCGCCCGGTGGTGGCGGCTCACGGCCTCCTTCGACTTCCTCAAGGAGCAGCTGAAGTTCAAACCGGGCGCCAGCCGCCTTCTTCCGGTGATCCAGGAAGGGGACGATCCCAAGCACCAGGCCTCGCTCAGATCGTCGATGGACCTCGGCCGGAACTTCACCCTCGACGCCGATCTGCGCTACGTGGACGCCCTTCCCGACCCGTCCGTCCCGGCCTATGTCGAACTCGACAGCCGGATCGCCTGGAATGTCTCCCGGCGCGTGCAGCTTTCTCTTTCGGGGTTCAATCTGCTGCATGCCCGTCACCTGGAGTTTCCCGGCGCCGACGCCGTGCCGCGAAGCGCGTTCGCGGAAGTGCGGTTGAGATTCTAGGGACCATGCGCGTCCGGGCGCGGCCGATGACCGCCAGCCGCTCGCTTCCGCGCCTCGCCGTTGTCCTGGCCCTGTTGTGCCCGCCGGCGCCGGCGCCGGCCCAGACCGCGCTTGAGACCGCCGTCAAGGCCACCTTCCTCTACAAGTTCGCGCCCTTCGTCGAATGGCCCGCTTCCCAGTCCGTTCCTTCCGCGCCCTTCGCCATCTGCGTGATCGGCAAGGACCCGTTCGGATCGGCCCTGGATCGCGCGGTCAACGGGCAACGCGTCGGCGCCCGACCCGTCGTCGTGCGCAGGTTGAGCGTCGCGGCGCCCGATTCGCCATGCCAGATCGCCTATCTTGGAGGATCGCGGACCCAGTCGGTCAGGGAGGGCCTGGGCCTCCTGCGCCAGGCGCCCGTCCTCACCGTCACCGAAGATCCGTCCGAACGCGGCATCGTGGAATTCACCTCGGCGGGAGGACGCGTCCGCTTTCGGCTCGACGACCAGGCGGCCGCCGAGGCAGGCCTGACGATCAGCTCCAAGCTCCTCGGCCTGGCCCTGTCGGTGACACCCAGAAAGGAATGACGGCGCGAGAGATGACCCGTTCAAGCAGGATGTCCGACCGCTCACGAGCCCTCGCGCTGCTGGCCGGCGTCATCGCCTTGATCGCCGCCAGCGTGGTCGTCGCCCTCTATGACCAGAATCAGACCGTGGCCCGCGACCGGGCCGGCGCCGAGGTCCAGGCCCGCGTCCTCGCCGACACGGTCACCGCCGCGCTGTCATTCGGCGATCGGGCAGCCCTGCGGGAATACGTCGGCGCCCTGCGCGCCAACCGCGGCCTGGACGCCGTTGGAGTCTATGACGGGCGCGGCCGCCTGGTCGCCGGCTTCACCCGCTCGCGCCTGGCGCCGAATCTGGCCGACACCCTCACGCCGGCGACGGCGGGGGGGCGGATCATCGTTCACGCTCCGGTGGCCCAGAATGGTGAACGGCTGGGCACGGTCTATCTGCGCGACCGCAGCGAACCGCTGGCTCGCCGATTGGGCCGCTACGTCGCGCCTGGATTCCTGGTGGTGATGGCCTTGTTGATGTTCCTCATCACGTCCCTGGACGCCCGGCGGCTGCGACGGGCCAATCGGGCTCTGGAAACCCAGATCGCGGAACGCGAAAAGGCCGAGGCGGCGCTTCGCCAGAGTCAGAAAATGGAGTCCATCGGCCGGCTGACCGGGGGTATCGCCCACGACTTCAACAATATGCTGGCCATCATCCTCGGCAGCCTCGATCTGCTGCTGCGCCGCCACGCCGACGCCGACCCAAAGATCCTGCGCTTCGCCCGCGAGGCCATGGCGGCGGCCGACCGCGCCGCCGATCTGACCCGCCGCCTTCTGGCCTTCTCTCGTCTTCAACCCCTGAAGCCGACCTCGGCCGACATCGCCAGAACCGTCAATCACATCTCAGGCCTGCTTCGTCCCACGCTGGGCGAGACCATCACCGTCGAAACCGTCGTGGCGGGGGGCCTGTGGCGCGCCCACATCGATCTCTCCCAACTCGAGACGGCCATCGTCAACCTGGCGATCAATGCCCGCGACGCGATGCCGAGGGGTGGCAGTCTGACCATCGAGACGGCCAATACCTACCTCGATCGGGCCTATGCCGAGGGGGAACTGGAAATCACCCCAGGACAGTATGTGATGGTCGCGATCACCGACACCGGCGCGGGAATCCCGCCCGAACTGCTGGCCCAGGTGTTCGAGCCGTTCTTCACCACCAAGCCGGTGGGCGCCGGCACCGGACTGGGCCTCAGCCAGGTGCACGGCTTCATCAAGCAATCCGGAGGTCACCTGCGCCTCTACAGCGAGGTCGGCGTCGGAACCACGGTCAAGCTCTACCTCCCTCGCTCCCTGACCGACGCCGAACAGCCGAAGCCGGCCGTGGCCAGGGCCCGCCCGGGCGACCGCCGGGATCTGACGGTGCTGGTCGTCGAGGACGAGGCGGGGGTGCGGGAATTCGCCACCGAGGCCCTGACCGAACTGGGTTTCGATGTGCTTTCCGCCGACGGCGCCGGGCCGGCGCTGGAGATTCTCGACGCCCACCCGGAAATCGCCCTCATGCTCACCGACGTGATCATGCCTGAAACCAACGGCCGGATGCTGGCCCAGGAGGCGCTCCACCGGCGGCCATCTCTGCGCGTGGTGTTCATGACCGGCTATACGCGCAACGCCATCGTCCACAACGGCACGCTCGACGCCGACACCCACTTGGTCACAAAACCCTTCACCATCGCCGAACTGGGCGCCGAACTAGAAGCCGTCCTGGCCGGACCCGGATGAATCCAATCGGCTTTTCGTCTTTTCCTCCGCTCTGATGGCTACGCGTCCCTCGTCATGACCGGAGCGCGGCCTTCCAGGCCGCCCTTGGCGGCAATGGCGGCGGGATCATTGCCGGTCCTGTCGGTCAGCGAAGCCGTGGCGCCAAAGAAATAGTGCGGGCTGGAAGCTCATGGGCGCGAAGATAGACACCTCGCGCCGACGTGCCTGCGGCATCTGGCGTCCTGATCCATCGCTCTTGACCGCGGACGACGCCGATGGCGGATGATAAGACCGATCAGGGTTGGGAAAACGCGCCATCCGCGGTGATCTGCGTCGTCCGCGGATAAATCCACAGGGCGCGAGAGGCGTGTCGTCGGAAAGAAGGCGTGGTTGGCGCACAGGCGTTCCGCCGGTTCACCCTTGGTTGGCCATGGTTCGGTCCGGTCCCGCCTACTTCAGGCCGGTCTGGATCTTGTGGGCCATGTCGTCGTGGTCCTGGATGGTCGGCGCGGTGGACGAGGCGAAGGTCTTCAGGGCGTCGTTGTCGCCGCCGGCGGCGAAGCCCTTGAACACCCCCAGGGCTTCATCGTGAACGGCGATCTGCTGGCCGATGTAGGTCTTGTCGAAGTCGGCGGGCGCGGCGGCGTTGAGCTTGTCGATCATGCCCTTCTGGCGCGCGTCCATGTCGGCCGGCGGCGTCGCCGAGACCTTTTTGTCGGCGATCAGCTTCTTGAGCTTCGCGGTGGTGGCGGAATGGTCGTGGATCATCCGTTGGGCGAATTTCTTCACCTCCGGATCGTGGGACTTGGCCAGGGCGATCCTGGCGGCGGCGATCTCGTACATGTCGGTGGTCGCCGCGGCGGTGACGAAGCCGGCGGTGTCGGTCGGCATCGCGGCGGGGGCGGCGGCGTCGGATGCCAGCGGCGTCGCGGCGGCGCTGGCGGCGTCCGACGCCGTCGGCGTCGCGGAGTTGTCCGCCGGCTTGTTGCAGGCGGCGAGCGCGATCACGGTCGCGATCGCCGCGCCGGTGAACAGAATGGTGTTCGTTCTCATGTTGGCGGCCTCCCGTTGGTTCCCCGGGGGAAACCGTTGCGCGGCCGATTTGTTCCTCACCACATGCGCACCCGATCGGCCGGCGCCAGATAGAGGCGTTCGCCGGGCGTGGGATCGAAAGCGCCGTACCAGCCGTCGATGTTGCGCACCGTGTCGGCGCGGTATTGGGCCGGGGCGTGGCCGTCGGTGAGAATCTGCCGGCGCAGGGAGGCTTCCCGCCGTTTCTCCCGCCAGCTCTGGCCGAAGGCGATGAAGAACTGCTGGTCGCCGGTGAAGCCGTCCACCACCGGCGCCGGCGCGCCGCCGAGCTGAAACCGGTAGGCGTCGAAGGCCACCGCCAGGCCGGCGACATCGGCGATGTTCTCGCTCAGCGTCTGGCGACCGTTCACCGCCAGGTCGGGAAACGGCCGGTAGCCATCATATTGCGCGGCGAGCTGGGCGGCGGCGGCCTGGAAGTGGGCGTAGTCTTCCGGCCTCCACCAGTCGGCCAGACGTCCGGAGGCGTCGAACAGCGCGCCCTGGTCGTCGAAGCTGTGGCTGATCTCGTGGCCGATGGTGGCTCCGACGCCGCCGTAGTTGGCGGCGGCCGGGGCGGCGGGGTCGAACAGCGGCGGTTGCAGATAGGCGGCGGGGAAATTGAGCGCGTTCATCGCCGGCAGATTGACCGCGTTGACGGTCTGCGGCGTCATCACCCACTCGCCGCGATCGACCGGCGCGCCGAGCTTGGCGAGATTGCGCCGGTATTCGAAGAGCTGCGCGCGCTCGAGATTGCCGAGCGCATCCCCGCGGAGGACTTCGAGCCCGGAGTAGTCCCGCCACTTGTCCGGATA
>DASRLN010000065.1:0-25715 GCA_035648435.1 Caulobacteraceae bacterium
CCGCAACACCGCCTTTGGTTTCAAGGGCAAGTCGCCGAACACCAAGGAGGTGGCTCGCCAACTCGGCGTCAGCCACGTGCTCGAAGGCAGCGTGCGCAAGGCGGGCAATCGCGTCCGGATCACCGCCCAGCTCATCGACGGCGACGCCGGCGACCACGTCTGGGCCGAGCGCTACGACAGGGACCTCACCGACATCTTCGCCCTCCAGGACGAGATCAGCGAGGCGATCGTGAAGGCGCTGAAGCTCAGGCTGCTGCCGGAAGAGAAGCAGGCGATCGAGCGGCGAGGAACCGACAGTGTCGAGGCCTATGACCTCTACCTGATGGCTCGCTCATACTGGCTGACCGGCAACCAAGGCGATCCGCGGCGGGACGAGGCGATCGAGCGCCTCGCCGGCCGGGCCGTGGAGATCGATCCCGGCTACGCCCCGGCCTGGGCTCTGACGGCGTACGGGCAATACAACCTTCGCCGTAATTTTGGGCGGGCCGGCGATGGCGGCCAGGCCGCCCTGGACCGGGCTCTCGCCCTCGACCCCGATCTGGCCGAGGCCCGCGCGCTGAAGGCGGTGATGCTGTCCGATGCGGACCGGCGGGAGGAGGCGGCGGCCGAGATCGCCGTCGCCCTGCGGCTGGGTCCAGAGTCCTTCGAGGTGAACTATCACGCCGCCTTCATCAGCTACAACCAAGGCCGGCTGGCCGAAGCAGTCCCCTATTACGAGAAGGCCACGGCGCTGATCGAGACGGAACTCAAAGCGCCGTTCATGCTGGTGAGCTGCTACACCGCCCTTGGCGATGGCGAGAACACCCGGCGGATCGCCAGGATCGCCCTGGAAAGGGCCGAGAAGGTCGTCGCCGCCGATCGCAGCAACGGCACGGCCATGGGTCTGGGGGTCACGGCCCTGGCGGCTCTGGGCGAAGCGGACCGGGCCAAGGACTGGATGCGCCGCGCCCTGCTGATCGATCCCGACAACCTGCTCATGCGCTACAACTTCGCATGCAACCTCGCGGCCTGGCTCGGCGACCCCGACGCGGCGCTCGCCATGCTGGGGCCGGTGCTGGAGCGGGACCCCGGCGTGCGGTTGGCCTACACCAGGAACGACCCAGATCTTGCCGGCCTGCGCGATGACCCCCGATTTCAGGCCATGATCGCCGCGGCCGAAGCGCGGCTAGCGGCGGCCGAGGCACAGGATTGAAAGGAGAATACCGATGGATCGCGTGAGGACCTGCCTGTGGTTTGGGCGCGACGGAGAGGCGGCGGTGCGCTTCTATGTCTCCCTGGTTCCGGATTCGAGGATCGAGCATATCCAGCGCTCCCCCGCCTCGTGGCCCGGCGGCGAAGCGGGCGATGTCATCGTCATCGACTTCATCCTCGCCGGCCAGCGGTTCCAGGCCCTCAACGGCGGCGCGCCGGCCGACTACGGGACGGCGGCCTCGATCTCGGTGGAGTGCGCCGATCAGGCGGAGGTCGATCGCCTGTGGGCGGCGCTCACCGCCGACGGCGGATCGGAGATCATGTGCGGCTGGCTGCGCGACCGCTGGGGCGTGCCCTGGCAGATCGTCCCCGAGGTCCTGCCGCGGCTGTTGGCCGACCCCGATCCGGCGGTGGCGGCGCGCGCCTTCGCCGCCATGCAAACCATGGTCAAGCTCGACGCCGCCGCCATCGAGCGCGCCGCCCACGATCCGGTGGATGGCAAACCCCCGCTCGCGCGTTAGAAGCCGCATCCGATTCTAGCGGGAGGCGAGGCATGCGTTTTCGCGTCAATGGCGACGAGTTCGATGTGGATTTCGACATCCGGACCTCGCTCCTCGACCTGCTCCGCGAGCGGCTTCATCTCTTCGGTTCCAAGAAGGGCTGCGATCAAGGCGCCTGTGGCGCCTGCACGGTGCTGGTCGATGGAGCGCGCATCAACAGCTGCCTGGCCCTGGCGGTGCAGTATCAGGACCGCGAGATCACCACCATCGAAGGGCTCGGCGCGCCGGGCGCGCTTCACCCCCTGCAGGCGGCCTTCGTCGAACACGATGGTTTCCAGTGCGGCTATTGCACGCCGGGCCAGATCTGCTCGGCCGTCGGCATGGTCGAGGAGCTGAAACGAGGCGTGCCGAGCTGGGTCAGCGAGGACGTCGCCGCGGAGGGCTTCGCGCTCACCGATGATGAGCTGCGCGAGCGGATGAGCGGCAACCTTTGTCGCTGCGGGGCCTACAATGGCGTCGTCGACGCGATCCGCGAGACCTTTGGCGAGCGCGAGGCCGCCCGATGACCCCGTTCACCTACCAGCGGGCCGGCGACCGGCAAGCGGCGCTGGCGCTCGGCGCCCGCTCCGGCGCCATGTACCTGGGCGGCGGCACCAACCTCGTCGATCTGATGCGCGAGACCATCGAACGGCCCGAGGCGCTGGTGGACGTGACCGGCCTCTCCGGCGGAATCGACGAAGCGGACACCGGCGGCCTGCGGATCGGGGCCGGGGTGACCAACACCGCCGTGGCCGCCGACCGGCGCGTGCGCCAGCGCTATCCGATGCTGTCGCGGGCGATCCTGGCCGGCGCTTCGGCGCAGATCCGCAACGTGGCGACGGTGGGCGGCAATCTGCTGCAGCGCACCCGCTGCGGCTATTTCTATGACGACGCCGCCCGCTGCAACAAGCGCGCGCCCGGCGCGGGCTGCGACGCCCTCGAGGGCTTCAGCCGCATGCACGCCATCCTCGGCGCCTCGGCCGCCTGCGTGGCCACCCACCCCTCGGACATGGCCGTCGCCCTTGCGGCCCTGGACGCCGTGGTGACGGTGGAGGGGCGAAGCGGCGCCCGCGACATTCCCGTGGTCGATTTCCACCTCCTGCCCGGCGAGACGCCGTGGATCGAAACGGTGCTGGCGCCCGGCGAGCTGATCACCGCCGTGACCTTGCCGCCGGAAGGCTTCGCCGCCCGCTCGCGCTATCGCAAGGTGCGCGATCGCGCCTCCTACGCCTTCGCCCTGATCTCCGTGGCCGCGGCGCTGGAGGTGGAAGGCGGCACGGTGAAGGCGGTGCGGCTGGCGCTCGGCGGCGTCGCCCACAAACCGTGGCGCGCCAAGCTGGCGGAGGCCGCCCTGAAGGGTGGTCCGGCGAGCGAGGCGGCGTTCCGCGCCGCGGCGGCGCTGGAACTCGCCCCGGCCCGGAGCCTGCGCGACAACGCCTTCAAGATCGAACTCGCCGAGCGGGTGATCATCGACACTCTGGGCAAGCTCGCCGCCCTCGGGGAGACCGCCTGATGCCAATCATCGAGGACGCCATTCAGGCGGTGATGAAAAAGGCCGTCGCGCTCGCCCCCGACAGCTTCATCCCCGGCGGCAAGCCCGATCCTCTGATCCGCCACAGGCACGGCCTGATCGGCGCCCCGATCAGCCGCATCGACGGCCCGCTCAAGGTGTCCGGCCGGGCCACCTTCGCGGCGGAATTCCCCAAGGAAAATCTGACCTGCGCGGCGCTCAAGTATTCGACCATCGCCCGCGGCCGCATCGCCCGGATCGACACCGCCGCCGCCGAGGCCGCGCCGGGCGTCGCGCTGGTCATGACCTACAAGAACGCCCCGCGCCTCGAGCCCATGCCGCCGTTCATGTCTCAGCCCAAGGCGGCCGGCGGCGACGACGTGCCGATCATGCAGGACGACCAGATTCACTGGAACGGCCAACCGGTCGCGCTGGTCCTGGCCGAAACCCAGGAGCAGGCGGACCACGCCCAGTCCCTGATCGAGGTCGGCTACGAGGCGGCAAGCGACGGTGTCACCTCCCTGGAAGCGGCCAAGGCCAAGGGCTCCGAGCCGGGCGTCTTCCAGGGCGAGCCGCTGAAGCTGGAGATCAAGGACGCGGAGGCGATGCTGGCGGCCGCGCCGCACCAGATCGACGTGCGCTACACGACGCCGCGACACAACCACAATCCCATCGAGCCGCACGCCGCGACGCTGGCCTGGGAAGGCGACGAGCTGCGCATCCACGACACCGTTCAGGCCGTCGCCCACGAAGCCTGGACCATCGCCCAGGTGTTCGGGATCGACGAGGCGAAGGTGCGCGTCACCTCGCCCTACGTCGGCGGCGGCTTCGGCTGCAAGACGCTTTGGCAACACCAGGTGCTGGCGGCGGCGGCGGCGAAACTGGCCCAGCGGCCGGTGCGGATCGTGCTCTCCCGCGAGGGCATGTTCCGCATCGTCGGCGGACGGACGATTACCGAACAGCGCGTGGCGCTGGGCGCGCGGGCCGACGGAACGCTCGACGCCCTGATCCACACCGGCACGGTGGCGATGACGCCGCACAACAACATGCCCGAGCCCTTCGTCCTGCCGGCGAGGAGCGCCTATGCCTCCCGCAGCTTCCTGCTCGACGTGGAGACCGTCAGACTGAACATGACGGCCAACACCTTCATGCGGGCGCCCGGCGAGGCCGTCGGCACCTTCGGACTGGAATCCGCCATCGATGAGCTGGCCGACGCCATGGGCATCGATCCCATCGAGCTGCGGATCAGGAACGAGCCGCAGACCGACCCGACGACAGGGATGGCTTTCTCCCAGCGCGGGGTCGTCGGCGTCTGGAAAGCCGGCCGGGAACGGTTCGGCTGGGAAGCGCGCGGGGCGCCGGGCGCCCGGCGGGACGGCGACTGGCTGGTCGGCATGGGCTGCGCGATGGGAACCTATCCCTACTACCGGATGCCGGGCGGCGCGGCGCGCATCACCCTCACCAAGGACGGCCGCGCCATCGTCGGCGTCGCCGCGCATGAAATGGGCATGGGCACTTCCACCGCCCAGACCCAGATCGCCGCCGAGCGGCTGGGGCTGACGATGGACGCCGTGACCTTCGAATACGGCGACACCCAGCTGCCGGGCCTGGTGCTGGCGGGCGGCTCACAGCAGACGGCGGCCATCGGCGCGGCGGTGATCGCCGCCCACCACGAACTCGTCGAAGCGCTGCTGAAGCTCGCCGGCAACGACTCGCCCCTCGCCGGACTGAAGCCGGACGAGGTCGGCGGACTGGATGGCGGCCTCTGCGCCCTCGACGATGAGAGCCGATGCGAGAGCTACGCCTCCATCCTCGCCCGCGCCAAGCGGGAGGCGGTCACCGTCGAGGCCGAGGCGCCCATGCCGCTGGAGCTTCAGCACTGGTCCATGCACAGCCACAGCGCCCTCTTTTGCGAGGTGGGCGTGAACGCCGTCACCGGCGAGGTTCGGGTGAGGCGCTTCCTCGGCTCGTTCGACTGCGGCCGGATCATCAACCCCAAGACCGCCGCCAGCCAGTTCCGCGGCGGAATCGTCATGGGCCTCGGCCTGGCATTGATGGAGGAAACCCGGTTCGACGAGCGCACCGGCCGGGTGATCAATCCGTCCCTGGCCGAATACCATCTGCCGGTCCATTTCGACGTGCCGCGCATCGATGTCATCTGGAGCGACGAGCCTGATCCCCACACCCCCATGGGCGCCCGAGGCATCGGTGAGATCGGCATCACCGGCGTCGGCGCGGCCGTCGCCAACGCCGTCTTCAACGCCACGGCAAAGCGGGTGCGGGACCTTCCCATCACCTTGGACAAGCTGCTTTGAGACGGCGGCCGCACGTCGAGCGCACCGAGAGTTCCGCGTAGACGACCTCGTTGATCCAGACCGGGCCGGCCGTAGCGCGGGCTTCTAGCCCGCTCTTCGGCGCAACGGCGGACGAGACGAGGGCGGGCTGGAAGCCCGCGCTCCGAAAGAACCCGTCATCGTCGTGATCCGCCCCCCCCTCACTCGACCGTGACGCGGATGCGATGGCGGTGGGCGGCGAGGTAGCCGGCGAAGTTCCAGGTGTCCTCGGGGCTGTCCGGCTGGGTCTGCGCCGCGCAGTCCCAGGCCCGCACGACGAGCTCGTGCTCGCCCTTGTCCAGGTCCGCGGCGACGCTCCACAACGTCCACGCCCAGAGGCAATCGGGCCGTTGCTCCAGCTTCGCCTGCAGCCAATGGCGGCCGCCATCGACGGATAGATCGACCCGCCTCACCGCGCGTCCCGACGCCATCGCCCAGCCCTTGATGGTCACCCGACCCCCCGCCAGCCTGGCGCCGCGCGCGGGTTCACAGATGGCCGAGTTGAGCGGCAGCGCGTCGATGGTCAGGCCCTGGTCCCAGTCCGCCTCGTCCCTGCGAACATGGGCCGGGAAGAGCTTGTAGTCTTTGCGCTGGATCGGGCTCTCGGCCGGCTCGTCCTGGACGCTGACCTCGGTCAGCCACTTGACGCTGCGCACCCCCGCGAAGCCCGGAACGATGGCGCGCAGGGGAAAGCCATGCTCCGGCGCCAACGCCTCCCCGTTCATCGCGAAGGCCAGCAGGACGTCGTCGCTGATCGCCTTGGTCATCGCGATCGACGCCCCGTAGAGCGCCCGCTCGCCGTCCACCTCGATCTCTTCCGGGCAGCCGAAGGCGACGTGGAGGCAGGCGTCCGTCCTGGCCCCCGACGCCTCCAGCACTTCGCGCAGTGAGACGCCCGTCCACGCCGCCGTTCCCACGGCCCCGGCCTGCCACGGGTCGCCGGAGGTCTTGGCCACCGCCTGCAGATCGGCCCGCCGGTTGCCCGCGCACTGCAGGGTCGCGGTCAAGGTGCGCACGCGGAAGCGCCGGCGCAGTTCCTCCACCGACAGCTCCACGGGCGAGCGGACATGACCCACCACGCGGAGCCGGTGCGACGCGCCGTCCAGGTGCTGCACCTCGCCGTGAGTGCGGATGTAGAAGTCGGACTGGGCGGTGATGAAGCTGGCGCAGAGCCGATCCAGGAAAGGCTCGGCGTTCAGCGGCCGGATGGAATGAACGATCAGGCGCTCCTGGGCGCGCGCGACTTCAGACATGACTTCTGGTCTCCAAGCGTCCTCTCCAACCTGCGCCGCGGACCGCCGATATGCTATCCTCCCGCCATGTCCCCCGCGACCGAACCCGGCGCCGGACGCGCCCGCTACAACGCCGTGGCGATCGCCCTCCACTGGCTGATCGCCGCCCTGCTGATCGCCAACATCGGCCTCGCCTGGTATTTCAACACCCTCTCGGGCCTGGCCAAGGTCCCGCCCACCCAGCTGCACAAGTCGATCGGCGTCACCATCCTGCTCCTCAGCGTCCTGCGGCTCGCCTGGCGCCTGGTCAACCCACCGCCGCCGCTGCCGGGCTCGGTGAAGGGCTGGGAGCGGCTGGCGGCGGAGACCGTCTATGTCCTCTTCTATGGGGTGATGATCGGCATGCCGCTTTCCGGCTGGGCGCTGAGTTCGGCCAGCCGCCTGATCGGGGTCTATCCGATCACCCTCTTCGGCCTCGTCCACTGGCCGGCCATCGACCCCCTCACCCACCTGCCGACCGCCCAGATGCATCGGGCACATACGGTCTTCGACACCACCCACAAGCTCCTCGCCAAGCTCGCCTACGCCCTTATCGCCCTCCACCTCGCCGCCGCCCTTCGCCATCAGTTCCTCAAGCGCGACGAGGTGATGGGGCGCATGGTCCCGTTCCTCTAGCGCTTGTTACCCTTCTCCCCTTGCGGGAGAAGGTGGCCCGCGAGAGCGGGTCGGATGAGGGGTCGATGGGACCCGTCCGCCAAGGCGTAGACGCCATGCGGCAATCGCCGGCGCAACCCCTCATCCGGCCGCCTTCTCCCGCAAGGGGAGAAGGGCGCCGCGGGCGGATAGCACCATTGGAAAAGCCGCCGATCGGTTCCACCTGCCCGACGCGGCAAGACTTAAGGAGACCCGCATGACGAAAGCCCTCCTCGCCCTCCTCGCCCTCCTCGCCGCGCCCGCCGCCGTGCTCGCCGCGCCGGCCCCGGTCTGGACGGTCGACAAGACCGCTTCGTCGGTGCGGTTCTCGTCGAGCGTCAACGGCGCGGCCTTCTCCGGCGCCTTCCGACGCTGGGATGCGCGGGTCGCCTTCGATCCCGCCAATCTCGCCGGCTCCAGCGTCACCGCCGCCATCGATGTCGCCTCGGCGACCACCGGCGATGCCGACCGCGACCAGGCCCTGCCGACGCCGACCTTTTTCGCGGCCGCCAGGTATCCCAAGGCGATTTTCACGGCGCGCACGTTCAGGCCCCTGGGCGGCGGACGTTTCGAGGCGCTGGGAACCCTGACCCTGCGCGGCGTCAGCAAGCCTTTGACTCTGCCGTTCACCCTCGCCATCACCGGCGCGCGGGCGAGGATGAACGCCAGCTTCGGGCTCAACCGCCTGGCCTTCGGCGTGGGTGAGGATGAATGGAAGGCGACCAAGGCCCTGCCGGCGGCGGTGACGGTGACCCTCCAGCTCGCCGCCACGCGGGCGAAATAGCCGCCGCCGTCTTGCCTTGCGTCACGCCCGTGTCGCGGGGATCACCGCGACCGTCAGGCGGCAGATGCACACCAGGCGGTCCCTCTCGTCGGTGATGCGGATCGACCAGACCTGCGTGGTTCTGCCCCGCGCCTCGGGCGTGGCCGTGGCGATCACGAAACCATCCTTCACCGGTCGGATGTGATTGGCGTTGATTTCCATTCCGACCCCGACGCTCACTGCCGGATCGAGCGTCATGCTGGCGGCCACCGACCCCACCGTCTCGGCGAGCGCCACCGACGCGCCGCCGTGCAGCCGTCCGAACGGCTGGTGCGTGCGATGATCGACCGGCATGCGCGCCTGCAGCCAATCCTCCCCGCTGCCCATGAACTCAATGCCCAGAAAGGCGGCCATGGTGCCGGCCTGCATCGCGTTGAGCGCGGTCACGTCCAACACCGCGTCCCGCCAGATCCCCATCCTCACCCCCTCGTCCTGCACGCCAATTCTAGCACTTCAGCGCGGCGGACCGCGCTTCAAGCGGTGGCGGCCCGCTCCGGTGTGAAGGCGATCGGCAGCCGAGTGACCGCGTTGAACCAGATCGATCGCAGCCATTCCGGCTCGCCGGTGATCCGGAAATCGGGAATGCGCGTCACGATCTGCTTCAACAGCGCGTGGAGCTCCATGCGCGCCAGGCGGGCGCCGATGCAGACGTGCGGTCCGGTGCCGAAGGCCAGATGCTTGCGCGCGTTGGCCCGCGTGATGTCGAAGGCGTGCGGGTGCTCGAAGACGCTCTGGTCGCGGTTGGCGGCCGCATACGACAGATAGATCTTGTCACCCTTCTTGACGGGCTGGCCGCCGATCTCGGTGTCGATCGTCGCGGTGCGGCGGAAATTGGTGGTCGTCGAGGTGAAGCGCAGCACCTCCTCGATGGCGTTTTCGAGATGTCCGTCGATGTCGCTGAGCAGCAGCCGGTATTGTTCCGGGTGAGCGCTCATCAGGTACATGAAGTGCGCGGCCGTGCTCCGGGTCGTCTCGTGTCCGGCGACGGCGAAAACGATGAACAGCATGTTGATGTTCATCTGGCTCAGGCCGAGCGTCTGGTCGTGAACCAGGACGCTCATCAGCGAGCCGTCCGGGCGCCGACGCTTCTCCTCCGACAGGCCTTCGGCGATCGCGAAGAGCCGCGGCATCGGATCAAGGGTGCGATCGCCGCGCGTCTCGACGTCAGCCATGGCGTTACCCAGATCGACGACCGTCGATCGCAGGTGTTCGGGAATGCCCATGAGTTCGCAGAACGTATAGACGGGCAGCTTCGAAGCGACCTCGAACACGAACTCGCACTGGCCGCGGCCGGAAATATCGTCGATGATCTCGCGCGCCAGCCTGTCGATCTCCGGCGTCATCACTCGCATCGCCTTGGGTGAGAAGGCGGGCAGCACGAGTTGCTTCACGGCACTGTGGTCCGCTGGCCGCATGCCCATGAAGTTCGCGCGGTGAAGGGCCAGTTCCTCGTCTTCGAGATCCCAGATGACGAAGCCTTCGTCGAAAGAGCTGAAGCGCTCCTGGTCGCGGGAAACGTCGAACACGTCCTGGTAGCGGGTGAGCACCCAGAAGCCCTTGGTCATCGACGACGCCGGCACGGTCGGGACGTAGTCCGGCGTGGCGGGATTCCAGTGAACCGGGTCCGCCTCGCGCCAAGCGTCGAACAGGGCGTGTGGCGGCCCCTTCTCGCCCGGAAAGATGCCGGGGTCGAGGATATTGGCGTCCGCCGGCCACTGCCTCATGGTCTGATCTCCGTTGCCTTCAGGCGCTCACCCGCGGGGCGGAAACTGACCCAGGGCGACGCGCCGGACCTGTTCGCTGTCGGTGGGCTGGTGACCGAGCGCGTGGGTGGGGGCCGGCGTTTCCTGAACGGTGTTGGTCACGCGGCCGACGCTGGTGACCTCGACCTCGACCACGTCGCCCGGCTGCATCGGCCGCGAGTTGGCCGGCGTGCCGGTAAGGACGACGTCTCCTGGCAGCAACGTGATGTGCCGCGACAGATCGGCCATGATGTAGGGGATGTCGAAGGTCATTTCCGACACCGGACCGTCCTGCACGACCTTGCCGTTGATGTAGGTCCGCACCCGCGACTGGCGGATGTCGACGCCGCGCACGATGCCTGGACCGATCGGACAGAAGCCGTCCTGCCCCTTCACCCGTAGCATCGAGCCCGCGTCCGTATCGCGGAAGTCCTGGGCGCCGACGTCATTGGCCGCCGCGAAGCCTGCCAGGCAGTCCCACACCGCGTCCGGGGAGACATTGCGCATCGGCTTGCCGACGATGGCGGCGATCTCGCCCTCGTAGTTCAGATACTGGCAATCGGCCGGCCGATTGAGCTTGCCGCGGTGCGAATTGAGCGTCGTCAGCGGCTTCTGGAAATAGGTCGGCGTCGTGAGCGGCGGCGCGTGGAACTCCACCCGGCGGGACTCATAGTTCAGGTGGATGCAGATGATCTTGGTCGGATCGCAGGGCGGCAGATAGATGGCGTCCGCCTCCGTGGTCGTCCGGCCGTCTCCGAGGCGCAGCAACTCGCCCTCCGGTTTCACCCAGACCGGCGTTCCTTCGAACAGAATGCGCCGCCATTCCTCACGCGCTCCCTCGAGTACGGACATGGTTTGATCCTCCCTGGTTTTTGATTTTCAGGCGGCGGCGCGCGACGGACCGGGCTCGACCACGTCGAACCAGAAATGCACCTGGCCGGTGCCGACGGCGTTTTCGTAGGCCGACATCTGCCGCCCCTTGACGCGGCACTCCGGCCCGCCGAGGGCCCCCAGCATCATCAGATAGTGCGCGAAGAACCCCTCCGGCTTGTACTTGCGATACTCCGGATACAGCGCGTCGACCGCGGCGTGATCGCCCGCTTTCCAGAGTTCGAGGATGCGCTCGTCCATGGCCCTCGCCTCGGCCGTCCGCACATGATCGGCCTGGTAGGCCGCGTGGCTGCGCAGTTGATCCAGGGGCCAGAAGGTGTGGCTCATGCCGCCGGAGGCCAGCAACACCACCCGTCCCCCGGCCCGCCGCACCGCCTCGCCGACCACCGCGCCGAAGTCGAGGAAGTTGTGACGCTCCGCCGACTGGCAGACGCCCACCGGCATCACCTTCAGGTCGCTGCCGAGCCAGTGGACCAGGTTCAGGGTCGGATAGTGCAGATGCAGGTGCCTGTTGGTCGCGTTGAGCACCGGCACGCCGCGTTCCTTGCCCACCGCCTCGGTCTCGGCGGCCAGGCCCGGCGCGCCGGGAAAGTCGTAGGCGAGGTCCTGGATGAGGTTCGGCAGTTCCTCGGAGGTGTAGATCCCCTCGAAGCGCTCCCGGCCCGCCACCACGTGCTCGACGGTGGTGAACCAATGGGTGTCGAAGATCACCAGCGTGTCGCCGCCCACCGCGTCGATGGCCTGGCGAAGCTGACCGAAGCCCTCGATCATCGTCGTATCGACGCCGCCGCCCATCCGCTCACGCATCGGCTTGGGCGCCATGATGCCCGGCTGATGGCAGACCACCGCCGCGCCGACGATTTCACCCATGGGATCCTCCATTGTGTGGGAACGATCCCTTGCGGATCGCTATATTCTTGATGTCGCTGTAGAAATCGAAGCTCCATGTGCCGCCTTCGCGGCCTATGCCGGAGTGCTTCGACCCGCCGAACGGCGCGCCGAGCTCGCGGATGAAGAAGCAGTTGACCCACACCGTGCCGGCGACGACCGCCGAGGCGATCCGCATGGCGCGGTCCTCGCTGCCGGTGAACAGGGTGGCGGCCAGGCCGTATTCGGTGCCGTTGGCGACCTCGATCACCTCGTCGTCGCCGCGGAAGGTGTTCCAGGTCAGCACCGGGCCGAAGACCTCCTTCCGGAAGATCTCCTGGTCCCGCCGGGCGCCGGCGATCAGGGTCGGCTGGAAATAGAGTTCGCCCTGGTTGTGCCGCTCGCCGCCCCAGAGGATGTCGACGCCCTCCTGGCGGGCCCGGTCCACGAAGCCCTGGACGCGTTCGAAGTGCTCCGGATGGATGAGCGGCCCCACCCGCGTCGCCGCATCACGCGGGTCGCCGACGGTCATGTGGGCGACGGCGTCGCGCACGTGCCCGAGGAACTCGTCGGCGATCGTCTCCTCGACCAGGATGCGCGTCCCCGCGAGGCAGACCTGCCCCGCGTTGATGTACTGGCCCGCGACCGTCTGGGCGGCGGCCTTCAGGTCAGCGTCGGCGCAGACGATGAACGGTGACTTGCCGCCCAGCTCGGAACTCATCGAGGTGATGCTGCGCGCGGCGGCCTGGCCGATGATCCGGGCGGTGTCGGTCGAGCCGGTGAAGCTGATCCGGTCGATATTCGGCTGCTGGGTGAGCGCCGCGCCGGCATCTTCTCCGATGCCCTGCACCACGTTGAGGACACCGGCCGGCACGCCAGCCGCCCCGGCGATGTCGGCCATCAGAGAGCAGGTGAGCGGCGCCCACTCGGGCGGCTTGACGACCACCGTGTCGCCCGCCGCCAGCGCCGGACCGACCTTCCAGGTGGTCAGCATCAGCGGCGCGTTCCAGGGCGTGACCAGCACGGCGACACCCGCCGGATCGTACCGGACGTGGTTCACCACCTCGGGCGAATCGATCGTGTGGCCGCCGAGGGTCAGAGCGTGCTCGGCGAAATAGGCGATGTTCTGCGCCGCGCGCGGGACGACCCGATGGGTGTTGCCGGTGAGCAGCGAGCCATTGTCGAGGGTTTCGACCGCGGCCAGTTCGCCCGCGCGCGCCAGGATGCCTTCGGCGAAACGGCGCAGGATCGGCGCGCGGCCTTCCGGGCCGAGCGCGGCCCAGGCGGGGAAGGCCCGGCGCGCGGCGTCCACCGCCATCCCGGCTTCCGGCCCGCCGCCGGCCGATACCTCGGCCAGGGCCGAGCCGTCCACCGGCGAGCGGTCGAGGAAACGATCCGTCGAGGCGACCCGGCGGCCATCGATGTAGTGGTCGGTGGAAACCCCCACCCCGGCGACGTTCACGCGGCCTTCGGACATGGCTGGCCTTCCTTGCTGGCGCCTTGCGGCTCGATGGTCAGAAACTGGTCCACCAGGCGGTCGGCCCGCGCGGGATCGAAGAAGGCCTCGTGGATCTGACGATTGCGGGCGCCGGAGGCCAGGTAGAAGCGCTCGTACTGCTCGTTTCGGCTGGCGAGCGCACTGCCCACGAAGTCCCAGGCCAGGCGAAACACCCGCACGCGCTCCTCGGCGCCGACATCGCCGGCCCCGCGGAGATAGCGGTCGATCAGGGGCTTCAGTTCGGGATCGCGCATCTGGGCCTGTGTCGGCGCGGCGAACACATTGTGCGAGCCCAGCAACCGGATGATCTCATTGACCCGCGGGAACCAGAACGGAAGAGTCGCGCGGAGTGCGTGCAGCGGGCGCACGTCCGGGAACCAGGCGCCGCCGGGATATTCCCTGGCCTGCATCTCGGCGGCGTAGATCGCCGAGCGGGCGAATTCGGAAAAGGTCCAGATCTCACCCAGCATCTCCTGGGCGGCCGGCTGCTTGCCGTTGATGGTCTTCAGCATCCGGTTGGCGATGCCCCAGGCGAACTCCAGCTTGGTCTGCGCCCGGATCATGGTCTGCTGCATGATGTTGGGCGACCATGAGCTCCGCATCACCGCGTTGTAGGCGGCGAGGTTGGCATTGATGAACACGCGGTCCCTGGGCACCTCGACGTCGTCAAAGATGACGAAGGCGTCCTGCTCGTCGAAACGTCCGGAGAGCGGGTGGTCGTACGGATGCTTCGGTTGCGAGAAGCTGTCGCGGCAGAGGATCTTCATCCCCGGGGTGGTCATCGGGATGCTGAAGGCCAGGGCGTAGGCGTCGGAGCCCTCAAGCAGGGGATAGGAAGGGTAGACCGCCATCTCGTCGGCGAAGGGCGCGAGGGTCGCCAGGATGCGCGAGCCGCGGACGATGATCCCGTGCTCGGTCTCGCCGACCTTGTGCAGCGCCACGTCGTTGCCCGGCTTCGGCACATCGCCCAGCGCCTTGTCGATCGTGGGATGGATGATGGTGTGGGTGAGCGACAGATCCTCGCGGCGCATCGCTTTCTGGAAGGCGATGAGGTTGTCCGCTCCGGCCTCGTTGCCTCCCAGCGACCACTCGTCGGGCCGCGCCGCGAAGCCGGCGAAGGTGACGTTCATATAGTCCGGCGTGCGCCCCATCAGGCCGACGCTGTGCTCGGCGCAGACTTCCAGCGCCGCGTGCCGCTTGATGAGGTCCTCGCGGGAGCGAGGGATCATGTGGCTGGCGTTGATCGGCTCGCCCGTCTCGGGATCGGCCACGAGGCAGCGGTCAGCCTCGGCGTACTGCAGGTCGAAGACGGCGGCGAGTTCCTTGGCGGCGCCCTTGAAGGCGGGATGCGAGGCGACGTCGGTGACCTTTTCCGTGCCCACGTAGATGTCGCGGGGCTCTTTGAGGCCATCAAGGAACTGTCGCCCTGTGCGTGCGGGCATGGGTCTCCTCCCGGCGGCTCGGGGCCGCCTCTGCGTTGATCGACAAATGCGATCGGGTCGCGCCCGCGGTGGCTGGTCAGCCCAGTCCGCGCAGCAGCAATCCGAGGTCTGTTCGAAGGGCGCGGTCGAACTGCGTCCGGTCGAGATATCCGCTGAGCAGACCGCCCAGGTGAAAGTAGTAGATCGCGAAAAGGCTGCGAGCCGACGGGATGAGCGCGCTCGTCGCGTCTATTTTCCCATCGTTCTTCGCGGCCTGGACGAGCAGCGCCAGGCGGCCCAGCAGGCTGGTCATGAGTTCCGAAACCAGGGAACGCTGCCCTGGGCTGCCGACATAGCCGAGTTGCCGCATGAGCGCGTGCGCCAGGGGCAGATCACGCTCGTGGTAGGCTACGAACGTCTCGAAGAAGGTGATCGCCTGATCAAGCAGGCCTTCCGAGCCACGCGCGGCGCCATAGGCGCGTTCGACGACCTCCATCATCTCGTCGTGGAACACCAGGATCAGAAGGTCGTCCTTGGTCCTGGCGTAGGTGAAAACTGTTCCCGAGGCGACGCCGGCGGCGTCCGCGATCTCCTGTGAGGTCGTGGCCTCAAATCCCTTGTGAGTGAACAGGGCCCGCGCCGCGGCGATGATGCGACCGCGCTTCTCGAGCTTGTTCTGCTCCCGGCGTCCTAGCGCTGCGGCGACCAAAGGCTTCCTCCCACGCTTGGTGGTCTGTTCTGATGGCTATCATCCGCCCATCGCGATCCATCGTCAAGAAAGAATTTGAGCGCACTCAATTTTTGTGGTCTAGCGTCGTCGTGGCGAGCGCCACGCGTGAATTTATGACTGCGCTCAATAAGCGGGGAGAGGCGTCGATGCGGACGATACAGGCGCGAGAGATGCTGGCGCGAGGGCAGGTCGTTCTCAACGGCTGGTCTGTGATCCCTGGCGGTTTCCTCGCCGAGGTGATGGCGTCACTGGGTTGGGACGCTCTGACCATCGACATGCAGCACGGGATCATCGGCCAACCCGACATGGTCGCCATGCTGCAGGCCATCTCGACCACCCCGCTCACCCCGATGGTCCGGCTGGCGGCGAACGATCCGACGCTGATCGGCCAGGCGCTCGACGCCGGCGCGATGGGGGTGATCTGCCCCCTCGTCAACTCGCCCGAGGACGCCGCGCGTTTCGTCGCCGCCTGCCGCTACCCCCCTTCCGGCGTCCGCAGTTCGGGCGCGACGCGGGCGATGATCTATGCGGGGTTCGACTATGGCCGGCACGCCGACGACCAGGTGCTGAAGTTCGCCATGATCGAGACCGCCGACGGCCTTGCGCGCCTGGATGAGATCGCCGCCACTCCAGGGCTCGACGGGCTCTATGTGGGTCCTTCGGATCTCTCCCTGGCCCTGGGGGGAACGCAGGGATTCGACAAGGACGAGCCCGTGATGCTGGACGCCTACGCCCGGATCGTCGCCGCCTGTCGCGGCCACGGTCTTGTCGCCGGCATCCACACCGCCAGTCCGGCCTTCGCCGGACGCATGGCGGAACTGGGTTTCCGGCTGGTCACGCTGGTCGGCGACTTCAACTTCATCCTCGCGGGCCGCGCCGCCGTGAACCAGGCGCGCGCCCTGATCGGCTCGACAACCTCCCCCTCCACCAAGGCCTAGCCATCCCCCATGCCCATACCCAACGACGCCGTTCTCGACACCGCCCGCCGGCTGCACGAGGCTGAGCGGAGCCGCACGCGCATCGGCCAGATCTCCAAGACGTTCCCGGAGATGACCATGGCTGATGGCTACGCCATCCAGAAAGCGTGGCTGGACATCAAGAAGGACGAAGGCCGGCGCGTGGTGGGGCAGAAGATCGGCCTCACCTCCCGCGCCATGCAGGCCAACTCACAGATCGACGAGCCGGACTATGGCTTCCTGCTGGACGACATGGTGTACGCCGAGGGCGCCGCGATCCCGACGAAGCGGTTCATCAACCCCCTGGTGGAGGTCGAATTGGCCTTCATCCTCAAGTCCCCCCTCCGGGGGCCGGATGTCACGATCTTCGATGTGCTCTCGGCGACCGAATATGTGTGCCCGGCGCTCGAGATCATCGATCTGCGCGTGGAACCTGTCGATCCCGAGACACGCTCGCCGATGAAGGCGCTCGACACCATTTCGGACAACGCGGCGTGCGCCGGGGTCGTGGTCGGCGGCCGTCCGGTCAGGCCGGACGACGTGGACCTCCGGTGGGTGGGCGCGATCCTGAGCCGGAACGGCGTCGTCGAAGAAACCGGGCTCGCCGCCGGGGTCCTGAACCATCCCGCGACCGGGATAGCCTGGCTGGCCAACAAACTGGCGCCGCATGCGGCGGGGGTCGAGGCCGGCAAGGTGATCCTCGCCGGCTCGTTCACGCGGCCCGTCTCCGCCCGCGCCGGGGATGTCTTCCATGCCGACTACGGTCCCCTGGGAACCGTCGCCGTGAGCTTCGCCTGACGACACGCGCGAGGCGTCGCCAAGCCCTTTGACTCTGCCCTTCGCGCTCGCCATCACCGGCTCCCAGGCCAGTATGAGCGCCAGCTTCGGGCGTTCGACGAAGGTGAGGATGAATGGAAGGCGACCACGGCCCTGCCGGCGGCGGTGACGGTGACCCTGGCGCCCGCCGCCACGCGGGCGAAATAGACGCCGCCATCCAGGCCCTGCGCGATGGCCGCCTGGCCATCCTGCCGACCGAGACGGTCTATGGCCTGGCCGCCGACGCGGGGAACGGGGGCGCCGTGGCGGCGCTGTTCGCGGCCAAGGGGCGGCCGAGGTTCAACCCCCTGATCGCCCATGTCGCGGACGCCGGCGCGGCGCGGCGCATCGCCGATCTCGATCCCCGCGCCCTGCGCCTGGCCGAGGCGTTCTGGCCGGGACCGCTGACCCTGGTCGCCCAGGTGCGGGACGAGGCCGCCGTCTGCGCCCTGGCCCGGGCCGGGCTCGACACCCTCGCCGTGCGGGTTCCGGCCCACCCCTTGGCCCTGGCGGTGCTGCGGGCCTTCGGCGGGCCGCTCGTCGCGCCGTCGGCCAACCGCTCCGGCCGGCCGAGCCCCACCACCCTGGCCGACGCCGCCGCCGAGGTCGGCGAGTTCGCGGCGGCGGCCATCGACGGCGGGGCCTGCGCCGTCGGCCTGGAATCCACCGTCGTCTCCCTGTTGGACGGTCCCGCGCGTCTGTTGCGTCCGGGCGCCGTCACCCGCGCGTCGATCGAGGCCCTGATCGGGCCGCTGGCGGAGGCGCAGGACGACGCGCGCCGCTCGCCCGGCCGGATGACGCGCCACTACGCCCCCGATGCGCCGGTCCGACTGGACGCCGCCGCGCCGCTCGCCGGCGAAGCCTTCCTCGCCTTCGGCGACGCGCCGGCGGGCCCTGGCGTGTTCAACCTCAGCCCGGGGCGCGATCTTTCCGAGGCGGCGGCCAATCTCTTCGCCTTCCTGCGCGCCGCCGACGCCCTGGCCCCCGCCGCCATCGCCGTCGCCGCCATTCCGGCCCATGGCCTCGGAGAAGCGATCAACGACCGCCTGCGCCGCGCCGCCGGCAAAGTGGGGTAGGCAAGAGGCCATGATCCCGACCGTCCCGGCCGATCTGATCGAGCGCCTGAAGTCGGCTCTGGGCGAAGCCGGCTGGAGCCAGGACGCCGACCGCCTCGCCCCCAAGCTCGTCGAATGGCGCGGCCGGTGGAGCGGCCACACCCCCTTCCTCGCCCTGCCGAAGAACGCCGAGGAGGTCGCCGCCGTCGTCCGCCTTTGCGCCCGGGCGGGGGCGGCGATCACGCCCCAGGGGGGCAATACCGGCCTGGTCGGCGGCCAGATCCCGCAGGGGGAGATTCTGCTTTCCACCGAGCGGATGAACGCCATCCGCGATATCGATCGCCTCGACGACGTGCTGGTGGCCGAGGCCGGCGTGACCCTGGCGGCGGTGCACGCGGCGGCCCTGGTGGCGGGGCGGCGGTTTCCGCTGAGCCTCGCCTCGGAGGGTACGGCCACGGTCGGCGGCCTGATCTCCACCAACGCCGGCGGGACGGCCGTGCTGCGCTACGGTGTCATGCGTAACCTCGTCCTCGGCATCGAGGCGGTGCTGCCTTCCGGCGAGATCTGGAATGGCTTGAAGCGCCTGCGCAAGGACAACACCGGCTATGATCTCAAGCAGCTGCTGATCGGCGCCGAGGGGACGCTGGGCGTGGTCATCGCCGCGGCCCTGAAGCTGTTCCCCATTCTCGCCTCCCGGGCGGTCGCCTTGGTCGGGGTCGAAAGTCCGCGGGCGGCCATGGATCTGCTCGTCCGCGCCAAGAGCGAGACCGGCGGGGCGGTGGAGGCCTTCGAGCTGATCGGCCGGCTGGGCGTCGAACTGGCCATCGCCCACCTGCGGGGACTCCGCGAACCGCTGGAGAGCCTGCCGGCCTGGTATGTGCTGATCGAGACCGCCAGCGGCGAGGCGGGCGCGGCCGAAGCGGCGCTGGAGCGCCTGCTGGCCGGCGCGCTCCAGGACGGCCTGATCGGCGACGCCGCCGTGGCCCAGAGCGAGGCTCAGTCCCGCGCCTTCTGGGCGCTGCGCGAAGGCCAGTCGGCGGCCCAGAAGCCGGAAGGGCCGGCCTGGAAGCACGACATCTCGGTGCCGATCTCGGCCATCGCCGATTTCATCGGCGGCGCCTCGGCGGCGCTGGCGGCGAAGTTCCCCGGCGTGCGCATCGACGCCTTCGGCCACGTCGGCGACGGCAATGTCCACTTCGATGTCCTGGGTCCCGAAGGAGGGGCGGACGCCGCGCACCTGGCCGGCCGCGACGAGGGCGCCGCCATCGTCCACGCCCTGGCCGTCGCCCTCGGCGGCTCGATCAGCGCCGAGCACGGCCTGGGAACCATGAAGACCGCCGAGGCCCTGGCCTTCAAGAGCCCGGTGGAGCTCGCCGCCCTGCGCGCCGTCCGCGCCGCCCTCGACCCCGGCCGGATGATGAATCCGCGGGTGCTGTTCTAAGTGGCGGGGCCGGTGGGAAAGCCGTAAGCGGAGCGCCATGCTGATGGTGATCTCCCCCGCCAAGGCCCTCGACTTCACCGCCGCCCCGGCGCGCGCGCCGATGACCCGGCCGGCCTTCCAGGACGACATCGCCGTGCTTTCGGCGGTGACGCGGACGCTGACGGCGCGCAGGCTCAAGGCCCTGATGGGGATCTCCGATGCGCTGGCCGAACTCAACCGCCGGCGCTTCCAGGCCTTCGAGGCCGACGGCGAGGACGGCCTGCAGGCGGCCTTCGCCTTCAACGGCGATGTCTATCGCGGCCTCGCGGCGCGCGACCTCGAGCCGGCGGCGCTGAAGTGGGCGCAGGACCATCTGCGCATCCTCTCCGGTCTCTACGGCCTGCTGCGACCGCTCGACGCGATCCAACCCTACCGCCTGGAGATGGGCTCGCGGCTGAGGACCCGGCGCGGCGCCAACCTCTACGCCTTCTGGGGCGCGCGGATCGCGACGGCGCTGAGCGAGGCGGTCCGCGGCCACCGCGACCCGACCCTCATCAATCTCGCCAGCGGCGAATACTTCGGGGCGGTGGATCGCACGGCCCTGGCGATCCCGGTGGTCAGCTGCCATTTCCGCCAGCAGCACGAGGGAAGGCTCCGCACCCTGGGCTTCCCCGCCAAACGCGCGCGCGGCCTGATGGCGCGGTTCGCCATCGAGCGACGGGCGGACGCCGCCGCCGAGCTCAAGGCTTTCGACACCGACGGCTACGCTTTCCGCGCCGAAGCTTCCACCGACACCGATTGGGTGTTCGCCAGACCGGAACCGTCAGCCTGATGAAAAACCAACGCTCCCTGGCCGGCCACGGCGCCATCGTCACCGGATCGACCAGCGGCATCGGCGCGGCTCTCGCCGCCGCCCTGGCCGGCGAGGGCGCCGACGTGGTCGTCAACGGCCTGGGCGACGCGGCGGAAATCGAGACGGCCCGCGCGGCCATGGAGAGCCAGACCGGCGCGAAGATCCGCTACCATGGCGCCGACATGACGTCGCCGGCCGAGATCGCCGACATGGTCGCCTTCGCCAAGTCCGAGTTCGGCCGGCTCGACATCCTGGTCAACAACGCCGGAATCCAGCACGTCGCGCCGATCGAGGACTTTCCGATCGAAAAGTGGAATGAGATCATCGCCGTCAATCTGACATCGGCGTTTCTCGCCACGCGCCTATCAATTCCTATCATGAAAGCCCAGAAACGCGGCCGGATCGTCAACATCGCCTCGGCCCATGCCCTCATCGCCTCGCCGTTCAAGTCGGCCTATGTGGCCGCCAAGCACGGCGTCCTCGGCCTCACCCGGACGGTGGCCCTGGAGGTCGCCCGGGACGGCATAACCTGCAACGCCATCTGCCCGGGCTATGTCAAAACTCCCCTCGTCGAGCGCCAGATCGCCGACCAGGCCAAGGCTCGAAAGATGAGCGAAACCCAGGTGATGACCGACGTCATCCTGGCCGCCCAGCCGACCAGGCGGTTCGTCGAATTCGGCGAGCTCGCCGGCCTGCTGCTCTATCTGGTCGGCGACCTCGGGGCCTCGGTCAACGGCGCGGCGCTCTCCATCGACGGCGGCTGGACGGCGGCCTAGAAATTTAGGGAACACAATGGCTTATGCACCATTCAATCTTTCCGGCAAGGTCGCCCTGGTCACCGGCGGCAATCGCGGCATCGGCCTGGGCATGGCCGACGCCCTGGCCCGGGCCGGCGCCGACGTCGTCGTCTGGGGCGCCAGCGCCGCGCACAACCAGGCGGCCGAAGGGGCGCTCGACGTCCACGGGGTGCGGGTCCTCGCCCAGCGGGTGGATGTCGCCGACGAGGCGGCGGTGGTGGCGGCCATGGCCGAGGCGGCGCTGGTCATGGGCCGGATCGACACGGTGATCGCCAACGCCGGCGTCGGCGGCGGCGCGCCGTCCTTCTCCGAGATGACCGCCGACATCTGGCGGCGGGTGATGAGCGTCAACCTCGACGGCGCTTTCTTCACCACGCGCGAGGCGTGCAGGCACATGGTCGCCCGCGCCCGGGCCGGCGATCCGGGCGGCTCGATCGCGGTCGTCGGCTCGCTGGCGGCGATCGAGGGGGCGGCCCGCAACCAGGCCTACGCGGCGACCAAGGGCGGGGTGATCTCGATGATGAAGTCGATCGCGGTCGAGCATGCCCGCTGGGGGATCCGCGCCAACGCCATACTGCCCGGCTGGATCGCCACCGACATGACCGCGGCGGCGCAGGATTCGCCGGCCTTCGCCGAGAAGGTCATTCCCAGGGTTCCCGCCAGGCGCTGGGGCAGGCCGGAGGATTTCGGCGGGATCGCGGTTTATCTCGCCTCGGACGCATCGCAATATCATTCCGGCGACAGCTTCGTGATCGACGGCGGCTATTCGATCTTCTGACGCCGGCAAGGAGATTTTCGATGTCCCTGCGCACCCCGCTCTGCGATCTTCTGGCGGTCGAACATCCGATCATGCTGGCCGGCATGGGCGGGGTCTCCTACGCCGAGCTGGCGGCGGCCGTCTCCAACGCCGGCGGCTATGGCGTCCTGGGCATGGCCGGCCGCCCTCCGGAGTTCATCCGCGAAGAGATGCGAAAGGTCCGCGCGCTGACCGACAAACCCTTTGGTGTCGATCTTCTGGCCGCCACGCCCGACTCGCTCGTCTCCTCGGTGGAGATCATCGTCGCCGAGGGCGCCTCGGCGTTCATCGCCGGCCTGGGGGTGCCGATGCCGATCATGGAGCGGCTCAAGTCCGCCGGGCTCAAGGTGATGGTCGTCTGCGGCGCGGTGAAGCACGCGGTGAAGGCCGAGCAGGCAGGCTGCGACGCGGTCATCTGCCAGGGCGGCGAAGGCGGCGGCCATACCGGCCTGGTGGGGACCATGCCGCTGGTCGCCCAAGCGGTGGAGCGGGTGAGGATTCCCGTGGTCGCGGCCGGCGGGCTCCATGATGGCCGGGGCCTGGCGGCGGCCCTGGCCCTGGGGGCTCAGGGCGTGTGGATGGGCACCCGCTTCATCGCCTCGCGGGAGGCGCACGCCGGCCACCTGTATCACCAGGCGATCCTCGACGCCGCCGACGAGGACACCGTCCGCACGCGGTGCTATTCCGGCAAGCCCATGCGGGTCCGCAAGAACGCTTACGTCGATGACTGGGAGCGCCGTCCCGGCGACATCCAGGCCTTCCCGATGCAGGCCGGCGTTTCGGTCCGCGCCGGGGTGATGGGCGGCATCGGCGGCCAGCTTGAGGGGTTGGATCCGGACCGTTCCTGCTTCGCCATGGGCCAGTCGGCCGGCGGCGTCCACGACGTCCTGCCCGCCGGCGAGATCGTGGCGCGGATCATGGCCGAGGCGGAGGCTTCGATCGACCGCCTCGCCGCCCTGCGGCCGGCTTGAGCATCGAATGCGCCGCAAACCGTACCGTGACCGTCCAGGGAGAGAGAGCAGACATGACCCACGATGAAATCCTCTATCGCGCCGAGGGCGGCGTCGCCACCATCACCCTCAATCGCCCCGAGAGTCTCAACGCCTGGACGGGGGTCATGCATCGCGAGGTGAAAGCGGCCATGGCCGTGGCGGCGGACGACGAGACGGTGCGGGTGATCGTCCTCACCGGCGCGGGTCGCGGTTTCTGCGCCGGCGCCGACATGCGGGCCCTTCAGGGAATCCAGGCCGCCGGCGCGAACGCGGGGGCGCGGCAGGCGCCGGCCACGTCCGACGCCGATCCGAACTTCTCGCGCACCTACGCCTATTTCCCCACCGTTCCCAAGCCGATCATCGCGGCCATCAACGGGGCCTGCGCCGGGCTCGGCTTCGTCCTCACCCTCTACGCCGACATTCGCCTGGCCAGCGACGCGGCGGTGTTCACCACCTCGTTCTCGCGGCGGGGCCTGATCGCCGAGCATGGCGTGAGCTGGCTGCTGCCCCGGCTGATCGGCATGGGGCGCGCCGCCGACCTGCTGTTTTCGGCCCGCAAGATCAGCGCGGCGGAAGCCGGCCAGATGGGCCTGGTCAACCGGGTCATCCCCCACGACCGCTTCGAGGCGGAGGTCGCCGCCTACGCCCACATGCTGGCCAGCGAGGTTTCCCCGCGCTCGCTCCGGGAGATGAAGCGGGAGATCTGGCAGGCGCAGTTCCAGACCCTGGGCGAAGCCATCGACGCCGCCGGCGCCGACATGGCCGGCAGCTTCACCTCCGAGGATTTCAAGGAAGGCGTCGCCCATTTCCTGGAAAAGCGCGCCCCGGCGTTCACCGGCCGGTAGCCGCCGACCGCCGGATTACATGGCGCGGCGCGCGCGGCGGGGGTAGTCTGCGGCGGCGGCGAGGCTCTCGGGAGGCGGCGGATGGTGCCATTGGTGTTTTCGGTCGTCATCGTGCTGCTGGCCTTGTTCCTGGCCATGTCGGCGATCAAGATCGTGCCGCAGGGTTATGAGTACACGGTCGAGAGGTTCGGCCGTTACACGCGCACCCTGAAACCCGGGATCACTATCCTGATGCCGTTCATGGAGGCGGTGCGGCGCAAGGTCAGCGTCATGGAGCAGGTGCTCGACGTGCCGCGCCAGGAAGTGATCACCAAGGACAACGTCACCGTCCAGGTCGATGCCATCGTCTTCATCCAAGTGATGGACGCGGCGGCGGCGGCCTATCGGGTGGCCAATCTCAACTACGCCATCGGCCAGTTGACCATGACCAACCTGCGCACCGTGGTGGGGTCCATGGAGCTGGACGAGGTGCTGTCCCAGCGCGACCAGATCAACACCCGGCTGCTCACCGTCATCGACGAGGCCACCGGACCGTGGGGCGTCAAGGTGGCGCGAATCGAGATCAAGGATCTCCAGCCGCCGCCCGACATCACCAACGCCATGGCCCGCCAGATGAAGGCCGAGCGAGAGAAGCGGGCGGTGATCACCGAGGCCGAGGGCGAACGCCAGGCGGCCGTCACCCGCGCCGAGGGCGCCAAGCAGTCCGCCATCCTCCAGGCCGAGGGCCGCAAGGAGGCGGCCTACCGCGACGCCGAAGCGCGGGAACGCTCGGCCCAGGCCGAGGCGGCGGCGACCAAGAGCGTCTCGGACGCCATCGAAGCCGGCAGCGTCAACGCGCTCAACTATTTCGTCGCCCAGAAATACGTCGAGGCCTTCGCCAAGCTCGCCGATTCGCCGCAACAGCGCACGGTGATCGTGCCCACCGACATGGGCTCCATCGCCGGGGCCATCGCCGGCATCACCATACTGACCCCCTTCGTCGAGGGGGTGGGCCGGAAGATCAACATGATGGAGCAGGTGCTGGACGTTCCCAGCCAGGAGGTGATCACCAAGGACAACGTCGGGGTGAAGGTCGACGCCATCATCTTCATCGTGGTGATGGACGCGGCCGCGGCGGCCTATCGCGTGGCCCGGCTCGACGTCGCCATCACCCAGCTGGTGATGACCAACCTGCGCACGGTGGTGGGGTCGATGGAGCTCGACGAGGTGCTGTCCCAGCGCGACCAGATCAATACCCGCCTGCTCAATGTCATCGACGCCGCGACCGGGCCCTGGGGCGTCAAGGTGGCGCGGATCGAGATCAAGGACCTGCAGCCGCCGCCCGACATCACCAACGCCATGGCCCGCCAGATGAAGGCCGAGCGCGAGCGGCGGGCGGTGATCACCGAGGCCGACGGCGAAAAACAGGCCCAGATCACCCGCGCCGAGGGCGCCAAGCAATCGGCTGTGCTGCAGGCCGAGGGCCGGCGTTCGGCCGCCTTCCTGGACGCGGAGGCCCGCGAGCGCGCCGCCCAGGCCGAGGCCAAGGCGACCCAGCTGGTGTCGGACGCCATCGAGGGCGGCAGCGTCAACGCCATCAACTATTTCATCGCCCAGAAGTACGTCGACGCCTTCGCCAAGCTGGCCGAGTCGCCGCACCAGAAGACGGTGATCGTCCCCGCCGAGATGAGCGCCCTGGTCGGGTCGCTGGCCGGCATCCAGGAACTGGTGCGGAG
>DASRLN010000066.1:0-2285 GCA_035648435.1 Caulobacteraceae bacterium
GCGGTGGCGCCCGCATGGCGTCCGGCGGCGGCGGCCTCGCTCCTCCAGCGGACGGCGTTTGTGCGGCGCGGCCGGGATATGGCAAGGAGAGCCGATGTTTCCCGCCCCTCGCACGGACCTCGTCGCCAACACCGCCGCCTATGAGAACGGCCCTCTGATCAAGGCCACTGGCTTTCGCGAATACGACGCGCGCTGGATTCTGGGCTCCGAGATCAATCTGCTCGGCGTCCAGGCGCTGGGCCTGGGTCTGGGAACCTATATCCATGAGCGGGGCGAGCGGCGGATCGTCGTCGGCCACGACTTCCGGGCCTATTCCCTGTCGGTCAAGCAGGCCCTGACCCTGGGGCTGATCGGGGCGGGGTGCGAGGTGCTCGATATCGGCCTCGCCCTCTCGCCGACCGCCTATTTCGCGCAAGTGGATCTTGCCGCGCCGTGCGTGGCGATGGTCACCGCCAGCCACAACGAGAACGGCTGGACGGGGGTCAAGATGGGCGCCTCCCCTCCCCTCACCTTCGGTCCGGAGGAGATCGGCCGGCTCAGGGAAATCGTCCTCGCCGGGGCCTGGCGCGAGCGGCCCGGGGGCTCGCTGGAGCGCATCCAGGGTGTCGCCGAACGCTACATCGCCGACGCCGCCGCGCGCTGCGCGCTGGCGCGCCCGCTGAAGGTCGTCTGCGCCTGCGGCAACGGCACGGCCGGAGCCTTCGCCCCCGACGCCCTGAGGCGGATGGGGGCCGAGGTGATCCCGATGGACTGCGACCTCGACTGGTCCTTCCCGCGCTACAATCCCAATCCCGAGGATGCCGAGATGCTGCATTCCATGGCCGCCGCGGTGCGCGAGCACGGCGCGGACCTCGCCCTCGGCTTCGACGGCGACGGCGACCGCTGCGGGGTGGTCGACGACGGCGGCGAGGAGATCTACGCCGACAAGATCGGCCTGATGCTGGCCCGCGACCTCGCCCCCCTCCACCCCGGCGCGACTTTCGTCGTCGATGTGAAATCCACCGGCCTCTACGCCACCGACCCGGTGCTCGCCGCCAATGGCGCCACCACCGTCTATTGGAAGACCGGCCACAGCTACATCAAGCGCAAGACCGCCGAACTGGGGGCCCTGGCCGGCTTCGAGAAGTCCGGCCACTTCTTCTTCAACCCGCCGCTGGGCCGCGGCTACGACTGCGGCCTCACCGCCGCCGCCGCCATCCTGGCCATGCTCGACCGCAACCCCGGCAAGCGCCTGAGCGAGCTCAAGGCCGCGCTCCCGGTGGCCTACACCTCCCTGACCATGAGCCCCCACTGCGCCGACGAGACCAAATACGCCGTCGTCGATGAGATCGTCGCCGAGTACCAGGCCCTGGCCGCCCAGGGCGAGACCATCGCCGGGCGAAACATCGCCGAGCTGATCACCGTCAACGGCGTGCGCGTGGCCCTCGCCGACGGCTCCTGGCTGCTGGTCCGCGCCTCCTCCAACAAGCCCGAACTGGTGGTGGTGGTCGAAAGCACCCGCTCGGCCGACGACATGCGCCGGCTGTTCCACGACGAGGTCAAGCCCCGGCTCGCCCGCCATCCCGAGGTCGGAGCCTACAACCAGGAGATCTAGTCCGATTGCGTCAGAAGGGAAGCATCGGTCGGCTGAATTGCGATGCCGGCATGGTTTTTCGGAGCGCGGGCTTCCACCCCGCACTTTTTCCTCCGGCCCCACGGCCCGGCTGACCGACAAGACCGACGTCACGCAACTACCAGCGACGCGAAGAGCGGGCTGGAAGCCCGCGCTACGGCTATGACGTAGTAAGACTAGCAGCTTGGGATGAATTTCGTAGGCATATTGGATGGGACCGCCGAAAGGTGGGGAGTTCGATTCCCCGATCTCGATGGCTGTGTGAGCGTGGGATCGACTCCGGACGAAGCCATCGCATCGGCGACGGAAGTCCTGCGGGATGTCCTGGCGCACAAGGGCGGCGGCGGCCATGATCTGCCCAGGGCGCGGTCCCTCGCCGACGTCCTGGCGTCCGGTGAACTCGGCCCGGGAGAAACGCCCGTTCTCATTCCGGCCCTGCTCGACGCCGGACGAAGCGTTCGAGCCAATGTGACGTTCGATGCCGGGCTGCTGGCCGAGATCGACCCCGCGGCGAAATCCCGCGCGCTCACCCGCTCGGCGTTTCTGGCCAGCGCGGCGCGGGAAAAGATCGAGGCGCGCCGATAGGTGCAGGCAAGCGCGCGGCGCCGGGCGGAAAATGGCGTGGAGGGGCGGGCTCGGACGACCGCGTCGCGGCCCGACGGCGGGTGACGGG
>DASRLN010000067.1:0-8951 GCA_035648435.1 Caulobacteraceae bacterium
GACCTGTTCGCGCAGGCCGTTGGCGGTGGCTACCACCGCCAACGGCCTGCGCGAACAGGTCGGCGAGACGCCGCTGATCGTGGGCGTCAACGTCGGCGACGTGGTGGCGATCATCGACGCGGCCGACCCCACGACCGGGGATCCGGCCGACCTCGCCTATCAGGGGGCGGTCGCCCTGACCGTGGGCGCGCCGGACACCGCCGCGCGCCGCGCCCTGCAGATGAACTGCACGGTGGCCGGCAATGTCTCGGTGACCCTGGCCGACAGCTCGACCGACACCGTGCCGGTGGCCGTCGGCCTGAACATCCTGCCCCTGGCCGCCAGCGAGGTTAACACCAGCGGCACCACGGCGACGTGCACCTACTTCAACCTCAAATGAACCGCCGCGTCGCCCACGACCTGGCGGCGGCCGTGGCGATCGTCGCCACCCTGACCGCGTCGCTGGCGGCGGCGGCGCCGCAGGCCGTGGTCGCGCCGCCCGCGCCGGCGGCCGTGGCCAACCTGGCCAGGACGGTGGCCGTCAACGGCAACCCGGGATCGACCGCCAGCACCACCATGGTGATGGCCGGTTTCGGCCGCACCATCACCCCCGCGCGAACCGGGAATGTGTGGGTCCAGTTCGCGGCCTACTGCTACAACACCACGGCCGCCGACCAGGTGCAGCTGCAGCTGGCCTATGGCACGGGAACCGCGCCGGCCAACGGGGCGGCGGCGACCGGGACCACGTTCGGGCCGCTGATCCTGTCGCAATCGACCAGCGCCAACGCCAGCCAGAACTGTTCGCTGGGCTACGAGCTGACCGGGCTGACGGTGGGCGTGGCGTATTGGATCGACCCGCAGTTCAAGGCCGGTATCGGCGGGACCGCCAATATCCCGGCCTCCGCCCTGACGCTCCAGGAAGTGCCGCAGTGACATCGCCAGCGGGCGCCCTCGCAGAGGGTCGCGGGTGAGCACCCTGGCTCTCAGCCAGCGGATCACCGGCGCGGTCACCGCCGCCGCCGGACAGACCGACTTTCCAGCCGATTTTCCGGCGCTGCCGGTCGGCGGTCCCTACGTCGGCCTGTTCATCAGCCTGACCCGCGGCGCCTCGACATCGACCCTGGTGGTGGGCGCCGACTTCACCGTCGCCGACATCGGCCCCGCCGCCTTCACCGCCGTGCTCAACGTGCCGGCCCAGGCCGGTGACGTGGTCATCGTCTATGGCGACCTGCCGGCCGCGCGGACGGTGGCCCTGGTCCCCGGCGGCGCGATCCAGACCGCCATACTGGAGGCCGACGCCACCAGTCTGCAGGCCCAGATCCAGGAACTGGACCGCGACGGCGGCGCGGCGGTGCGCGGACCGGTCGGCGAGCAGTTCGCCCCCCTGCCGCCGGCCGCCCAGCGTCTGGGCAAGGTGCTGGCCTTCGATCCGACCACCGGCGCGCCGTCGGCCGCCACCCCGCCGTTCGTGAGCTACGCCGGCTCGCCGTTTTTCTCCAGCGTCGTCGCCGCGTCCCTGGCGACGATCGCGGCCGGCACGGCGTTCCTGGTCACCGCCGGCTACGCCGCGCCGGGCGACGGGGCCGGCGAGGCGGTCTACACCCCGGCCGCGCCCGGCGCCGGGGCGGGCAAGTTCCAGTCGGCGGACGGCCAATGGTGGCAGGCGGCGAGCCTCACCCTGGCCAGCCTGCAGGCGACCCTGCTGTCGGCGCAACAGACCTTCGCCGAGGTCGCCGCCGCCTCGGCCGGCGTCGGCGCGGGCGCGGCCGGTACGCCGCCGCTCGACCCGGGCGCCGTGGTCGCCAACGTGGTGGTGACCAATCTGGCCAACCCCAATGTCGCCGACCCGGCCCTGACCGCCCCCGACTACTCAGACCAGATCTATTGCTACTGGCACAACGCGGCCAACAGCGGCACGCTGACCGCCCAGAGCCAGTCCACCATCCCGACGCTGGCCGCGTCCAGGCGCTATCCGCAGGTCGCCGGCCAGCAGTACACGGTCTCGATCGCCGGCGCGCCGCTGGATTTCATCATCGAGCTGACCGCGGTTCCGTTCCTCGATTTCTTCAACCCCGACCACAGCTTCAATTCCGCCCTCGCCGCCGGCGCCCTGACCTGCCTGCCGTCCAGCGTGGCGACCCGGACGATGACCTGGACCGCGCCGATCACCGGCTGGGTGGCGTTCAACTTCCAGGACGGGGCGGCGAGCGCCGGCAGCCCGACCACGCAGGCCCGGGTCGACGCCTGCCTGAACGCCGTGATGCTCAACACCGGCCCCACGGTGCTCCCGTTCGCCGCCTGGCAGCCGGGCGCCTACGCGCCGACCAACGCCCTGTTCACGACCGCCCAGGCCGGGGTGACGGTGATCACCCCCGGGGGCCCCACGATCATGGTCCTGCAGGCCGGCTATCTCTACGTCCGCGCGCCCTGCCAGGCCTCGGCCACCGAGGATCTGGTCTGGCGGATCAGCTATGGCGCGACGCCCACCTTCGGGCTGGCCGGCGGCCTCAATCTGACCGGGGTGATGGATTTCGTCGGCTACCGCATCATTCCCCGATCGACGCTCTACGCGGCGACGGTGGCGGCGTTCAACAGCGCCGTCGAGGTACACGCCGGGGTTGACGAGGAAACGCCGGTGTCGATCAATGACGCCTTCGTCGGGGCGAACCATTACAGTATTTCGTACTATGTGACCGCGACGGCGCACGGCATGACCAACGTCGATGTCGGCTCGATCTGGAACGACACCAACGCGATCCCGTGGGTATTGTCGATGATCGTGGACGCCAACACCCTGTGCTTCACGATCAAGAACCAGGGCACGGCGACGTCCTGGTTGTTTCCGGGCGTGGCGCCGCCGGGCGCGACCTTCGTGCATGTGTCCGGAGCGACCCATACCGGACCCATCACCTTCTCCGCGCCGCTGCAAGTCCAGCGCGCGCTCCCGGGCCTCTTCAATTACATCTTCGCCGCCAAGCTCGACGGTGTGATCCTCACCACGACGATCTATACCATCACCGCGACCGCCGGCGGCGGCAATACCGGGACCGGGACGATCATCGCCCCGGCCGGCGCGCCGCCGGGGATGTCCGGCGCCTACGCGCTGGCCTGGACCTCGGGTACGGTGTTCGCGCTCACCGACCCCAACGGCAACGCGCTGCCGGCCGGCGCCCTGGGCGTCCCCTACAGCGCGGGCGGGAGCTCGTTCAACACCGGCGGGGCGCCGCTCGCGGGCGACACCTTCGCCCTGACGGCGGTGCAGACCGTCAGCCATGGCGACGGCGTCTATCAGGGCAACCTGCCGGAAATCGACGAGCTCTATTCGATCCTCAATCCGGCCTCGCAGCAATCCTCGCTGATCGCCGCGGTGGGCGCCACCGCGCCCAACTACGCCGCCGCCAACATCGCCGAGCAGGTGAGGTGCTTCTTCGGCCACAGCTGGAATGCCTTCGGCGCCCTAACGTCGGCATGCTCGGAACTCTTTGCTGAAGACTTCGCGCGCTACGCCGGCGCGCTGGGCGACTACGCCGGGTTCATGCAGCGGCAGCGAAACTCTTTGCAGCGCGACACCCCGGCCGGCATCGCCCTATCGACCTTTTTGTACGCGCCCAACGTCACGCCGGTCGGCGGCCTCGACTTCCTGAACCTGGCGGAGATCACCAACAACGCCGTGGCCACCGCGATCCCGGCCTCGGCGGGTATCGACCCGGTCGCCGGCCAGGGGCCGCCGTCGCACTTCTGCGAGCTGACCTGGTCCGGCGCGGCCGGCGCGGGGGCGTGCCTGTCCGGCGAGGTCTATGGCTACAGCCGCTCGTTCGGGCTCGGCGTCCCCGCCGCCCGGACGGCGTCGATCATCAACGCCATGCTGCTGAGCGCGCCGCAGAAGCAGTATCTCTGCGCGGTGGACAGCAAGGCCGGGGGTGGCGTGGCCGGAACGATCATCACCGTCACCGCCTTCCGCGCGCCGTTCCGCCCGGACGCCAGCCTGACGATCCCGGCGGTGGTGGTCGGCCGGATGGGTCCGAACGGTGAGAGCCATTGCTACATCGCCTCGCACCAGGCCCAGGCGGCCCACGTGGTGACGCTGCCGGCGGCGCTCGGCGGCCGGCCGCTGAGCGTGATCAAGGGCGACCCGAACGTCCAGATCAACCGCAAGCCGACCGTGGTGGCCGGCGCCGCGCCGATCGCGCCGGGCAGCGTCGGCTACGCCCTGGGCGCGCAGCTGATCCTCGATGTCGCCGGGGCCTATGGCGACGTGGTGCTGGTGATCAGCTAGGGGCGTTGCGCGCGCCCGCGCGGCCATAGCCTGACCCTCGACAGATCCTCACAGGAGCCGGCCCCATGGCCTTCGTCTCGACCAACCTCACCAAAGTCTGCAACCTGCTCAGCCTCGCGACCAGCAACGAGACCACGCCCGGGCTGTTTTTCTACAACGCCGGCGCCGACACCTTCGCCACCGTCGCCACGGCCGGCTATTTCACCGGCGTGACCTGGGCCTCGGCCGGCTCGATCATCGACGTGCTGTGCGCCGACGGCCGTCACAGCTTCAAGGTCACCAGCGCCTTGGGCGCGTCCCCGCTCACCGTGCTTTCCACCGGCCTCAGCGACAAGATGGCCAGCGGCCAGGCGACCACCGTCACCGCCGTCGACACCATCGTCACTGGCCTGGGCACCGGGCTCAAGAGCGTCGTGGCCTGCTTCGCCGATGACGTCGGCCTGACCTGGGACATGGTCACCTGCAACCTCGGCGACCAGAACGTCGCCCCGGCCCCGGGCTCGTTCTATCTCAAGAGCTGGGAGCCCACCTCCAACGCCAACCCGACGCCGATCGCCGCCACCACCTTCGGCAAGAAGGTCAACTGGATCGCCATCGCGTCGTAACCATTCCGTGGGCGCGGATGGGGAAGGCCCGGGCGTCGGGACGCGCCCGGGCCTTCTTCGCGTCCGACGCGCCGCCGGCGGCGCCGGCCACGGGGGCGCTCCCGCGTGCGACTTGCGCCCCGGACTAACGGGCAGGTCGGAAAACGCGGGCACCCAAGTATCTGAAAGTATTGAGCGCGCCTCTACGGGCGCGGTAACAAGCGTTTGAAAAATGGCAAGGCGGGAGGGGAGGCAGGTTGTCAAACCGCCGGCGAAATCCCCCGCTCGGCGAAGTACCGCTCCAGGGCCAACCCCGTCCCGGAAGGATCGGCGAGAGCGACGTAGCTGTCGGGGCGGAGAAGATAGAAGGCGTCGCGCGCCAGCCCCGCCCGGGCGTGTTCCTCGCGCCAGTCGAACCGATGCAGCGGCAGCCCGTGGGCGGCGCACCAGGCGGCGAGGCCCGCGTTGGCGGCGCCATAGACGTGGACCTGCCAGCTCATCGCGGCGAGGGAAGCAAAATTGTCCTCGCCATCGGTCGCCGCCCACGGCAGCCGGTCGCCGCCATGCACCTTGCCCGCCTTGCCGGCGCTCAGGGGTCCTCCCCGATAATTCACGGTGATTTGCGAGACGGTGCGGAACAGGAATTCCCGCCCCGCCGGCGCGCCGGCCACCGCCGGGATGACCAGGGGCGCGATGCGCGTGCGCAGGATGTCGGCCACCGGACCCTCGGCGGTTGCGAAGGTGAAGGCCCGATCGGTGGTGGCGACCAGGCGCCGGGCGAAGGCGATCCGCTCGGCCTCGTAGCTGTCGAGGACGGCGTCGGGCGCCTCGCCGGCGATCACCTGCGCCAGCTTCCAGGCCAGGTTGATCGCGTCGGCGATGCCGGTGTTCATGCCCTGGCCGCCGGCCGGGCTGTGGATGTGCGCCGCGTCGCCCAACAGAAACGCCCGCCCTTCGCGGAACCGATCGGTCACCCGGTGGTGCACGTGGTAAGTCGAAAACCAGTTCACGGCTCGAACCGCGACCTTCAGGTTTTCCATCGCCCGGCCGCTGACATCGTCGAATTTCAGGCTCTCGGCGTGGTCGGCCCGCTGGTCCCGCACGGTTCCGATCAGCCTGGCCCGCCCTCGCTCGGCCAGGGGAAAGACCGCGAGAAAATCGGCCTCCTCCAGATCGACATGCAGTTCGCCGTCGATCGCCGGACCCGCCGCCTCGATGTCGGCGACGTAGAACACCTGCCGATAGGTGCCGCCCGGAAAGCCGGCGCCCATGGTCTCGCGCACCTTCGAGCGGGCGCCGTCGCACCCGGCGACATAGCGCGCCTCGCAGGTCTCCTCGACTCCCTCGTGGCGCAGCGTGGCCACGACGCCATCGCCCCGGTCGGCGAAACCGGTCAATTCGGTGCGCCGCTCGACGGTGACGCCCATCGCCTCCAGCCGCTCGATGAGCAGCCGCTCGTGCTCGTCCTGGGGGAAGATGAACAGGAAGGGGTAGGGCGTGAGCCCCAGGCCGACGGTCTCGAAGGGCACGCGCGCGGCCTTCCTGCCGCGCACCCAGAGGTTGACCGCCGGGGTCTTATGACCGCGCTCGATGACCTCGTCGGTAAGACCCAGTTGTCGATAGAGTTCGAGGGTCCGGGCCTGGACGGCCACGGCCCGCGACGTGGTTCCCGGACCCCCCGTCTTGTCGATGATCCGGGCCTTCACGCCGAGCTTCGTCAGCCACAGCGCCAGCACCAGCCCGGTCGGACCGGCGCCGACGATCAGAACGTCGCAACGGGTCATGGCGCCTCCGTTCGGAATACGGGGACGGCCTCTATGCCTTCGGAGCGCGGGGTTTGTCAGCCCGCTTCTTCGCCGCGGCTAGACGCAGGGTCGTCAAAAAGGGGAGCGGGCTGGAAGTCGGCGCTCCGAAAAAGTCCGGTGAACGCGGCCCTCGCTCCAGAGGTTGTCTTGGGCTAAGCGAACCCTTTTGGGTGGGGCGAGAGTGCCGACCATCAAGCACACCTTGGCCGTGATCGCTTGTGTGGCCGCCCTCGCCGGCGCCGCCCACGCCGCCGACGCGCCGAAGACCTTCGCCGCCGCCACCGCCGGGCTGACGCGGCTGGATGGCCTGGCGCCGGTCTATCTCGACAAAGCGGCCGCGCGGGTGCTGATCGCCCTGCCGGCGGCGGGCGGGGACGGCGTGGCGGCCCGCTGGCTCTACCAGGTCTATTTGCGCGCCGGCCTGGGATCGACGCCGGTGGGCCTCGATCGGTCCGAGCCCGGGCCGACCCAGATCATCGTCTTCCGGCGGGTCGGCGGAAAGATCTTGGCGGAATACGAGAACGACGGCTTCCGCGCCGATGGCGGCAGCGTCGACGAGAAGCGGGCGGTGGCCGATTCCTTTCCCAGATCCACGGTCTGGGCCGGCGACATCATCGCCGAAGGTCCGGACCACGCCCTGCTGGTGGACATCACGGGGTTTCTGGGCCGCGACGCCTTCGGGGTGGTCGATGCCCTGAAGACGGCCAAGCAGGGGGCGTTCAAGCTCGACGCGGCGCTCACCCATCCCGAACTCGCCGATGTTCTGGCCTTTCCGGAGAATCTCGAGTTCGAGGCCAGCGAGACCTTCACCAGCGATGAACCCGGCGCCCAGGTCCAGGCCATCCTCCCCGACGCCCACGCCGTCACCCTGGTGGTGCATCATTCCCTGATCGCCCTGCCGCCGCCGGGCTTCACGCCCCGCCTCTCGGACCCCCGCATCGGGGCCATCGACCACCTGGTGGCCGATTACGGCGCGCCGTTGGGGGCGCCGGTGGTCTATCGGCTGGCCCATCGCTTCCGGCTGGAGAAGACCGATCCGACGGCGGCGCGCTCGCCCGTCAAGAAGCCGATCGTGTTCTGGGTCGATCGCGCCGCGCCCCAGCCGATCCGCGACGCCCTGGTCGAAGGCGCCCGCTGGTGGGCGGCGGCTTTCGACGCCGCGGGGTTCATCGACGCCTTCCGGGTCGATGTGCTGCCGGAGGGGGTCAGTCCCCTGGACGCCCGCTACAACGTCATCAATTGGGTGCACCGCCAGACCCGGGGCTGGTCCTACGGCGAGCCGATCGTCGATCCTCGCACCGGCGAGATCGTCAAGGGCTCGGTGCTCTTGGGTTCCCTGCGCGTCAGGCAAGACCGGATGATCTACGAGGGGCTCTTGGGCGCCGACAAGACCGGGACCGGCGGCCCCAACGATCCGATCCAGATATCCCTCGCCCGCCTGCGTCAGCTCGCCGTGCACGAGACCGGCCACGCCATCGGCTTCAACCACAACTTCGCCGGCAGCACCTTCGACGACCGCGCTTCGGTGATGGACTATCCGCCGCCCCGGGTGGGGATCGTGAACGGCCGGCTGGATTTCACCGACGCCTACGGCAAGGGTGTGGGCGCGTGGGACAGGTTTGCGCTCGCCTGGCTCTATTCGCAGTTTTCCCCCCGCGTGGACGAGAAAGCGGCCCTCGAGGCGATGGTCCGGGCCGGCTACGGCGCCGGCATGAAGTTCGTCTCCGATGAGGATTCGCGTCCGGCCGGCTCGGCTCATCCCGACGGCGCTCTGTGGGACGACGGACCCGACGCGGTGGCCGGCCTGCGCCATGTCATGGAGGTGCGCCGGATCGCCCTGGCCAATTTCGGCCTGAACACCCTTCCCGCTGGGGCGCCGGCCGCCGATCTTCGGCGGGTGATCGTGCCGATCTATCTCTTCCACCGCTATGAGGCGGACGCCGCCGCCAAGCTCATCGGCGGGGTCGATTTCGACTATGCCGTGGCCGGCGACGGACATGAGACCGCCGTCCCCGTCTCGGGCGCGCGCCAACGTGCGGCGCTCGCCGCTTTGCTGGCCACCGTCGATCCGGCCGCGCTGGATCTGCCCGATCCGCTGCTGAACCTGCTCTCCGATGGCCAGTCGGGCGCCTCGGACCCCCAGTTCGACGCCGAGGTGTTCGGCGACGCCGCCAAGCCGGTGTTCGAGCTTCCCGCGGCCGCCGAGGTCGCCGCCGACATCACCTTCGCCGACATCCTCGCCCCCGAGCGCCTGAACCGCGTCGCCGACATGGGCGCGCGCGATCCCCACCAGATGCAGCTGGGCGA
>DASRLN010000068.1:0-2515 GCA_035648435.1 Caulobacteraceae bacterium
AACGACACCGCCCCGCCGCCGCCGTCGCCCGAGCGGATGTAGATCTTGCACTGGTCGAGAAACTTCATGACCGTCCTTGTGGCCGACCCGGGCGCAAAAATCGAGGCGACCGGGCGCCAGCCGGCGTCAGACGCGCTCGAATTCCAGCCAGATCGGCGCGCAATCGCCCAGCTGCTTGCGCTCATAGCGGGTTGGAAAATGATCGGCCGGGGCGACCCTCCAGTCGTCGGCCCGCCCGGCGGTCCAGCGGAAATCGGCGGCGGCGGCGAGGCGTTCGAGCGTCCACCCGGCATAGTCGGCCCAGTCGGTGACGAACCGCAGGACCGCCGCCGACCGCATCACCCGCGCCGCCTGGGCGATGAATTCCACCCCGATCAGGCGGCGCTTGTGGTGGCGAAGCTTGGGCCAGGGGTCCGGGAACAGCAGGAACAACCGATCGATGCTCGCGTCGGGCAGCGCCGCCATCAGCTCTCGCCCGTCGCCGGCGTGAATGCGCACGTTGGCAAGCGCCGACCTGTCGATGTGTCCGAGCGCGCTGGCCACGCCGTTGACGAACGGCTCGGCGCCGAGAAGCAGCACGTCGGGCCTGCGGGCCGCCTGAGCGCAGAGATGCTCGCCGCCGCCAAACCCGATCTCCAGCCAGACCTCCGACGCCCCGGGGGCGATCGTCCGCGGATCGAAGGGCGCCGTCGGCGTCGCCAGTCCCGGCAACAGTTCGGCGAGAAGGGCGGCGGGCCGAGACCTCAGCGTTCGCGAACGGGTGCGTCCGAAGGTGCGCAGCGGAAGGTGCGCGCGCTCCACCTAGACCTCCGTCGGCTTGCGCCGTGGCCAACGCGCGCCGGCCAGCGAAAGGATCAGCATGATCAGGAACGGCCAGTCCCCCAGCCGGCTGTAGAGAGTCGGACCCGCGGCCGGCGGCAGGGGCGCGTCGATCACGCCCAGGACCCCGTGTCCCAGTTCCTCGCCGGCCGGAACGCGGCCGAAGGCGTCGATCACCGCCGATATCCCGGTCGGGGTGGCGCGGACCATCGGCAGGCCTTCCTCTATGGCCCGATAGCTGGCGAGGTTGAGGTGCTGGCGCGGGCCGCTGCCGGAGCCGAACCAGGCGTCGTTGGAGACATTGACGATCCAGCGGGCCCGGACGCCACGAGGCGCGCGCCCTTCGCGCGCCAGGCCCGGGAACAGGCTCTCGTAGCAGATCAGGGGCTGGACCGGCGGGATGCCGGCGATGGCCAGGGGCCGAGGCGGCGGCCCGGACGCGAAGCCGTCGCCGACATGCACGAACTGCTTGATCCCCAGGCGCGAGGCGAGGGAATCCAGCGGCATGAATTCGCCAAACGGCACCAGGCGATACTTGTCGTAGAGGCCGGCGGGGACGAGGTCGTTGGAGGTCCGGCGGAATGCGGCCAGGCTGTTGTAGGCGATCGGCCGGCCATCGCCGCTCCACCGGTAGCCGCCGACCAGCAGGGTCTGGCCGGGGGCGAGCGCGCCCATCACCGCCTGTCGCGTCCAGGTTCCCGGCGCCAGATAGTCTTCCAGCGCCGCCGGCACCGCGCCTTCGGGCCAGATCACGATGTCCGCCGGCCTCGCCGAAGGCCGGGCGGTCAAGGTCACATAGCGACCGACGATGCCGGCGAAGCGGCGCTGATCGTATTTGGATTCCTGCGGCACGTCGGCCTGGACGATGCGCAGAGTGGGGGTGGGTCCGCCCGGCGCGGCCAGCGGCGGGTGGGCTAGGCGCGCGGCGCCGAAGACGAAGAGCGCGATCAGGGTCGCGGCGCCGCCGATCATCACCATCCAGCCACGCCGCCATTCCTGGACCAGGGCCACGGTGGCGACCGCGGCGATGGTCAGCCAGGTGAGTCCGTAGGCCCCGACCAGCGACGCCGCCTGCGATGGCGCCGATCCCGCCCGCCAGGCTTCGCCCGGGAGATCCCAGGGAAAGCCGGTGAGAACATGCCCGCGCAGCCATTCCGCGCCCGCCAGGCATCCGGCGAACAGAACCACTCTCAGGGGGCCTCGGCCGGCGAACGCCCGATAGACGAGCGCCGCCGCTGCCCAGAACAACGCCATGCCCAGCGCCACGATGACCACCGCGAAGGGCGCCATCCATCCCTGCTCGGCGGCGTCGATCTGGAACGGCTCGGCCAGCCACATCAGCGAGATCGCGAAATAGCCCGCCCCGGCCAGCCACCCGCGCAGGAAGGCCGACCGCAACGGGCGGGCCGAATTGGTCCGGTCGATGAGCCACAGCATCAGCCCAAAGCCCAGCAGGCAAGGGGTCAAGCCCCAAGGCGGATGGGCGAGCGCCGTGGCGGCGCCCGCCGCGACGGCCAGCGAGCGGTCGATCCATGGTCCCATGGACGAGGCGCCGAGGCCGCCGCTTTGCGCCCCCTCCGTCACGGCGCAAGAGCGCCGCGCCACCTCCCCCGCGAAGAGGCGCAGGGGAGGATAGAACACACTTCATCCTCCCCCGCCCTCTTGCGGGGGAGGGGGACGCCGCAGGGGTGGAGGG
>DASRLN010000069.1:0-3315 GCA_035648435.1 Caulobacteraceae bacterium
TGGTCGGCAGGCGCTCGGCCTTGGTGTCGATCTTAAGGACCGCCAGATCGGCCCTGGCCCGCTCGGACGTCGGGATCAGCGACTATTCCTTCTTCATCCAGACCGACGCGGCGATCAATCCGGGCAATTCCGGCGGTCCGCTGGTCGATATGGAAGGCGATCTCATCGGCGTGAACACCGCCATCGTCTCGGGCTCGGGGACCTCCTCGGGTGTCGGCTTCGCGATCCCCGCCGCGATGGCCAAACAGGTGGTCGGCGCCGCGCTTGGCGGCGGTCACGCGGTGATCCGGCCATGGCTCGGGGCCAAGACCCAGGCGTTGACCGGCGAGATGGCCCGCAGCCTGGGTCTCGCCGCCCCCCAGGGTGTCGTCGTCACCGACGTCTGGCCCAGCGGCCCCGCCGCCCGGGCCGGAATCGCCCAGGGCGATGTGATCGTCTCGGTCGATGGCGAACCGGTCAACGACGAGGGCGGGCTCAACTATCGGATCGCCACCCGCCGGCCGGGGGAGACCCTGGCGGTCGTCGCGCGTCGCAATGGCGCGGCGCCGCGGACGCTTTCGGTTCGCGTCGAGGCGCCGCCGGCCCAGCCGGCCGCCGATCCTCTCACCTTGACCGGCCGCAATCCGCTGGCCGGCGCGAGTGTCGCCAACGTTTCGCCAGCCTCGGCCTATCAATACGGCGTCGATCCGTTCTCCGGGCGCGGCGTGGTGGTGACCCGGGTCGATGGCGGCCTGGCCCAGACCATCGGCCTCCAGCCGGGCGACTTCATCCGCGCCATCAACGGCGCCAAGATCGGCTCGACCAGCGACGTGGCCACCGCGCTGAAGTCCGGCGGCGGGGGCGCCTGGACGCTGGCGATCGAGCGGGCCGGGCGGCTGATCACGGCGCGTTTCAGCGGGTGACATCGGGACCGGTGTGATCCATGACCCCCTCCACTCGTGGAGCGTCATGAACAGCTACGATTTTCTCATCTGCGGCTCGGGGATCGCCGGGGCTTCGATGGCCTTCGAACTCGCGCCCCATGCCCGCGTGCTGGTGGCCGAGCGCGAGGAGGCTCACGGCTATCACACCACCGGCCGGTCGGCGGCGATGTATATCGAATCCTACGGCGGCGACGCGGTGCGCATGCTCACCGCCGCCAGCCGGGCATTTTTCGACCAGCCGCCCGGCGGCTTCACCGAGCACCCGCTGTTGACCCCCCGGGGGTGCCTCACCATCGCCGGCCCCGGGCAATCGGCGGCCCTCGACGCCGCGGTGGGGACGCTGGCGGCGGGGGCTGGTCGATTCGGCGAGATCCCCCTGGAGCAGGCGATCGCCATGGTCCCTTCGCTACGGGCCGATGCGATCTCACGCGCCATTTTCGAACCCGACGCCGCCGACATCGACACCAACGCCCTGCACGCCGGGTTCCTGCGTCTGGCCAAGGCGCGGGGCGCGCAATTCCGCCTGGGCGCGCGGGTGGAAAGCGCCCGGCGGGTCGGCTCGCGGTGGCGGGTCGTCCTGGCCGGAGGAGAGATCGTCGAAGCCGGGGTCGTCATCGACGCCGCCGGCGCCTGGGCCGACGAACTGGCCGCCCTGGCGGGTGTCCGGCCGCTCGGGCTCGATGCCAAGCGCCGGACGGCGATCCTCATCGACCCCCCCACCGGGGTTGAGATCGCGGCCTGGCCCACGGTGATGGACGCCGAGGAGCAATTCTATTTCAAGCCGCAGTCGGGTCTGCTCCTCGCCTCTCCGGCCGACGAGACCTCCACGACGCCGGCCGACGTGGCGCCGGAGGAGCTCGACATCGCCATCTGCGTCGATCGGCTTCAGGGCGTCCTGGATATCGACATCCGCCGCGTCGCCCGTTCCTGGGCCGGCCTGAGGACTTTCGCGCCCGACCGGATTCCGGTCTTCGGCTATGATCCGGCCGTGGAGGGTTTCTTCTGGTTCGCCGGCCAGGGTGGCTACGGCATGCAGACCGCGCCCGCCGCCGCCCGCCTGGGCGCCGCCATGGCGCTCAGGCAGGACCTCCCCGCCGAACTCGCCGATCTGGGCCTGGAAGCGCTGGCCGTCTCTCCCGCGCGGTTCGGCGCTGCCACCCTCGTCCGATGAGCGACCTGTTCGAAGCCGCTGGCCTGACGCCCCAGTCGCCGGCGCCGCTGGCCGACCGCCTGCGGCCCCAGGCGCTGGATGACGTGGTCGGCCAGGAGCATCTGCTTGGCCCCGACGGCCCCATCCGGCGGATGGCCAGCGCCCACCGGCTGTCGTCGATGATCCTCTGGGGACCGCCAGGAACCGGCAAGACCACCATCGCCCGTCTGTTGGCCAGGGAGGCGGGATATGAGTTCCAGCAGCTCTCGGCGGTGTTTTCCGGCGTCGCCGATCTGAAGAAGGCCTTCGAGGCGGCGAGGATGCGCCGCGCGGCAGGCCAGTCCACTCTGCTGTTCGTCGATGAGATCCACCGCTTCAATCGCGCCCAGCAGGACGGCTTCCTGCCCTTCGTCGAGCAAGGGATCGTCACCCTGGTCGGCGCGACCACAGAAAATCCGTCGTTCGAACTCAACGGCGCCCTGCTGTCGCGCTGCCAGGTCTATGTCCTGCGACGTCTGGACGAGGCGGCCATGGCCAGACTTCTGGACAGGGCCGAGGCGTTCGAGGGGCGCCGACTGCCGCTGGCGCCGGCCGCGCGCGAGGCGATGATCGCCCTGGCCGACGGTGACGGCCGCTATCTCTACTCCCTGGCCGAAACCCTGTTCAACATCGCCGCGGACGAGCCGATGACGTCCTCGCGGATGGGCGAGATCCTGCAAAGGCGCAGCCCGGCCTACGACAAGGACCGCGAGGAGCACTACAATCTGATTTCCGCCTTGCATAAGTCGGTGCGCGGATCGGATCCGGATGCGGCCCTCTACTGGCTGGCGCGCATGCTCGCGGGCGGCGAGGATCCCCTGTTCATCGCCCGGCGCCTCGTCCGCATGGCGGTGGAGGACATCGGCGAAGCCGATCCGATGTCGCTCATTCTCACCGTGGCGGCGAAGGACGCCTACGATTTCCTCGGCAGTCCCGAAGGCGAGCTGGCCTTGGCCCAGGCCTGCGTGCACCTGGCCGCGGCGCCAAAATCCAACGCCGTCACCACCGCCTTCGGCGCCGCCGGCGCGCTGGCGAGGGAGACCGGCTCCCTCACGCCCCCGGCCCACATCCGCAACGCCCCGACGCGGCTGATGAAGGAACTGGGCTATGGCAAGGGCTACCGCTACGACCCCAGCACACCGGAGGGCTTCTCGGGCCAGAACTATTTCCCCGACGGCGTCGAGCGCCGGGTGTTCTACGCCC
>DASRLN010000070.1:0-11625 GCA_035648435.1 Caulobacteraceae bacterium
ACCAGCGTCGCCACAACGCGCCGAAGGTCCTTCAGCGGCAAATCGTCAGACGATTCAGTGAACGGCGGCGCCATCCATAGGGTGAATCACAACTCGATTCCCGCGCATAGCCCCCCCCGCACGGGAATTTGCCCCGGTTACAAACGGAGAAAATCAATTAGACAACAGTGCACTGGACTGCACCCCGTCGGTGAGACAGGAAAAGTCAGGGACAGATGGTTTCTGGGACAAGCCTTGGCTACCGTACGGCGGGCAAGGCTTGATCGTCTTCGAACTCCATGGGTGACCGGTAGTCGAGGGCGGAGTGCAGGCGGGTCTTGTTGTACACCGCTTCGATGAAGTCGCCCACGGCGCCCCTGGCGTGGTCGAGGTTCCGGTAGGCCGATCCATCGACCTCTTCGGTCTTGAGGGTCTTCATGAAGCTCTCGGCCTTGGCGTTGTCGTATGGGCAGCCGCCGCGGCTCATGCTGGCGAGGACGCCCAGTTCCTCCAGGCGACGGGCATAGTCACCGCACGCATATTGCACGCCCCTGTCGGAGTGGTGGACCAGTTCGCCGGGCTCTGACCGTCTTTGAGCAATGGCCATGTTCAGGGCCTCCAGGGCCAGACGCGCCTCCAGATGATCCTCCAGCGCCCAGCCGGATTGAGGAATTCCGCAATTGCCGCGCGTCATTCCCGCGAAGACGACCGATCTCAAGGATGAGGGGCGAGAGTAGCCTCAACGGGCGTCTACTCCGCCGCCGGCTGGATGGTCACGCTCTCACCGCAACCGCAGGCGTCGGTCTGGTTGGGGTTCCGGAATACGAACTTCGAGGCCAGGCGGGTGACCTCGTAGTCGATCTCGGCGCCGATCAGGAAGAGGACCGCCTTGGGTTCGATGAGGATGGTGACGCCCTTGTCCTCGACCACCTCGTCGAGAGGGCCGGCCGCCTCGGCGTATTCGAGGACATATTCGGAGCCGGCGCAGCCGCCGTTCTTCACCCCGACCCGCAGGCCGGCGTAGGGCCGCTCGGCGCGGTCCATGATCTCGCGAACGCGGGCGGCGGCGGCGGCGCTCAGGGTTACGACCTTGGGGCGAGGGCGGCGGACGCGGGGCTGGACGACGGTTTCCATGGTCAGAACATGTTCAGTTCGAGCTTGGCCTCGTCGGACATCAGCGAGGGATCCCAAGGGGGATCGAAGACGAGGTTGACGGCGCACTCGGTGACTTCGGGGATGGTCAGGACCGCGTCGCGCACCCAGCCGGGCATCTCGCCGGCCACAGGGCAGCCGGGGGCGGTGAGGGTCATGTCGATGGCCACCACCTTCTCGTCCGAGACATCAACCTTGTAGATCAGGCCGAGCTCGTAGATATCGACCGGTATCTCCGGGTCGAACACTGTCTTCAGCTTTTCGACCAACTGATCGGTCAGAGCGTCGAGCTCTCCTTGCGAGAGCGCGGCGGGTTTGGCCTCGGCGGGAAGGGCGGCGTCATCCATCAGGAGAAGAAGGTCCGGGTCTTGATCAGGGCGTCAACGAAGGAGTCAGCCTCCTCGAGGGTGTTATATAGGGCGAAAGAGGCGCGCGCGCTCGATGTCAGGCCAAAGCGGCTCATCAGCGGCTCGGCGCAGTGGGCGCCGGCGCGGATGGCGATGCCGTAGCGATCGAGAATCTGGGCGACGTCATGAGCGTGGGCGCCTTCCACGGTGAAGGTGAAGATCGCCCCCTTGCCGGGCGCGGTCCCGATCTCGGTGATCCAGTTGGCGCCGTTGAGGCGCTGTTTCACGCGATCGCGCAGGGCCTGTTCGTGCGCGGCGATGGCGGCGCGGTCCTGGGCCATCAGCCAGTCGATGGCGGCGTGCAGGCCGATGGCTTCCAGGATCGGCGGCGTGCCGGCCTCGAAACGGTGAGGGGGATCGGCATAGGTCACGCCTTCGAGCGTCACCTTTTCGATCATCTCCCCGCCGCCCTGCCAGGGCGGCATGGCGGCCAGCAACCCGGCCTTGCCATAGAGGGCGCCGATGCCGGTCGGACCATAGAGCTTGTGTCCGGAGAAGGCGTAGAAATCGACATCCAGCGCGCGGACATCGACCACGCCGTGGACCACGGCCTGGGCGCCGTCCAGGAGGACGAGAGCGCCAGCGGCGTGAGCTTCGGCGATGATCTCGGCCACCGGGTTGATCGTGCCCAGCACATTGGACATGTGGCTGATGGCGACCAGGCGCGTGCGCGGACCCAGCAGCGACCGGAATCCGTCCATGTCGAGCCGGCCGTCGTCGGTGACCGGAACGAAGCGCAGGATCACGCCGCGGCGCTCGCGCAGGAAATGCCAGGGGACGATGTTGGCGTGGTGCTCCATCTCCGAGAGCACGATCTCGTCCCCCGGCCCCAGCGAAGCGCCGAAGGACGCGGCGACGAGGTTGATCGCTTCGGTCGCGCCTTTGGTGAAGACGATCTCGGACGCGGCGGCGGCATTGATCAGGCGCCGCACGGCCTCGCGGGCGGCCTCGTAGGCTTCGGTGGTTTCATTGGCCAGGGTGTGCACGCCGCGGTGGACATTGGCGTAGGCGTGGCCGGCGGCGGCGGTCATGGCGTCCATCACCGCCCGCGGCTTCTGGGCCGAGGCGGCGCTGTCGAGATAGACCAGCGGATGGCCGTTGACCTCCCGCGCGAGGATCGGGAACTGCGCCCGAGCGGCCTGGACGTCGAAGCTCATGGCGCCGCCTTGAGCCGGCTGGCCAGCCAGGCGTGGGCCACGTCACGGGCGCCGTCGTGGCCGATGCGGTCGATGACCTCGGCGAGGAAAGCCTCGGTGAGCATGGCCTTGGCCGCCGCTTCCGGGATGCCGCGCTGGCGGGCGTAGAACAGCGCCTCCTCATCCAGAGCGCCGACCGTGTTGCCGTGGGCGCAGGCGACGTCGTCGGCGTAGATTTCCAGTTCCGGTTTGGCGTCCACCTCGGCGCGATCGGAAAGAACGAGGGCGTGGTGGCCCATCCTGGCGTCGGTCCGGTCGGCGCCGGGCAAAACCACGATGCGGCCCTGGAAGACACCGCGCGCCTGGTCGTGGACAACGCCCTTGACGAGCTGGTCGGTGGCCCCATCGACACCGGCATGGGTCACCAACGTGGTGATGTCGGCGTGCCGCCTTTCCGCGAGACGATAGACGCCGTCGAGCCGCACGCGGGCGCCCCCGCCGGGGTGGATCACGCGGGTCTCCAGGCGCTGGCGTTTCGCCCCCGAGGTGAGGATGGTCTGAGCGAGGCGAGCGCCAGCGGCGAGGGTGACCTCGGCGAGCGACACGGAAATGGCGTCCGCGCCATCGCGCGCCATGACGATGCGTTCCAGCCTCGCGCCGCGGCCGAGGTCGATGCTCATCCCGGCTTCGGTGAGGTATCCGTCGCCGGCGCCTTCGTAACTCTCGAGCAGCGTCAGCTCCGCGCCGTCGGCGATGTCCACCGAGAAGCGAGCCACATGGGCGCCGGCGCCCGCTCCGGCGATGAAGCGCAGGGCGACGATGCGCCTCTCGCCGCTCTCGATGGCGAGCCGTTCGGGTCCGCCGCCGTTGACCTTGATGATCGACTCGCCGAGATCCTCGAATGGCCCGGGGGGCAGCGCGGTGTCATTGGCCGGCGAGGCGGGCGGCAACGATCGGACGAGGCCGCGCAGGTCGGTCCAGCGCCAGTCTTCGTCGCGGCGCGACGGCAGGGCGGTGAGATCGCCGGTCTCGATGGCGCGGGCGAGACTCATGCGGCGGTTGCGTATTTGTCGTAGCCCTCGGCTTCGAGAGCGTGGGCAAGCTCCGGTCCCCCGGAAGCGACAATGCGGCTGGCGGCCAGGACATGCACCCGGTCGGGGCGGATGTAGTCCAGCAGGCGTTGGTGGTGGGTGATGACCAGCATCGCCCGATCGGCCGAGCGCATGGCGTTGACGCCATCGGCGACGATGCGCAGGGCGTCGATGTCGAGGCCGGAATCGGTCTCGTCGAGGATGGCCAGCCGTGGCCGCAGCATTGCCATCTGGAGGATTTCCATGCGCTTCTTCTCGCCTCCGGAGAACCCGACGTTGAGGCCGCGCTTCAGCATGTCGAAGTCGATCTTCAGGGCGGTCGCCTCGGCGCGGACCCGGCGCAGGAAATCCGGCGCGGAGATTTCCGGCTCGCCGCGGGCGACATGCTGGGCGTTGAGGGCGGTGCGGATGAAGGTCAGCGCCGGCACGCCGGGGATTTCAGTGGGGTGCTGAAAAGAGAGGAAAAGTCCCCTCGCGGCCCTCTCGTTCGGTTGCAGAGCCAGGAGGTCGTCGCCGTCCAGGGTGACCGAGCCGCCGGTCACCTCGTAGCCCGGCCGGCCCGCCAGGGCGTAGGAAAGCGTCGACTTTCCCGCCCCGTTCGGCCCCATCACCGCGTGCACCTCGCCGGCGGGTATGTCGAGCGTGAGCCCGTCCAGGATCACCTTGCCGTCGATGGCGACGTGGAGGTCGTGGATTGAGAGCATGGGGGTCACCGGCCGTTCTTCTTCCGTAGCGCGGGCTTCCAGCCCGCTCTTATCGACGGCGGCTGGGTGAAAAGAGCTGGCTGGAAGCCCGCGCTACGATTGTCGGGGCTCGCGCCGCCGATGGTGAGGCGGAGGCACAGTGGCGGCATCGGTGCGCGCCGTGCCCTCGACGCCCGCGGATCAAGCATCACACTGCCTCCACTGGCCGCAGGAACTCCAGGCGGTTGCCGAAGGGGTCGAAGATGAAGACGCGTTCGTGGCCGGGGAGAGTCTGGTCGTCCGCGACTTCGAGGCCGGCGTCGCGGGCGCGCGCCGCCAGTCCGCGCACGTCGTCAACACGGAACGCGACGTGCGCCTTGCGGGCCGGGTGGAACGGCTCTTCGACGCCGCAATGGACCCTCACGCCGTCGTCCTCGAACCAACAGCCGCCACGCTCGGCCAATTCCGGCGGCTTCGGCCGTTCCGAGAGTCCCAGGAGACGGGCGTAGAAGCCCCGGGCGGCCTCCTCGCCGCCGCTCGGAATGGCGACCTGTACATGGTCGATGGCCTGAAGCGTCATCCCACGCTCCCCTCAAGCGAGATCGCCACCAGCTTCTGGGCTTCCACGGCGAATTCCATGGGGAGTTCCTGGAGGACGTCCTTGACGAAGCCGTTGACCAGCAGCTGGACCGCCGCCTCCTGGGTGAGGCCGCGCTGCATGGCGTAGAACAGCTGGTCCTCGGAGAGCCGGGTGGTGGTGGCCTCATGCTCGAAGCGCGCCGAACCGTTGCGGACCTCGATGTAGGGGGTGGTGTGGGCGGCGCAGTGCTTGCCGATCAGGAGCGAGTCGCACTGGGTGAAATTCCGGGCGCCCCTGGCCTTGGGATGGGCCGACACCAAGCCGCGGTAGGTGTTCGACGAATGGCCGGCCGAGATGCCCTTGGAGATGATCCGCGAGCGGGTATTGGCGCCCAGATGGATCATCTTGGTGCCGGTGTCGGCCTGCTGGCGGTTGTTGGTGATGGCGATGGAATAGAAGTCGCCGCTCGATCCCTCGCCGCGCAGGATGCACGAGGGATATTTCCAGGTGATCGCCGATCCGGTCTCGACCTGGGTCCAGCTGACCTTGGCGCGGTCGCCGCGGCAGTCGGCGCGCTTGGTGACGAAGTTGTAGATACCCCCCTTTCCCTCGGCGTCGCCGGGGTACCAGTTCTGAACGGTGGAATATTTGATCTCCGCGTCATCCAGGGCGACCAGCTCGACCACCGCGGCGTGGAGCTGGTTCTCATCGCGCATGGGAGCGGTGCAGCCCTCAAGGTAGGAGACGTAGGATCCCTTGTCGGCGATGATCAGAGTGCGTTCGAACTGGCCGGACTGGGCGGCGTTGATGCGGAAATAGGTCGAAAGCTCCATCGGACAGCGAACCCCCGGCGGCACGTAGACGAAGCTGCCGTCGGAGAAGACCGCGCTGTTGAGGCAGGCGAAAAAGTTGTCCGAGGCTGGCACCACCGAGCCCAGATATCGGCGCACGAGATCGCCGTGGTCGCGGATCGCCTCGCTCATCGAGCAGAAGATGACGCCGGCTTCGGAGAGTTCCTTCTTGAAGGTGGTGACCACCGAGACGCTGTCGAAAACCGCGTCCACCGCGTAGCGGGGAGCGCCTTCGACGCCGGCCAGCACCGCCTGCTCCCTCAGGGGAATGCCGAGCTTGGCGTAGACCGCCAGCAGTTCCGGATCGACCTCGCCCAGGCTCTTGGGGCCGACCTTCTCGACCGGCGCGGCGTAGTAGTAGGAATCCTGGTAGTCGATGCGGGGGAAGTTCACGCGCGCCCAGTCGGGCTCATCGAGGGCCTGCCAGCGGCGCCAGGCTTCGAGGCGCCAGTCGAGCATCCACGCCGGTTCGCCCTTCTTGGCCGAGATGAAGCGGACGGTGGCCTCGGAGAGGCCCTTGGGCGCGAACTCCTGGTCGATGTCGCTCGAAAAGCCGTGCTTGTAGCGCTCGACTTCGGCGACCTGGGAGACGGTCTGCTGGACGGCGGCCATGTTCAGGCAACCTTTCTGGCGCGGGCCGCGCGGGCGGCGAGCAGATCCAGCCAGACGTCGCCGCAGCGGCGCCAGTCGTCTCGCGTCGAAGGCCAGCCGCCGCTGACCCGAATGGCGTAGGGGGCGAGATCGGCCCGGCCCATGGCTTCGACGACGCCGCTCGGCTTGACCTTGCCCGACGAGCAGGCGGCGCCGGCGCTGATCATCACGCCCGCAAGATCGAGAGTCATGACCTGGGTTTCCGAACTCCATCCCGGCATGGCGACACAGAGGGTCTGGGGAAGGCGGGGGGCTTCGACGCCGAGAATCTCGGCGCCTTCGTCCGCCAGGCGATCGGCGAGGGCGTCGCGCCAGTCGGCCTGGGCGGCCAGGCCCGGCAGGTCGCGGGCGGCGGCTCTGGCGGCGGCGCCGAAGCCGGCGATGCCGGGGACATTCTCGGTCCCCGCCCGCCGGCCGCGCTCCTGGCCCCCGCCGTGCTGCCGGCGCGTGACGGCGGCGCCCGGCGCGGCGAAGAGAGCGCCGACGCCTTGCGGGCCGCCGAGCTTGTGGGCGGAAAGGGCCAGCGTGTCGGCGCCGAGGACGGCGACATCGATGGCGATCTTGCCGGCGGCCTGGACCGCATCGACGTGAAGCCAGCCACCGGTGGCGCGGACCAGCCCCGCGGCTCGCGCGACCGGCTGGATGACGCCGGCCTCGTTGTTAGCCAGCATCAGGCAGACGACGGCGCGCGGTCGCGAGACCAAGGCGCGTTCCAGCCAAGCCAGATCGGCCACGCCGTCGCCATCCACGGGAAGAATTTCGACCGCAAGGCCGGAGGCGAGGGCCGCCTCGCGCACCGCGTCATGCTCGACGGCCGAGACGATGATCCGGCCGCAGCCGTCGGCGATGGCGCTGGCCATGCCCAGCGCATTGGCTTCGGTGCCGCCGCTGACGAAGGTGACGTCGGCCGCCGTCGCGCCGATCAGGGCGGCGACGTCGGTTCGTGCCTGATCCACCCGTCCGCGGGCCGATCGGCCCGAGGCGTGCACCGAAGACGGATTGCCGCCGGCCGCGAGGGCGCGCGCCACCGCCTCCGCCGCTTCCGGCCGCACCGGCGCGGTGGCGTTACAATCGAGGTAGACCGCCGCGCTCATGCCGCTTTCGCCTCGTCGGTTCGCAGGCGACCGGCCAGCACGTCGGCCAGGGAGACGGCCGCGAGGTAGTCGTGGATCCGCCGGCCGGTCTCGGCCCACAGATCGTGGGTGATACAACGGGCGCCGCCCTTCATGCAGCCGGCGCCGCTCCCGGCGCAGCGCGTGGCCCGCAACGGCTCGTCCACGGCCAGGACCACATCGGCGACGGTGAGGTCGGTCGCCGGCCGCGCCAATCGATACCCGCCTCCGGGACCCCGCACCGACTCGACCAGGCCGCGCCGCCGCAGGCGGGCGAAGAGCTGTTCGAGATAGGGCCTGGAAATCTGCTGGCGCTCGGCGATGGCGGCGAGGGAGACGGCCCGCGCGCCCTCGCGGCCGGCGAGTTCGGTCATCGCCATGACCGCGTATCGTCCCCGAGTGCTGAGCCGCATGGAGCTGTCCGCCGTATTTTCTCGCGTTTTCGGGCGGCTTCTTGCTACAAGCCGCCCTCTCGCGATGGCCCTCGAGAGTTCAAGGGCCGCCCGCGCTATCTAGTAAAACCAACCGCCGTGGTCAAGTATTTGACGCATTCAGTCGGCGTTCGCGATCTGAAAGGACAGGCATGCCCGAGGTGGTTCTACCCGGCGCCGTGGGGCGGATCGAGGGGCGCTACTCGCCACGCAAGGACGACACCGCGCCGATCGCCCTGATCCTCCATCCCCACCCCCGCGCCGGCGGACACATGAACCATCCCGTGGCCGTGCAGCTTTTCCACCTGTTCATGAAGCGCGGCTTCAACACCCTGCGGTTCAACTTCCGGGGCGTCGGCCGCAGCCAGGGCGAGTTCGACCAGGGCATCGGCGAACTGGCCGACGCGGCCACGGCGCTGGACTGGCTGCAATCGACCAACCCGGCGGCCTCGCAATGCTGGGTGGCCGGCTTCGACTTCGGCGCCTGGGTGGGCATGCAGCTGCTCATGCGCCGGCCAGAGACCGACGGCTTCATCTCCGTCTCGCCGCCGACCAACATGTATGACTTCAGCTTCCTCGCCCCCTGCCCCGCCTCCGGCCTGATCCTGCATGGATCGGCGGACACCGTGGTGCCCTATGCCGAGGTCGAACGGGTGGTCTCCAAACTGCGCACCCAGAAGGGCATCGTCATCGACTACGAGCTGGTTGAAGGCGGCGGCCACTTCTGGACCGAAAACCTGGTCGAGGTGGATAAGCGGGTCGGGGCGTATCTCGACAAGCGGCTGAAGGCGGAGCCGATCTGAGGGCGGCGTCCTTCGTTCGTGGAAAGCAAACACGAACCTCACGAACCACACCAACAGGCCACGGTGGCCGTGGACCCAGGAGATCGGCAGGCCGAGCACGGTGCGCGGCCAGATAGGCGAAGACATCGCCCTCGATCGAATCGCCGCGCAGCCGACCGCCGTGGCGGGCGGATTGGGCCGGCGTGCGCAACTAGGGCTCGTACCCGTTGCGAAGGGGCGCATTGGGAACATGTCCCCACTTGCGGCCTCACTGACGTTACAAGTCGCCGTTCGCGGTGCTACGGAACCCAGCCATGCCGACCGACATCGCACCGCCCGCCTTCACCCCCCGTTCGGATCTCGTCCGGCTGCTGATTGAGCGCGGCCATGTCTATCAGGCGACGGACCTTCCCGGTCTCGACGCTGCGGCGCTCGAGGGACCGATCACCGGCTACATCGGCTTCGACGCCACCGCCCCCAGCCTGCATGTCGGCAGCTTGGTGCAGATCATGACCTTGAGGCGCCTGCAGCGGACCGGCCACCGGCCGATCGTGCTGATGGGCGGAGGGACGACCAAGGTCGGCGATCCGTCCGACAAGTCGGCGCAGCGGCCGATGCTCGGCGAAGCGGAGATCGGCGCCAACATCGCCGGCATCCGCCGCGCCTTCGCGCCGTTCCTCGCCTTCGGCGACAGACCCACCGACGCGGTGATGGCCAACAATGCCGAGTGGCTCGAAAAGCTCGGCTACATCGAGTTCCTGCGCGACTACGGCGTGCACTTCACGATCAACAAGATGGTGGCCCTGGAGTTCGTCAGGAGCCGGCTGGCCAACGAGCAGCCGCTGACCTTCCTCGAGTTCAACTACGTGCTGATGCAGGCGGCGGACTTCCTGGAGCTGAACCGCCGGTTCGGCTGCACGCTGCAGTTCGGAGGCTCCGAGCAGTGGGGCAACATCGTCGGCGGCATCGACCTGATCCGCCGCCTCGAGGGCCGCGAGGCGTTCGGCGTCACCGCACCGCTGGTGACCACCGCGTCCGGGGCCAAGATGGGTAAGACCGTCGCCGGCGCGGTATGGCTCAACGCCGAGATGCGCGGCCCCTACGACTACTGGCAGTTCTGGCGCAACACCGAGGACGCCGACGTCGGCCGGTTCCTGCGCCTGTTCACCGAACTGCCGCTGGAAGAGATCGGCCGCCTCGAGCGGCTCGGCGGCGCGGAGATCAACGAGGCCAAGAAGATTCTCGCCAACCAGGCGACGACGCTCTTGCACGGCGCGGACGCGGCGGCCACGGCCGAGGGGGCCGCGCGGACATCGTTCGAGGAAGGGCGGCTTTCCCGGGATTTGCCGACGGTCGAGATCGCGGTGGCGAAGCTCGGCGAGATGACCAATGCGGCCCTGATGGTCGCCGCCGGCTTCGCCACCTCGAATTCGGACGCCCGTCGGCAGATCGCCGGTGGCGGCTTCCGCATCGACGGCGTCAAGGTCGCCGACCCCAATGCGCCCGCCGGCGTGGCCGGCGCCGAGGCCGAACTGCGCAAGGGCGCCAGCCGCAAGCGCCTGGTGGTGAGCTGAAGCATCCAGAGGAGCCCCGTCATGACGACCGAACTCAAAGCCGGCGACCGCGCCCCCGATTTCGACCTCGAGAGTGACGCCGGCCGCGTCGCGCTCGCGGCCCTGAAGGGCAAGGCGGTGGTGCTGTATTTCTATCCCAAGGACGACACCTCCGGATGCACGGCCGAAGCGCAGGCGTTCACGACCGACGCCGGGGCTTTCGCCAAGGCCGGGGCGGTGGTCGTCGGCGTCTCCAAGGATTCCGTGGCCCGCCATGCGAAATTCCGCGCCAAGTACGAACTCGCGCCCCTGCTCGGCGCCGATCCGGAAGGCAAGGTCGTCGAGGCCTACGGCGCCTGGGTCGAGAAGAGCCTGTACGGGCGAAAGTACATGGGCATCGACCGCTCGACCTTCCTGATCGACGCCGCCGGCGTGATCCGCCGCGTGTGGCGCCGGGTCAAGGTTCCGGGCCATGTCGCCGAAGTCCTCGCGGCGGCGCGGACCCTGGCCTGAGTTCAGCGCCAGAGGTGCGGCGGGGCGTCGCAGGGGACCCGAGTCCGGCGCGCCCCACCCTCGCCTCAATTGCCTGGACTCCACGGCGGGGATCCGGCGCCGATGCTTGACGATCGGCGGTCTATTGCTCGGCTGATACTCAATTCGCCCGAGGGGCCGGTTGGCGCGACTCCGGCTCGATTGATCGCGCCGCGGAATGAACCGGCGCTTGGCGGGTTGCGCCCGGCGCCCCGATGGTAACATATCGCGCCGGCCATTTCGAACCGACGGACGACGATGCAAAGATGAGCCTTGGACGCATCCAACGCCTTGCCCACCGGCTCGTGAGCCACTTCCCCGAGCGCCACCTCTATGTGCGCTCCGGCGGAGACATGAAGGGATTCGTCCTCTCCACCAATCGGCAACTGACCATCGCCGCCGGCGTCGCCATCTGCGCCCTGTGGATGGGAGTGGCGACCGCCGCGGTGCTGGTGGGCGCCGTGACCCAGTCGAACGGCGAGGCGCTGGCCGCCCAGACCCAGGCCAAATACGAGCGCTGGATCGCCGACCGCCAGGCCAGGCTGAACAGCGCCGTGGCCCAGTTGAACGCCTCGTCGACCTCGGTGGAGGATCTGGCCAACGCCATGGAGAAGCGCCACGCGGCGCTGGCCCTGCTGCTGACCGGCGTCGGGGCCGCCCCCGGCGCGGCCCAGGCCCTCGGCCCC
>DASRLN010000071.1:0-23039 GCA_035648435.1 Caulobacteraceae bacterium
CCCTCGAGGCGACCCGGGAAGCCGGCTACCAGGCCGGCCTGGTGGTCCTCGCCACCGGCCTCGGCAAGACCTGGCTCAGCGCCTTCGACACCGACCGTCCCGAATTCCGCCGCGTGCTCTTCGTCGCCCACCGCGAGGAGATCCTCGGCCAGGCGCTGGAAAGCTTCCGCGCCATCCGCCCCACCGGCCGCCTCGGCCGCTATTCCGGCGCGGCCAAGGACGAAGGCGCCGACGTGCTCTTCGCCTCCATCCAGACCCTCGGCCGGCCCGAACACCTGCGCCGCTTCGCCCCCGACGCCTTCGACTACATCGTCATCGACGAATTCCACCACGCGTCGGCACGCACCTACCGGACCCTGATCGACCACTTCCGGCCGAAGTTCCTGCTCGGCATGACCGCGACGCCGGAGCGCACCGACGGCGGCGACCTCCTGGGCCTCTGCCAGGAAAACCTCGTCTTCGACTGCGGCCTCGCCCCCGGCATCGAAGCGGGCCTGCTCTGCCCGTTCCACTACTTCGGCGTCCCCGACGCGGTCGAATATTCCAACATTCCCTGGCGCGGCGCCGGCTTCGACGAGACGGCTCTGACCAACGCCCTGGCGACCCAGGCCCGCGCCCACAACGCCCTGGAACAGCTCGGCCGCCACGGCGGCGGCAAGACCCTGGCGTTCTGCTGCTCGCAGCGCCACGCCGACTTCATGGCCGGCTTCTTCAACGACGCCGGCCAGCGATCGGTCGCGGTCCACTCAGGCCCGACCTCAGCGCCGCGCACCACCTCCCTGCAAGCCCTGGAGGCCGGCGACCTCGACATCGTCTGCGCCGTCGACATGTTCAACGAAGGCGTCGATGTGCCCGCCATCGACACCATCCTGATGCTGCGGCCCACGGCGTCGGCGATCGTCTGGACCCAGCAGATGGGCCGCGGCCTGCGGCGCTCGGCGGGCAAGGACCACCTCGCCATCATCGACTACATCGGCAACCACCGGACCTTCCTCAACAACGCCAGGGTGCTGCTGGACTGCGGCCCGGGCGATCGTGACCTGGCCCTCAGCCTCGAGCGGGCGCGCGATCACGCCTTGAGCTTGCCGCCCGGCTGCGAGGTGACCTACGACCTCGAAGCCCTGGACATGTTGAAGCGCCTTCTGCGGCGCGTGTCGAAGGGTGACGCCCTCGAAGCCTACTACATCGATTTCAAGGAGCGCCTCGGCGCGAGGCCGACCGCCATGGAGATCTATCACGCCGGCTTCGATCCCAAGGCCTCCGGCCACGGCAGCTGGTTCCAGTTCGTGCGCCGCCGACGCGATCTGAGCCCCGATCAAGCCCGGGTTCTCGACGTTCATCACGAAGTCTTGGACGAGGTTGCGCGCACGTCGATGACGAAGAGCTACAAGATGGTTCTACTGGCGGCGATGCTGGAGGCAGGCGCGCTGTCGGGGTCGATGCCGGTCGATGATCTCGCGACCCGCTTCCAGGACATCGCCCGCCGAAACCCCAGGATCGCCGACGATCTCGGCACGCCGCTCGACGACATGCCCGCGATCCGACACTCGGTCAGGAACAACCCGATCCCGGCCTGGACAGGTCGCGTGGACGGGAGGGGCAAGCCGTTCTTCACCTTCGACGGCGACGTGTTCGCCAGCGCCTTCGCCGTCGAGCCCGCCCTGAGGCCAGCGTTCACCGACATGGTCCGCGAACTGATCGACTGGCGCCTCGCCCAATACCTCGCCCGCGATCCCGCGACCGCCGAAGCCGCGCCCGAGGGGGCGCTACATACAGCGGCAGGGGAGGGGGCACCCGACACCGATGCGAGCTTGGCCGTTCCCTGGCGCGAATATATGCGGGAGGAAATCCCGCCTCTGTTCGGCCTGACCTTCAAGCCCGGCTCCTGGAACCAGGGCTTCGTCGTCGACGGCCGCCACGCCTTTCTCCTCGTCACGCTCGAAAAGGCGAACCTCACGGCGGGCCGATCCTACGACGACCGGTTCCTCTCGGCCGGCCATTTCCAGTGGCACAGCCAGAACCAGACCACCCGGACGTCCAGGCATGGGCGGATAATCGGCCAGGCCGAAGAGGGCTTCGACATCCACCTCTTCGTCAGGGCGTCGAAACTCCGTGGCGCCAGAGGCGCGCCCTTCTACTACTGCGGCGACGTCGACTTCGAATCGTGGTCGGGCGACGCGCCGATCACCGTGACCTGGCGGCTGCGGGAGCCGGCGCCGGAGCATTTGCGGCGATTGTTGGGTGTGCCGTGAACTGGGTAAGGCTGCGGCGGAACACTCCCGTTTCGGGTGGGTGAAAGCCTATCGAGTCCATGGATTCCGTGGGACCGAAGTATGCCGCTTGGCACCTGGATCGACCCCGACAACTTCAACGCCAGCAATCTCCTGCGCGGCCCCGCCCTGCCGCCGCAGTGCGGTGACGAGTCCCAATGGCGGCACACCTGCTGCGGCGACGGCCGCCTGTCACGCGGGAAACTTCGCCCGCGTGGTTGTAGACTGAGCCGATTCGGCGACTTCCCGTCCGCGAGCGCGGTCAGCCAACGAGACGTTCCCCATGACGTTCGACAGTTCCGCCCAAAATCGAACGGTTGTCTTCGTTAGCAAGGCCACCCCTGGCGATGACGAGTTCGTGCTCTGGCTCGCGCCCAAGTTGGAGGCGGCGGGCTATCATGTCTTCGCCGACATTTTGACGCTGGAAGCGGGAGGTCGGTGGCGGAAGGCGATTACCGACGCGCTGCAGCAGCGGGCGGTGAAGATGCTGCTTTGCTGCAGCGACGAAACCCTGGCGTGCGAGGGTGTCCAGGAAGAGATCGGGATCGCCAGCGACTTAGTAAAGGAACTTGGCGATCCGACGTTCATCATCCCGCTGCGCCTGAATCCTTACCGAAAAATCTTCGGGATCGGAGAGCTCCAGTACGTTGATTTCGTTCGCGGCTGGTCGGCCGGTCTTGCCAAGCTGCTTGACGCCCTGAAACGGCAGAAGGTGGTTCAGGCCAATCCGCAGAGTACAATCAAACCAGATTGGGAGCTTCTGCGCCGGCGCGGCGCAATCCCGCTGAAGCGTGAGCCGGAGCGCCTGACATCGAATTGGCTTCGCATGGCTCAGGCACCGGACCTGATCCGACATTTCGAGCCCACCGGCGCCGTAGACCGCGATGCGGTCGCCCGCGCTTGCAAAGCGTTGCCGTATCCTGCAGAGCCCGTCGGCAACGGGTTCTTGTCCTTCGGCGTGCTCGACGAGATCAATGCCGAATTTGTGGGGGTGGGCCGATTTAGGGTCGGCGACGAAGTCCCGCTGCTGGACTTCATCGAGACGGGCTCGAAGTCGCTCAACGTGAAGAGCCAGGACGCCTCCAATCTGCTACAGTCCATGCTGCGCCAAGCCTGGAACCGCATGTGCCGCGACTGCGGCTTGCTCGAATACGAATACTCCAACAGCGTGGGCTTCCACGCCAGCAAGGATCAGGTGAAGGTCGGCCAGAAGGTGCCCTGGGGGCGGCAGGGTGACCGTCGCTCCTCAATGTTGCGCAACGTCGCGCGCGGACATGTGTGGCAGTACGGCGTTTCCGCGACACCGGCCTTCTGGCCATTCCCGCACTTCAAGCTTAAGTCCCGAGTCCTATTCGCCAGTCCCCTCGGCGATGACGCCGACCGACCCATCGAGGATACCAAAAAGCAGCATCGCCTTCGGCGCAGCGTGTGCAAGGGATGGCGTAACAAGCAGTGGCACGGCCGGCTGCTGGCATTCCTCGAGCTGTTGTGCGGCGATTCCGCATACATCGACTTGGCGCTTGGCGCCTCAAACATCGTGAGGATCGAGGCGGCGCCAATTCTTTTCACCTCTCCAGTCAGCACCGTCCTGCCCGATCAGTTGGGAGAGGACGATGAGGAGGACGATGACTCGACCCTCGGCCGGCCCGAGCCGGAGGACGAGCCGTGATCGATTTTCCTGAGCGGTCCCTAAAGGTGCTCCACTTCGACGAACCAGAACTTGAGTTCGGCCTCGGACAGTCGACGGCCCATCCCAAAGACGGGCTCTTCCTCTACGGCCCGCATTCTAAGGCGAGGAAGGTCAAGGAAATCCGCGTTGGCGTCATAGGAACGGCCGCAGGCCTCGCCCACTTCCGCAGCTACATCGAGCGGCTGAAAGGCCGCGTGGTCGTGCCGCCGCCCGGCAAAGCGGAAAAAAAAGACCGCCTCCACTTGGCAAATTTCCCCGGCCTAGAAGAGGCTTTCGGTATCAGCATCAACCTTGAAGAACTCGTTTCCCACAGCATCGACGGACCCAGCATCGATAGGGCAACCCGCTTCGTAAATCTGCACGAGGCAGTCGGCAAGGCAGTGCAGATCTACACCGATGTCGCAAAGCGTCACCTCCACAATGACGAGCGGGTGATCGACGTCTGGGTGCTGATCGTCCCCGAGATCATCTTCGAACGCTGCAAGGTCGGCTCCAAGCGCACGGGCTTGCCTCTGGTCAAGGGTGACTTTGGCAAGAAGCAAGCCAAGCGATCAAACCTTCCCCTCCTTGAAGATATCATAGATCACGCAGCAGAGGATATTTTCGACGACGCACCGGACTTTCACCGGAAGATCAAGGCAGAGTTTCTCTCAATCTCGCCGACTCAGCTTCTGCGCGAGACCACGTTAGCGCCTGAGAAGTTCATGAACAAACACGGCTACCCGATCCGCAAGACGCAAGATCGGGCGACCGTCGCCTGGAACATCGCTACGGGCCTTTACTATAAGACCCAACCCGCGCCGCCGTGGAAGCTGGCTGGCGTGCGGCCGGGAGTGTGCTACGTGGGCCTCGTCTACAAGAATCTGCCGAACGACCCGAAGGGCCACGCCTGTTGCGCCGCGCAGATGTTCCTGGCGGAAGGCGACGGGGTCGTGTTCCGGGGTGCGAACGGCCCGTGGGAAAGCGGTCCAAACGACTTTCATCTGAGCCCGGCCGCAGCGCGGCACTTGATCAAGACGGTCCTGGACACCTACGCCGAAACCCACGATCGGCCTCCGAATGAGCTGTTCATTCACGGTCAGACCTATTTCCGGAAAGATGAGTGGATGGCCTTCGAAAGTGCTGTCCCCAAAGAAACCAAACTTGTCGGCGTCAGGATCCGGTCGACCGGGGGGGAGACCAAGCTGTTCCGGGACGGCGACTACCCTGTCCTGCGCGGTACCGCGCTGATGCTCGACGACAGGAACGCCTATCTCTGGACCAACGGCTACCTGCCTCAACTGGACACTTATATCGGGGCTGAGACGCCCAACCCCCTCTTCATCACTGCACTTCGCAGCCATGGCGAGATGCCCGAGCTGAAAATCATCCTGCACGACATAATGGGCTTGACCAAGATCAACTATAACTCGTGCAACTACAACGATGGACTACCGGTAACGGTGCGGTTCGCCAAGATGGTCGGTGAAGTCCTGACTCTGGGTTCCGCCAAAGGTGCTGAAAAACAACCCTTCAAGTTTTACGTTTGAATTCCGGCGAGACGAAAACTGGGTGGGTCGGCACCTGGAGATCATGTTTTCAGGTTCGGATCGGAGCCACCACCGTGCTTTGCACCCCAGTACCGTAGGGATGAGCCGGGCAGATCATCGCTCCACCTCATACTCGTCAAGCATGCGATTTTCCGCCCGAAGCATCCTCGCTTCCCGCCGTAGCTCTTCGCGGTTGGCGAACGGCGTTGAAGGGTCACTCGCCCTTGCTTCAAGGATTCTCGCCCGGAGTAGTTCGTCCGGTGCACTGAGTTGACCGCCTTTCCCAAGTTCGCGTTCCGCCCCGTCGAAGTCATGCTGGGCCAGCCGAATCCTTGCTTCAATTCCATGCACGCCGCTATTGCCGCCACGGGCCTTCAGGAAGTCCGCGTCGTCACGCGCCGTGTGGATGTCGCCGGCGGACGCTGCCGCAACTGCTCGCAGCTTGCGGATGTATGCCTGCCCACCTGCGCCTCGCTGCAGCATGTCGGTTAGCATGCTCTGCGCGCCAGAGAAATTCTGGTCGCGGCGCATCATCAGCATCGCGACCCGCCCATCCGCGTAAACACTCTGACGGGCAAGCGACCGCAGCGTGCGGATGGCGCGTTCGGCGCCAACGAAATCGACTTGCGCGATCAGCATGCCAATCTGCACGTCGAGCAGCACAGGGTTTCGACCAATGTGCTGCTCTTGGTCTTGGACTAGAGCGTGAAGTTCTTTCCACATGCCAAGCCGCTGGTAGCAGCGGCCGAGGTCGCCTACGACTTGTTTGATGTATTTTCCCACGTCCCGCGCCTTGAGCAGGAGTGCAATCGCCGCCCGGTGGTCGCCTTTGTGAAGGCGGACGTAGAACGCGCGCAGGTAGAAGCGCGATCGGTAGGTTCGCCTGTCGAAGAAATCGAGAACCTCTTCCGCCGCTCGGTGGTCCCCCAGACGGGTGTGGGCCCGGACGACATATGACAGGATTTCCTCTCGGGTCGTCTCGTCCATGCCCATCGTCATCGCGGGCATGCCCCACGCCACCACGCGTCGGAGCGCGTCGGGATCGTCATGCCCGCGGTCGTAGGTCTCCCGCACGACCTCCTGGAGCGTCGAGGGCAGCAGCAGCGCCCTGAACTCCGGCGGAAGCGTGCCCCCCTCGATGGCCGCCATATAGGCAAGCGCATCGAGCAGTTCGGCGCGCAATTCGTCGTCGCGCTTCGCAAGCTCCCACTCTTGGCGCAGAGCGGCAGAAAACGCCGTCATGAGCTCGCGCGAGCCATAGCCGTGAAGGCGGCGAAACAGGGATCGCACCGGGCCAGTAATGAGGTAGTTGGACCCGGAGACCTCCACCAGGCAGGCCAGGATCAGACCCGAGACGGTCTCGGCGAAATCCTCCGGCTTAACCTGATGCCTGTCCAGGATAACTCGTTTCAGCGTACTGCCGGAGATCTGTGGCACCCAGCTCAGGACCGAAAGAACGTCCTTCTCCATCTCGCTCAAGTTGGCAAAGTCGAGCGCCTCGCCGAGCACGTCCTCCTGCAATGCAAAGAGATCGCTCGGGTCGGAATTCACCACCTCGGGACCCTTGCGCGCAACCAACGCCGCCGTCGCGCGGGCGATGCCTGGATGTCCGCCGATCGTTCGAATGACTTCGTTGGCTGGTAGCTCCGGCTTGACGCCTAGCGCAGTCGCGGACCCGATCATCAATGTACGGATGTCCGCCTCCCTCAACGGTGGGATTGAAACTTGGAGCACGTTCGGATGGGCTCGCAGCTCGTTCTCGTGGAGCAGTCGGTTTGTCACCGCGACCAGCTTGATCCGCCGGTCGTCGGCCAGCTGCCGGAACAGTTCCGGCACCCAACGCTTTAGATAACCTTTGTCCTCAAAGATTCCGTTACCGGTGATGACCGTAATCGCCTGCCCCAAATCAGCGAAATGCGACAGCCTCCGCGTGACCTCTTCCGCTTGCGCCTCGACCGGCGCCGCCCCGAAGGCACTGAGGTCGCCGGCAATAGAGGACAGCGGCAGGTCCGTCTCGATCTCCTGCCGCAACGCGCGGTAGAGATCGGCGAGGTCGGCGAATTGCGGCAGCAGGAATTCGGGCCCGAAGCTCAACTCCGGACTACCAGGAAAGGCCGCCGTCAAGAACTTGCGATTGAACGTTCGACGGCCGATCCCCGCGTTCCCAGCCAGGACCAGGACGTTGGGCGTCTGCTCCGTGCGTAGCACGACCTCTCCAACCATCCCGACGGCGCTGTCCACCAGCGCGCCGCGGCCGTATACTTGGCTTCCAGGCAAGTGGCTCAGGGGTCCGCTGATCAGCGTGCGCCTTATATAGCGGGCGATCTCCCGTGGGCCATCGCCCACCCTGGCGACCCAGTAATTGCGCATCCAGGCAGGGAGATCGGCGTGCGTAACCTCGCGGTCGATTGGCACCACGACGATGCGGAACTTGGGGTCCTTGATCTTCGCGATGCGGGCTTGGTCAATCTCGAAGCCGACCCAAAACGAGGCCACCGACTTCTTTGACGCAAACAGCGCAAACATAGTCGCGTGACCGACTCGAGCTTCCATCGCTGCGACTAGCTCCTCGCCGTTCCCGAAGCTGCGCGGATAGAAGTGGGCGAGACCATCGGGCAGGAAGCGCTGCACCTGCGTCACAAAATTCGCATCAGCGCCTTCAAGCGACAAAAACACGGTCGGCAGCATCTCGATACTCCCTTGCGCCAGTGCCCCGGGGATCGGCGCTTCCTTGCCCATTCGCCATAGAAGGGGCGTCACGCCCACGACCGTAGGTGGGAAGGAGCCGCCAAAGGAGCCCCCACCATCTATCATGACTCAGCGACCCGGGTCACGGCCTGGCCGCGAGCCGGCCTGTCGGTTTGACCTGGAATCGGACCCTTTCAGAGTCCTAGATGAATCAGACCCAGTCACCACGACCGGCGTTGGCGGCTCCGAGTTTGCCTTTTTGCGCCTTGGCAGCGTCGCGAGCAAGTCGGCCACCGAGATGTTTTTTGAGCAGAAGGTGACAGGTACTCCTGTCACCCCTGACATCTCGCAAGTCAACCGCAGCTCCCCTCATGGCGTCCCGTCCAGCTTCTCCCGAAACGCTCGGCTTCATGCTCAGCGCCGATCCGATCCGAGCGGCGTTCCAGCGGCGATCCATGGACGCCCTCAGCCGCATTTCGGCGCAGGCCTCGACAGAGAGCCTCACCGATGCCTTGGCGGCGACCACGGATGTCGGGACCTTGGCGCGCGTCCTGGGCGATGTCGACGTCGTCGGAGCGGCCGTCGCCGCCCTCGAGCCCCTTGCGCCGCTCATCGCGCGGAACGCCGAACATCGCCTGGAGCTGCTGGCCGAAGCCGGCGGGACCTTGTCCGCCGGGGAGGTCGGCGATCTCCTCGGGATCACCCGTCAGGGAGTCGACAAACGCCGGCGCGCGAACGCTCTGTTGGCGTTCCGGCGTGGCGGCGACTGGCGCTATCCGCGCTGCCAGTTCGACGAAGAGGCTCATGAGGTCTTGGAGGGGCTCTCCAAGGTCGTTCAGGCCTTCGCCGAGGCGGGTCCCTGGGTAACCCTGGATTTTTTGCTTGCGGCGGACGCCACCCTGGACGGTCGGACCCCGATCGCGGCGCTTCGCGACGGCGGCTGGACCGAGGGCCTCGACCGGCTGCTGCGCATCGAGAGCGGTGACGGGTTCGGGTGAGCAAGGCGCCAAGGCGCCTCCACACCGGTCCATCGGGCCGCGCGGCGCTTCCATCCGCCCGGCTGAACGGGATGGTGCTGCCGCTGGAGATCGTTCCGGCCGGCGCCGCCCTGGCCCGCGCGCATCGGCAAGCCGATGATCCGGTCTTTTTCGGCCCTGGAGCGGGCATCTCCGCGACCTGGCGCTTCGACAGCCTGACTGGCGCCTTCGGTGTCCTCTACGTGGGGGCGGGCCTGGCCGGCGCGCTCGTGGAAACCCTGCCGCGCAATCCCAGACGCAGGATGGTGGCCTACGGCGACCTGGTTTCGCGGGCCTCGAGCGAGCTTCGCTGCCCACGCGACCTGCGCCTGGTGGACCTCCACGGCGCGGGCCTGCGGCGCCTCGGATTGGACAACGCCATATCGACGGGCCCCTGCGTTCCCTGCGGCGCCTGGTCCGAGGCGCTTTGGGTCCATCCCGACGCGCCCGACGGTATCGCCTGGCGGTCGCGCCACGACCCGCGCGAAATCTGCTTCGCGCTCTTCGAGCGACCGGGCCTGAAATTCGCCGTCGCTCCGTCCGTCGCCCTGCCGGGGTCAACTGCCGGCTCTCGCGACTATCCTCGGCCGATACGGCAAGTCGATCGCCGAACCGCCGTGTTGAGCGCCGCTCGTCCTTGCTGATTGCGGGTTGGCCGCTCGAGGGGAACTCGGTTTCCTCTGCGGTTACGCTCTCGTCCCTTGACTTTGTGATCGCAATATGCAATGTATGGCGTCCATGTTGGACACCGCCGCCCTGACTCCATCGGCCCCGCGTTCATCGCCGCCTGCTCCAGCGCGGGCGGCGCGCCCACGTCGGCGAAAAGGTGCCAAAAACAGGCGCCGCGACGCCAGAAACCGGGATTTTCCAGCCAATAACTTGCCAAGAACCGGGCAAAAACTGCAAAAAACCGTAAAAAACTCGGCCGCTGGTCGGCGCTCGAACGGGCCCCGTCGCCAATGCCAACGCCTTGATCTGGCAGGGTTTCATGCCGGAGGCGGGCCGCGGGTCGCCTCGGCCGACGTAAAAAACTCGGCTTTTCGGCTTCGCCACCGGCTTCTGGCCCCGCCCGGCAAGCAGCTGCGATGAAGGGCGACTCCGCGCCTTCACGACCGCCATCCCCGGGGCGTCAGTCCCTGGGATCCATTTGGGCGACATCTCTTGAATGGCCGTGCGCTCGCACGACCACGCCAAGAGCCGCGCCAAGTGGATGGCCGACACTGGCGGTCGGCCATGACGGTGGTGGTAGGAGTGGGCGAGGTCCGCCAGGGATCGCGATCCACAACGACATGAACCAGAGACGCCGCCCGATGAACACCGAAACCCCGAACATCCGCGCCGTCCGCGCCGTCCGCCCCGGACAGGGCCGGGAACTGATGATCGTCTGGATGGGCGGCGTCGAAAGCGTGGTCGATGTGACCGGTCACCTGGCCGCCTGGGCCGTCTACGCCCCCCTGCGCGACGACGAGGCGTTCGCGGCGGTGTCGGTGGGCGAGGGGGGATGGTCGGTCCATTGGTCAGACGACATGGAAATCTCGTCCGACACGCTCTGGCGGCTCGGCCTGGAACAGGGCTACCGGGCCATGGCCGCCGACGGCCCGCGCGAGGCGGTGGCGCAGGCGTGGTCCCAAGCCCTGATCGCCGACGCGGCCGGCGATGGCCGCTGACCGGTTTCGGCCCCGAGAGTCGCGACGACGACCAACTGAGTCCCGAAGATTGCCTGCCGAGTCCCGAAGAGTCCCGAAGAGTCCCGAAGATTCGCGGAGATTCGCGGACTTTCCCGCAAATTCGCGGGGCCGGGGACGGCCCCGGTCCGATTGTTCGCGTCCCCGAGTGAAACGGGTGGGATGATGCCGCTGCCCTCAATCTCCCGCCTCATCGAACATCGCCTCGAGGTCGCGACCGCCGTAGAGGATGCGGTCGAAGATCACCGCGTCGGCATCGAGGTGGAAAGCGAGGGTGACCCTTCGTTCAAACCCGATCACCCTCAATCCCTGCAGCAGGTCGTCGCGACGTCTTCCACGTTCCGGAAAGGTCGCGAAACCGCGGCAATAGTCCTCGATCCGTTCGAGGTAGGCCAGGGCGCGAGCCTCGCCGGATTGTTCGGCTATGTATAGATACAGGCTTCGCAGATCGTCGCTCGCGCTGGGCGAGAAGGCGACCCTATGCGGCACGGTGGGGATTCTTCATCCGCTCGGCGTTGAGGGCGCGAATCTCGTCGAACAGCCGGTCGATCGGAATCGCGCCGGAGGGATCGGCGCGCATGGCGGCGGCGACCGGGACGACCTCTTCGCGCAGCCAGCGCTCGATCGCCGCGTCCCTTTCCTGCAGGGCGCGCAGGCCCGAGCGGATCACCTCGCTACTGGTGACGTAGGCGCCCGTCTCGACCAGACTGTCGATGTAGCGCGACTGCTCCACCGGCAGGCTGAAGGTTCGTTTCGCACTCGCGGCCATCAGGCGCCTTCCTTGGCGGGGGTCGGTTCGACGGTATGACTTTAGCTTACCGGACGCGCCAAAGGAAGACTGCGGTTCCTGCAACCCCCAGCCGATCACGTCGCCGGCGGTGGCGCGCGCACGATGACCATGTCGCGGGCGAGGCGGGCGCGGAACGATGGGCTCGCGGCCGACCACTCGACCAGATCGACGCGAAAAGGCAGGTCCGATTCCGAAAAGGCTTCTCTCAGGTCGCCGAGCCGGCCCAGGGGCAGCGGCGCCGAGGCGATCAGGACGAGATCCAGATCCGAATAGCGCCGCGCGCCGCCGCGAGCCCGCGAACCGCACGCCCACACCGCGCAGTCGGGCGCGAACGCCTCGAGGATTTCTCCCACGATGCGCCGGTGATCCGATTTCAGATCGATCGTCGGCGTCTCAACCATTGTTCGCCTCGAGTCGTTCCAGCAGGGCGCGGGCATGCCGCGCCAGGCTGGGCGCCGCGGCCTGGATCATCGCCGCCTTGGCGCGGTCGTAGGCGTGGGCGGTGAGATTGCGCATCTCTCGAAATTGGAACCACGCTTCGATCTCATCGACCAGTCCCGCATCGCCTGCGTGCCTGAGCAGGTCCCGGAAGTTCAGCGCCACCACGTCGGCGGGCGTGGCCGCATCGAGAACCAGTCGCCGGCGCAGAATCTTGACGGCGACCTCATACACGAATTCGAAGTTCTGGACCACGCCGGCGCCCAGGGTGTCGCGCACCTTGTCGGACTGCGCCGCGAGCCATTCCTTGTCGTCCACGACCGACAGGGCCCCCTCCAGCGAGGCCACGGCCGCGCGCAGGGAGCCTAGATCGAGCCCTCCGGACTTCATGTCGAACGAACCATTCCTACCTCCCGAACTTCTGGAACTTGATCCTGTGAGGGATCAGCGAATCCGCCCCCAGCCGGCGCTTCTTGTCTTCCTCATAGGCTTCGAAGTTGCCCTCGAACCATTCGACGTGGCTGTCGCCCTCGAAGGCCAGGATGTGGGTGCACAGGCGGTCGAGGAACCAGCGGTCGTGGCTGATCACCACCGCGCAGCCGGCGAACTGCTCGAGGGCGTCCTCAAGGTTCTGCAGAGTCTCGATGTCGAGGTCATTGGTCGGCTCGTCGAGGAGGATGACGTTGCCCCCTTCGGTCAGGGTCTTGGCCAGGTGCACGCGGTTGCGCTCGCCGCCGGAAAGCTGGCCGACCTTCTTCTGCTGGTCGCCCCCCTTGAAGTTGAACGAGCCGACGTAGCTGCGGCTGACCAGTTCGCGATTGCCGATCTTCATCACGTCCAGGCCCCCGCTGATCACCTGCCAGACGGTCTTGCCGGCGTCGAGGTCGTCGCGGCTCTGGTCGACGTAGGCCAGCTTCACCGTCTCGCCCAGGCGGATCGAGCCGGCGTCCGGCTTCTCCTTGCCGGTGATCAGCTTGAAGAGCGTCGACTTGCCTGCCCCGTTGGGTCCGATCACCCCGACGATGCCGTTCGGCGGCAGCTTGAAGGAAAGGCCCTTGAAGAGGATCTTGTCGCCGTACTCCTTCTCCAGGCCATCGACCTCGATGACCACATTGCCGAGCCGGGGTCCCGGCGGGATCTGGATGGTGGCGAAGCTCTGCTTCTCGCGCTCCTGCTGGTTCACCATCTCGTCATAGGCCGCCAGGCGCGCCTTGGACTTGGCCTGCCGGGCCTTCTGCGAGGAGCGCACCCACTCCAGCTCCCGGGCCATGGCCCGCTGGCGCGCCTCGCTCTCGCTCTGCTCGGTGCGGACGCGCTTTTCCTTCTGCTCCAGCCAGCTGGAATAGTTGCCCTCGTAGGGAACGCCCTTGCCGCGATCGAGCTCAAGCGTCCAGCGGGTCACCTGGTCGAGGAAATAGCGGTCGTGGGTGACCAGGATCACGCAGCCGGGAAACCTCTCAAGGTGATGCTGCAGCCAGGCCACGGACTCGGCGTCGAGGTGGTTGGTGGGTTCGTCCAAGAGCAGCATGTCGGGCTTGGAGAGCAGCAGGCGGGCCAGCGCCACGCGCCGTCGCTCGCCGCCCGAGAGGGTCGCCACCTGCGCCTCGTTGGGCGGGCAGCGCAGGGCGTCCATGGCCATCTCGACCTTGGAATCGATGTCCCAGAAATCGCCGGCGTCGATCTTCTCCTGGAGGGCCGTCATCTCCTCCATCAGCGCCTCGGAATAATCTTCGCCCAGCTTCGCCGCCACGGCGTTGAACGCATCGAAGATCTGCTTTTCCCGGCACCCGGAGATGACGTTTCCCCAGACGTCGAGGGCGGGGTCGAGGTGCGGCTCCTGCTCAAGGTAGCCCATCCGCGTCCCCTCCAGCGGCCGGGCCTCGCCGTTGAACTCCTTGTCCAGCCCGGCCATGATCTTCAGCAGCGTCGACTTGCCCGAGCCGTTGACCCCGACCACGCCGATCTTGGCGTCGGGATAGAACGACAGCCAGATGTTCTCGAACACCTTCTTGCCGCCGGGATAGGTCTTCGACAGACCCTGCATCTGGAATATGTATTGAGCAGCCATCGGGGCTCCGCGGGTCGCGCTTGGCAATGTGAGGGGAACAGAGGCGCGGAGATAGCGATCACGGCCCGCCTTGCCAAGGCTTGGGCGACGCCGTCCGCGTCGGCGTCGCGGGGGCTTGCGGCAAATTGGAGACTTTGGTTAAGTCCCGGGGCGCGGCGCCCGCGATGCCCGCCTCCGGGGTTGGACGATGCGGTTACAGGTCACGGTCTTCGCTCTGGCGCTGCTGCTGCCGGCGGCCGGATGGGCGGCCTGCCCCCACGGCGGCTGCGGCGGCGCCGTCCGCGCCCCGGCGGCGCGGTCCAGCGCCCCGCAGCGCTCCTTCCGCGGCGGCCAGCGGCCGGCGTTCGGCGGCGGCATCAACCGCGGGGCCTTTGGCGGCGGCCAGCGTTCGGCGTTCGGCGGGGGCCAGCGAAGCTTCGGTCGCGGGGCCATCAACCGGGGCGGCTATTTTGGCGGCGGACAACGGAGCTTCGGCGGCCGTTCCACGGGCGGCCATCACGGCCTTGGCGCGACCGGTTCTTCCCGCGCCGGCGGCTACGCCGGGCGTTCCTTTGGCGGCTACCGCGGCCGTTCTTTCGGCGGCCGGGGCTATGCCGGCGCCGGTGGCCGCTCCGGCTTCTCCAGCGCATCCGGACGCCACGGCGGGGGGACCGCGTCGAACGGTTCGAGGGTCGGCGGCCGATCGGGTTCCGCCTCGACCGGCGGCGCTCACGCCGCCGCCGCCAGGTCGCTATCCCTGGCCTCGGCCAACGCCAGGCCGCCCCGCGCCTCGGGCGGCGGGCGCTACACCGACGCCCGTGGCCGCGGCGAGGCGAGCTTCGACGGCGGCGGCTACGCCTGGCCGTCGGGCTACTCCTACACCGCCTTCGCGATCGGCGCCTTCCTGCCGGCGGTGTTCTGGCGGCCCGACTATTTCGTCAACGACTGGGGCTATTACGGGGTCGGGGCGCCTGGCTACGATTGTTCCTGGATTCGTTACGGACCTGACCTGCTGCTCATCCGGCTCGACACCGGGGCGATCATCCGCGTCGTCCACGGGGTCTATCGGCAAGGTGGATACCGGGCCTACGCCGACCCCGACGCGCTTCCCGGCGACCCTCCGCCGCCCGGACTGTGAGCGCGGGTCCCGCCGCGACACCGCGCTTGGCAAGCGCCAGGAGCCCTTTGGATGAGCAGCGATCACGCCGCCACCGACGCCACCGTCCCATGCCCGGCCTGCGGCGCCCAGAACCGGCCCGCCGCCCGCTTCTGTGAGCAGTGCGGGGCCAGGATGCCGCAAGCCGCGCCGGTGGCGCCGCCGCCTCCGGTCGCCCCGGCGGCCGTGGTTCCGCCGATCGCCCCGGTCGCGCCGGTCGCCGCGGACCCGGTCGCTCCGCCGCCGGTCCGGCCGGCCCAGTCATCGCTCCTGGTTCCGGCGATCATCGCCGGTGTCGTGCTCATCGCCCTGGCGCTCATCCTGCTCGCCGGCCATCCGTTCGCCAGGCCGGTCAGGGAATACGCCATGCGCGACGTCGAGGTGAAAAGCTCGACCGACCCGGCCGGGGGCTCGGTTCTGGGCCACTTCCAGCGGGGCGACGTGGTTTCCGGCGCCTGGGTGACCAAACCGGGCGGGGCGAAGTGGCTGAAGGTGAAACGGCCCGGCCAGGGCGACGGCTATATTTCATCCCGTGATCTCTCCGACCACGCCCGGCCGCGGCTGGCATCGACCAGCGCCGGCGCCCAGGCGGTATCGACCGCCAGCGTCGTCCACGCCGACCCGGATCAGAAATCGGCCGTGATCGACGACCTCGCCCAGGGCGAAAGCGCCGCGACGGTGGGCGCCACCGCCGATGGCTGGACCGAGATCGTCCTGAACGGCGGCGGCGTCGGCTATGTGAAATCCGCCGCCTTCCTGCCCCCTGCCTCGGCCGACGCGGGAGCGCCGGGAACCGCCGAAGCGGCGGCCGGCCAGACGCCCGCGCAAACGGCGCGGGTGGGCGCCATAACCCACTATACGTGCAGCTATTCCGCCGGCGAAAGTGTCAACCCGCCAGCCGACACCTCGCCGCTGTCCTTCTATCTGGATGAGGGCCGCGCCTGCATCAATCACCGCTATCCCTATATCGCCGACGATGCCGGCGGCCTGAAGCGGGTGATGCTCAACGAGAAGAGCCGGCGCGCCTCGCTGCTCTACTTCGTGCCCGGCCGCGGAGCCTTCCAGCGCACCGACTTCACCCTGGCGCCGGCCGCCTGGGCCGAGCTGATGCGGACCAGCGCCGAGCTGGAGGCGATCAGCTGCCCGCCCCCGGGAGACGCCGCCGCGGCCAGCGCGATCAAGGCCGATCTCGCCAAGGCGATGCCGGCGCTGCACACCCAGGCGCCGGGCGCGTCCTGGCGGCGGCGGGTGTGGCAATGTACGGCCGGGTGAGCGGCGATCGCGCCGTTCCGGCCGCCTGAGCCTGGTCCCCCGCGGATGCGTCGTCCCGCGCCCGGGCGGATCGTCGCCGCCGCGTCCGCCGCGCTGCTGTCGGCGAGCACGGCCCGCGCCGGCGATTTCGGCGCCGATGGTCGAACGTCGGCGCAAAGGGTGGCGGGGTTCGAACAGGCGATCGGCAAGTCCGACCGATCCGGCCCCTCGCTTCACGCGATCATCGCGCTCAATCCCCGCGCGGGGGCGGACGCCCGCGCTCTCGACGCCGAGCGCGCCGCCGGCCACCTGCGCGGCCCCCTGCACGGCGTGCCGATTCTCATCAAGGACAACATCGAGACCGCCGATGGCATGGCGACGACCGCCGGCTCGCTGGCGCTGAAGGACAACGTCACCGGGCGTGACGCGCCCCTGGTCGCTCGGCTCAGGGACGCCGGCGCCGTGATCCTCGGCAAGACCAACCTCTCGGAGTGGGCCAACTTCCGCTCCGCCTTCGCCTCAAGCGGCTGGAGCGCCGTCGGCGGCCAGACCCGCAATCCTCATGACCCGTCGAGGAGTCCGTGCGGCTCCAGTTCCGGCAGCGCCGTCGCGGTGGCCGCCGGGTTTGCGGCGGCCGCCATCGGGACCGAGACCGACGGTTCAATCACCTGCCCGGCGGCGGTGAACGGCGTGGTCGGGCTCAAGCCCACCGTCGGCCTGGTCTCACGGTCGCGGATCATCCCGATCAGCCACAGCCAGGACACGGCCGGGCCGATCACCGCCACCGTCCGCGACGCGGCGCTCCTGCTCGCCGTCATCGCCGGCGCCGACCCCGCCGATCCGGCCACGCGGGAGGCCGACGCCCATCGCACCGACTACGCCGGGGCTCTCGACGCCGGCTCTCTGAAGGGGACCCGGATCGGGGTGATGCGCTTCGCCGCCGGCTTTCATCCCCAGACCGACGCGGTCTTCGAGACCGCCCTGGCGAGGCTGCGCGCCGCCGGCGCGGTGCTGGTCCAGATCGCGGACGGGCCGGACAGAAAGGCCATCGGCGAGGCCGAGCAGATTGTCCTGGCCACCGAGTTCAAGGCCGATATCGACGCCTGGCTCGCCACCACCTCGCCCGATCGCGTCAGGACCCGCACCCTCGCCGACCTCATCGCCTTCGACCGCGGCCACGCGGCCGAGGAGATGCCCCTGTTCGGCCAGGACGTCTTCGAGGCGGCGGAGGCGACCAAGGGGCTCGCCGATCCGGCCTATCTGACGGCGCTCGCGACCGGCCGGCGGCTCGCCGGCGCCGAAGGCATCGACCGGATGCTGGCGGTCAATCAGGTGGTCGCCCTCGTCGCTCCCACCCTGGCCCCGGCCTGGGTGATCGATCCGGTGCTGGGCGATCACGATCTGGGCGGCGGCGCCGGGTCCCTGGCGGCGGTGGCGGGCTACCCCCACCTCACCGTCCCAATGGGAACGGTGAGCGGACTGCCGGTGGGCCTTTCGTTCATTGGCCCGGCGTGGTCCGAGGCGCGCCTGCTCAGTCTCGGCTACGCCTTCGAGCAATCGACCCCCGCGCGCGGGCGATCGCCGCATTCCTAGCCGCCGGCGCCTCGTGTAGAGGGGCGCCATGTCGATCACTCCCCACGGCGCCCTGGTGCTGTTCTCCGGCGGCCAGGATTCCAGCGTCTGCTTGGCCTGGGCCCTGGCGCGCTATCGGGTCGTCGAAACCGTCGGCTTCGATTATGGCCAGCGCCACGCGGTCGAACTCGAGGCGCGCCTGGCGGTGCGCGCGGCGATGGCCCGCGACTTCCCGGCCTGGGCCGTTCGGCTCGGCGAGGACAGGCTCGTCGATATCCGCGGCTTCGGGGCCATCGGCGAGACGGCGATGACGCAGGCCCGGGCGATCGAGATCACCGACAAGGGTCTTCCCTCGACCTATGTTCCCGGGCGCAACCTGCTCTTCCTGGTCTGCGCGGCCGCCCTCGCCGACCGCCGGGATCTGAAGACGCTGATCGGGGGGATGTGCGAGACCGACTATTCCGGCTACCCCGACTGCCGCCGCGCCACGCTCGACGCCATGGAGGCGGCGCTGCACCTGGGCATGGACCGCGAGTACCCCATCGTGACGCCGCTGATGTCGCGCACCAAGTGCGAGACCTGGGCGATGGCCAAGGGTCTGGGCGGGGAGGCCCTGGTCGAACTGATCGTCGAGCACAGCCACACCTGCTATCTCGGCCGGCGCGACCCGCGCCACGACTGGGGCTACGGCTGCGGCGCGTGCCCCGCCTGCGAACTGCGCGCCAACGGCTGGACCGACTGGGTCCGCGCCGGCCGGCCGGCAATCGCGCCATGACCTATTCGGTGAAGGAGATCTTCCTCACCCTGCAGGGCGAGGGGGGACAGGCGGGCAGGGCGGCCGTGTTCTGCCGCTTCTCCGGCTGCAACCTGTGGTCCGGCCGCGAGCAGGATCGCGAGCTGGCCGTCTGCACATTCTGCGACACCGACTTCGTCGGCGTCGATGGACCGGGGGGAGGGAAGTTCGCCACGGCGGCGGCCCTGGCCGCCGCCGTGGCGGCGGCATGGAGCGGAGCGCCCGAGCACCGCCTGGTGGTCTGCACCGGCGGCGAGCCGATGCTGCAGCTCGACGCGGCCCTGATCGAGGCTCTTCATGACCAGGGCTTCACGGTCGCCGTCGAGACCAATGGGACCCTCCCCGCGGCGCCCGGGATCGACTGGATCTGCGTCAGTCCCAAGGCCGACGCGCCGCTCGCCCAGACCCGGGGCCAGGAACTGAAGCTGGTCTTCCCCCAGGCCGGTGTCGATCCCGAGCGCTTCGCCGGCCTCGATTTCGAGCGCTTCTTCCTCCAGCCGATGGACGGTCCCGGCAAGGACGCGGCGACGGCGGCGGCGGTGGCCTATTGTCTGGCCCATCCCCGCTGGCGCCTGAGCGTCCAGACCCACAAGTATCTGGGCCTGCCGTGAAGGACGCCTGAGAGCATGGACTTCGAGATCACCAAGGCGGCGACCTTCGACGCCGCCCACTGCCTGCCCGGCCATCCGGGCGGCGGTCCCTACACGCGGCTGCACGGACACTCCTTTCGCGTCGAGGCGAGCTTGCGCGGTCCGGCCGTCGCCCCGGTTGGATGGGTGGCGGATCTCGGGCGGCTGGAGGCGGCGCTGAAGGCGATCGCCGACGGACTCGATCACTCGACGCTGAACGATCATCCCGGACTTGAAAGTCCAACGCTGGAAGCGCTCTGCGTCTTCTTCGCCGACCGCTTGCGGGCGACGTTCCCGAACCTCATCCGGGTGGTGGTGGCCCGGCCCAGCGTCGGCGAAAGCTGCGCCTTGTCCCTGGCGTGAACGGCTCAGCGCGTATCGACCAGGACCAGTTCGGCGTCCGATAGAGCCTTCACCTCAAGCACGGCCTCGTCGCGGATGGCGGCGCCGTCGCGCGCCCCGAGCTTCACCCCGTTGACCTCGATGTCTCCGCTGGCCGTCGCCAGATAGGCGTGACGTCCCGGCGCGAGATCATAGCGTGTCGCCTCGCCGGCCTTGAGCGTCGCGCCCAGGACGCGCGCGTCGGCGCGGATCGGCAGGGCGTCGGCGTCGCCGGCCCGGCCGCTGGCGAGGGTAACGAAACTCCCCGAGCGATCGGCCTTGGGAAACGCCCGCGCGCCCCAGGAAGGCGGGCCGCCGCGGCGGTTCGGCTCGATCCAGATCTGGAACAGGGTCGTGGTCTCGTCCTCGGCGTTCATCTCGGCGTGGCGGATGCCCGAGCCGGCGCTCATCACCTGCACGTCGCCGGCCGCCGTGCGCCCGTGGTTGCCGAGGCTGTCCTGGTGGCTGATCGCGCCCGTGCGGACGTAGGTGATGATCTCCATGTCGGCATGGCCGTGGGCCGGAAAACCGGACCTGGGCGCGATCTCGTCGTCGTTCCATACCCTGAGGTCCCCCCAGCCCATGCGGGCCGGGTCATGCCAGCCGCTGAAGGAGAAGTGATAGCGCGCGTTCAGCCAATCGTTGTGGAATCGGCCGAGCCCGCCGGCGGGGCGGCGTTCGATCATGGGGAGTCTCCGGGAAGGGTAGGTCTGGAGATAGGCGGCGACTCGCCAATCGCAAGCGCGCGCCGGGTGAAGGCTCGAGACTGTAGCGCGGGCTTCCAGCCCGCTCTTGCCGCAAGTCCAGTTGCGCGAGTGAGGGCGCAAGAGCGGGCTGGAAGCCCGCGCTCCGTTTCAGGGCGCGCCACCGCGCCCGGGAAGATGCGCCCCGCCGCCGGTCTGCCCCCGATGGCGCAGGAACGCGTCGGCCAGGACGCAGGCGGTCATCGCCTCGACCACCGGGACCGCGCGGATGCCGACGCAGGGGTCGTGGCGGCCGGTGGTGCGGACTTCGATCTCCTCGCCGGCCTCGTTGATCGACAGGCGCGGGTTTAGGATCGAGGAGGTCGGCTTGAAGGCGACCCGGGCGACGACGCTCTGGCCGGTGGAGATGCCGCCCAGAATACCGCCGGCGTTGTTGGCCAGGAACACCGGGCCGTCGTTTCCGGCCCGCATCTCGTCGGCGTTGTCCTCGCCGGTGAGGGCGGCGGCGGCGAAGCCCGAGCCGATCTCGACGCCCTTGGCGGCGTTGATGCTCATCAGGGCGCCGGCGAGTTCGGCGTCGAGCTTGCCATAGACCGGCGCGCCCCATCCGGCCGGGACGCCGATCGCCTCGACCTCGACCACCGCGCCGGTGGACGACCCGGCTTTCCGGGTCGCCTCGAGATGGTCTTCCCACACCGGCACAATTCCGGCGTCCGGAGACCAGAAGGGGTTGGCCAGGGTCTCGTCCCAGTTCCACCGACCCCGGTCGATCCGATGCGGGCCGATCTGGACCAGGGCTCCGCGGACGACGACGCCAAGTCCCAGCACCGCCCGCGCCACGGCCCCGGCGGCGACCCGCGCGGCGGTCTCCCGCGCCGACTGCCGGCCGCCCCCGCGATAGTCGCGCACGCCGTATTTGGCGAAATAGGCCCAGTCGGCGTGGCCGGGGCGAAAGGCGTCGGCGATGTCGGCGTAGTCCCGCGAGCGCTGATCGACGTTGTCGATGACGAGCGAAATCGGCGTGCCGGTGGTCACCTGTCCGTCGGTGCGCGCGTCCTCGAACACCCCGGAGAGGATGCGCACCGCGTCCGGTTCGCGGCGCTGGGTGACGAACTTTCCCTGCCCCGGGCGGCGCTTGTCGAGCCAGACCTGGATGTCGCCCGCCGTCAGCTTCAGCCCGGGCGGACAGCCGTCGATCACGCAGCCCAGCGCCGGTCCGTGGCTCTCGCCCCAGGTGGTGACGCGAAAGAGGTGTCCGAAGGTGTTGTGGGACATGGCCCCGGCGTCTTAGCCGAAAGCCCGCCCGCCGGCCAAACTCAGGCCGCCCAGGCGGCGGCGAAGCGGCGCAGTTGCTGTCGCGAGACGCTTTCGGGCCGGGCGACGGGGACGAGACTGAGCCTGGTGAGCAGTTGATAGGCTTCCGCCACGAGCCGGAAGCGGGCGGCGTCTCCGCCTGGGCGATCTGGATGCGCCTCCTTGGCGGCGCGGGTGAAGGCTCGCCGGATGTCGCGGGAATCGGCGATCGGGCCGAGGCGCAGAATGGCCCGCGCCTCGTTGGCGGTGAGACACCAGGATGTCGGAGCGTTCATGCCGCCAGCTTGGCCGCGACTTGGTCAACACTTGGTTAAGCACGACTCTTCGCCTCGCCCCCTCATCCGCGATATAGCGGGGCGGATGAGCCGGCCGCCCCTCATTCCCCGCAGTCCCGCCGAGGACGACTACGTGAAGCTCGTCGGCGACGCGGCGGCGCCGTTGCCGACCGACGGCGATCCGGTGGCCCTGTTCGAGGCCTGGCTCCGGGAGGCGACGGCCGCCGAGCCGGACGTGGCCAACGCCATGGCCCTGGCGACGGTCGGCGCCGATGGCCTGCCGGACTGCCGTATGGTGCTGCTCAAGGCCGTCGATGCGGCGGGTTTCGTCTTCTATACCAATACCGAGAGCGCCAAGGGCGTCCAGCTGGCCGCCAACCCGAGCGCGGCGCTGATGTTCCACTGGAAGTCCCTGCGCCGGTCGGTGCGGGCGCGCGGCGCGGTGTCGCCGGTCTCGGCGGCGGAGGCGGACGCCTATTTCGCCACCCGCGCCCGCTCGGCCCAGATCGGGGCCTGGGCTTCGGACCAGTCGCGGGAGGCGCCCGGCGCCCTGGCGCTGGAAAGGCGCGTCGCCGAGGTCGCCCTGAAATACGGCCTCGGCAGGATTCCCCGGCCGCCGCACTGGTCGGGCTACCGCCTGGCGCCGGCCACCATCGAATTCTGGCGCGAGCGGCCTTTCCGCCTCCACGAGCGGCTGGTCTTCGAGCGGGCGGGGGAGGGGTGGACGACCCGGCGGCTGTTTCCCTGAGACAAGCCAGGACGACGACGTCGGCATCGCGCCCACTGCCTTGCGCCCCCTCCGTCACGGCGC
>DASRLN010000072.1:0-31774 GCA_035648435.1 Caulobacteraceae bacterium
GCGACAGCCCCAGCCCCGCCCCCGGCTGGTTGCGGCTGTTCTCCAGCCGCACGAAACGCTGAATTACCGAGGCTCGGTCCTCCTCGGCGACACCCGGTCCGGTGTCGGTCACCGAGAACTCGATGTCGCCCGACGACCGCCTGCGGACCCGGAGCATGATCGCGCCGGTGGATGGGGTGTATTTGACCGCGTTGTCGAGCAGATTGGCCAGGGCCTGGGCGATGAATTCCTGGTTGCCGACGAGGTGCAGGCCGGGCGTCAGTTCGGCCCTGAAGTCGAGGCCCTTATCCTCGCACAGGGGTTCGTAGAGTTCCGCCACGTCGGCCGCCAGGACGGCGGGGTCGAAGATCGCCTGGTTGGGCGCGTCGCCGGCGGCCTCGAGCCGGGCGATCGCCAGCACCGCGGCAAAAGTGCGCAGTACGCCGTCGGCGTCGTCGAGAGCCTGATGGAGGGCGGCCCTGGGGTCGGCGCGGCCGGCGTCGGCCTCGATCATGGCCGCTTCCAGGCGGGCGCGAAGCCGCGTCAGAGGCGAGCGCAGGTCGTGGGCGATGGCGTCGCCGGCATGGCGCAGGCCCGCGATCGATCGTTGAAGGCGGTCCAGCATATCATTGAGGCCGGTTGCCAGTTCGTCGTATTCGTCGCCGGCGCCGCGGAGCGTGGCGCGGGCATCGAGTTCGCCTCGGCGCACCGCTTCGATGACTCCGTTGAGGCTCGCCATGTTGCGTTCCACGCCGCGGCTGATGAACACGCCGCCGGCCAGTCCAAGCACGATCACCAGAGCGCCCGCGCCCCACAGCGCCCGCAGGATCTTGACCACATAGGATTGCGACTCGCCGACGTCGGCGCCGACGAAGAGAAGCTCGCCGCCGCCCAGTCGCTCTTCGCGCCCGCGGGCCGGGCGCTTGATCACCGCGCCGTCGGCGTCGGTCTCGGTGAGCATGAAGCTTGCCCAGTCATCCCCCTCGCCATCCCGAACCGGCGACTGGGCGATGGAGCCGGAAATCGGCGCTCCGGAGCGGCTCATCAATAGATAGAGAAAACCGTGGTTTACCGAGGCGCGTTCGATCACCGCCTGATTGAGCGCGACGAACCCGCCACTGCGATAAACCGCGTCCAGGGATTGGATCTCGCGGCTGACGCCGGCGTCGGCCCGCCGCGACACCTCACCGGCCGTGGCGATATAGATATAGGCCAGGAAAGCGCTCGCCGAGGCCGCGAACAGAGCCAGGAACAACAGGGTCAGCCGAAACGGCGTGGTCCGCAGCAGCCGCGGCAAGCGCATTGGCCGGACGCCCCTTCTCTCAAGCTTCCAAGCGGTAGCCCGCTCCGCGCACGGTCAGCAGCATCGGATGATCGAATTCCTTGTCGATCTTCGACCGCAGTCGCGAGATGTGCACGTCGATGACATTGGTCTGGGGGTCGAAATGATATTCCCAGACTTTCTCCAGCAGCATGGTCCGGGTTACCGACTGTCCCGCGTGTCGCATGAGGAATTCGAGGAGCTGGAACTCGCGCGGCTGGAGGTCGATCTCCTTGTCGCAACGCCGGACCACCCGTCCGATGAGATCCATCTCCAGCTCGCCGACGCGCAGGACGGTCTGGACCGAACCCGTTTCACGCCGCCTGGCCAGGGCCTCGACCCGGGCGATCAGTTCAGCGAAGGCGTAGGGCTTGACCAGATAGTCGTCGCCGCCGGCGTTGAGCCCGGCAACGCGGTCGTTGATCTCGCCGAGGGCCGAGAGGAACAGCACCGGGGTCTGGTCGCCCTGCTGGCGCAGCCGGCCGACCATCGTCACGCCGTCCATTCGGGGCATCATGCGATCGACGATGAGCACATCGAAACCGCCGCCGCCCGCCGCCTCGAGCCCGGCGAGGCCGTCGGCCGAAATCTCGCAGCCGTGTCCAGCCTCGGCCAGGCCCTTGGCCATGGCCTCCGCCGCCTCGCCGTCGTCCTCGACGATCAGTATCCGCATGGCCGCCCCCGCCGGAGTCGATGGACCGGCCTATCCCGCGATCTTTATCGGCACGAACAGCGTGCGACCGCCGCGATTGATCGCCAGGGGAATGCTGGCGCGTCCGGCCTTTCTCCACTCGCCGACGGCGGCGGAGACGTCGCTGGCGCTGGCCACCTCGCGGTCACCGGCCCGGACGATCACATCGCCCCGGTGCAGGCCCTTCTCGCCGGCGTCGGACGAGCCTTTCACGCCATCGACCAGAACCCCGTGCACCGGCTCGGCGATGCTGAACTGGCGGCGCGCGGCCGGATTGATCGGCGTCAGCGACATGCCCAGAATCTGCGACCGGGGAGGTTCGGCTCCAATCACCGCCGGCCCGGTCTCCTGGTCGCCGCCGGGTCCGCCATTCAGGGCCAGCTGGGCTTCCGAGGGCCTCAGCCCGGAGTGAACATCGACGGAGCGTTCCTTGCCGTCGCGGAAGACGTCCAGATGGATGACGTCGCCGGCATGAGCCTTCGCCACCTCGCGGGTCATCTCGCCGTTGGTGGTGACCGGATGGCCGTTGACGGCGACGACCACGTCGCCCGACTGCAGGCCGGCGCGGGCCGCCGGTCCCCCGGGCACCAAGTCGGCGACCTGGGCGCCCTTGCGGTCTCCCAAGCCCCATGACCCGGCGAGTTCCTCGTTGAGGTTCTGGATCGTCGCGCCGATGTATCCGCGGGCGATCTTGTGGCCGGCCATCAGTTGCTTGGTGATGTCCGAGGCCACGTCGGCGGGAATGTCGAAGCCGATTCCCACCGAACCGCCGGATGGCGAATAGATCGAGGTGTTCACGCCGATCACGCGGCCGTAGATGTCGAAGGTCGGGCCGCCCGAATTGCCGCGATTGATGGGAGCATCGATCTGAATATAGTCGACGAACGTCTCGCCGATGTCGCGGTTATAGGCCGAAACGATGCCGGCGGTGGCGGTGTTGCCGAGGCCGAACGGGTTGCCCAGCGCCAGGACCCAATCGCCGACCCGCGGCCGGGCGGAGTTCTCGAAATCGACGAACGGAAAGCCCTGGCCCTGGACCTTGACCACCGCCAGGTCGGTGCCCTCGTCGCGACCGACGACGACCCCTTTCAGCTCTTTTCCGTCCTTGAGGACGACCTTGATGTCCTCGGCGTTGTCGATGACGTGATTGTTGGTGACGATGTAGCCGTCGGAGGAAATGAAGAAGCCCGAGCCGGAAGACTGCTGCTTCGGGGGCCGCGGCGAATCGCCTTCGCCCCCTTCCTGACCCTGTCCCTGGCCCTTGGGAATGATGTCGAACGGGAAGTTCTCGAAGCCCGGAACCTTGCGATACGCCGAAACATCGACTTTGGAAGTCACGTTGATCGACACCACGGCGGGTGAAACCCTCTCGACGATGTCGGCGAACGATTGCGGCGCGCCGGGCGCGGGCGCGAAGCCGCCGGCGGTCGAGACCTTGATCGGCCGCATGCCGAAGTCCGAAACATGGCCGGGCGCGTGCATTCCGCCGCCGGCCATGGCGGCCACCGCGACGCCGGCGCCGGCCAGGGCGCCTACAAAAACATGGGTTCGGTTGACGGGCATCTTTTCATTCCTCACTCCCGGCGTGATGTAGGCGGCCGGGCGCCTCTAATCTAGGTGTGGATGGCGGCAAGCGCGAGCGCTCTTCAAGTTACCTTTCGGTTATGGCGGCGGCTTTGTTGCAGCCGCTTTCAGGCGGCAAGGTGTCAAAGGCGTCATCGCCGCGCAGGGCCGCCAGGCGGGCCTCTTCCTCGGAGGTGAGAGCGGCCACGGCGTCCCTGGTCTTTCGGCGACGGAGGAAGAGCACGACGCCCAGCCCGGCGGCGAGGAACGGCGCGCCCCACAGCAGCGTGTTGGTCGCCGTGAGCCTGGGACGGAAGAGGACGAATTCCCCATAGCGCGCGACCAGAAAATCGCGGATCGCGCCGTCGCTTCGGCCAGCGGCGACCTGCCCGCGGATGATTCGCCGCAGGTCGTGGGCCAGTTCGGAATCCGAATCATCGATGGACTGGCCCTGGCAGACCAGGCAGCGCGTCTCCTGGAATAGCGCCCGCGCCCGCGCCTCCTGGCGGCTGTCCGTCAGGCGTTCATCGGGATCGCTCGACGCGGCCAGGCAGAGGATCGCCGCGAGGATCGCCGCTGGCCGGGCGAGGTTCATTCGGCGGGGGCCAGGACCGCCGCCGGCGTCCGCCGCCGACCGGGGGCCAGCCTCAGCCGGCGATCGGAAAGGGAAAGCGCGCCTCCGATCGCCATCAGCAGGGGACCCAGCAACAGCAGGTGCGCCCACCGGTTCCAGTAGGCGCGCACCAGCCAGGACGATCCGCCGCCCGGCGCGATCCGACGCTCGCCCAGGACGATGTAGATATCGTCGAGGGCCTTGGGGCAGATGGCGACCTGGGTGGTCGTCTGGCCGCCGGTGTCGTAGGTGCGGCGTTCCGGACGGGCCGTGCAGACCGGGTGTCCGGAACGATCGACCACCGAAATCACCCCCCGCTCGGCGTCGTAGTTGGGTCCGGGAGCCTCGCTCACGCCATCCAGGGTGAGGTGATAGGCGCCCAGGCTCAGGCCGCCGCCGGCGGTGAGCACCTCGGCCGATTCCACGCGCCAGGCGGTCTCGAAGGCGGCGCCCATGGCGAATACGCCCAGGCCCAGGTGGGCGAGGCTCATGCCCCAGGTCCCCCGGGGCAGGCCGCTCAACCGGCGCCCGACCTCCGGCCACGGAGCCTGGAACGCCCGGACCCGGACCAGCATCTCGGTGACCGCCCCCGCCGCCAGCCACGCGCCGACGGCCACCGATAGCGCGGCGAGCCCTTTTCGGGGACTGGTGAGCAGCAGGACCAGCAGCCCGACCCCGAAGGCGGCGGCGGCGGCGAAGGACAGCCGCCGCAGCGCGCCCAGGGCGTCCCCGCGCTTCCAGGCCAGGAACGGGGCGACGGGCAGGATCAGGAAGGCGAGGGTCATCAGGACCCCGACCACGAGGTTGAAGTACGGCGCGCCGACGCCGCCCTGCTTGCCGAAGGCCAGCAGGACCAGGGGCCACAGGGTTCCGGTGAGGACGGTGGTGGTCACGGCCGAAAGGATGATGTTGTTGACGACCAGCGCGCTTTCGCGGCTGACCGGCGCGAACACCGACTGATCCTTCAGCCGCGGCGCCCGCCAGGCGAACAGGCCGAAGCCGCCTCCGGCGGCGAGCGCCAGGATGCACAGCAGCAGGACGCCCCGCTTCTCGTCGATCGCGAAGGCGTGAACCGAAGTGAGCACCCCGGAACGGACGAGGAAGGCGCCCAGCATCGACAGGGTGAAGGCGCAGAGGCCGAGAAAGGCGGTCCAGGCGGCCAGGGCGCCGCGCTTCTCGGTCACCACCGCGGAGTGGAGCAGGGCGGTTCCCGCGAGCCAGGGCATCAGGCTGGCGTTTTCGACCGGGTCCCAGAACCACCAGCCGCCCCAGCCGAGTTCGTAATAGGCCCAGAAGGCGCCCAGGGTGATGCCGACCGTCAGCAGGCTCCAGGCGGCGAGAGTCCACGGCCGCACCCACCGCGCCCAGGCGCTATCGACGCGGCCCTCGATCAGGGCCGCGACGGCGAGCGAGAAGACCACCGAGAAGCCGACGTAGCCGGCGTAGAGGAACGGCGGGTGAGCGGCGAGGGCTGGGTCCTGCAGCAGCGGGTTCAGCGATCGTCCCTCGACCGGCGGATTGGCCAGGCGGAGGAGCGGATCGGAAGCGAAGACCATGTAGCCGATGAACAGCGTCCCGAGGCTGCCCTGGACCGCGACGGTCAGCGCCTTGAGGCCGGACGGCAGTCCCCGCGAACAGGCGAGCAGGGCGCCGTAGGCGGTCAGGATGAAGCACCACAGCAGGATCGAGCCTTCGTGGCTCCCCCAGGCGCCGGCGATCTTGTAGATCAGGGGCTTTTCGGTGTGCGAATTGGCCGCGACGTTGCTGACCGAAAAGTCCGAGGTCATGAAGGCGTGAATCAGGCAGCCGAAGGCGATGGCGACGGCGAGGAAGGCGGCCAGGGCCGCACCCTGGCCGGCGCCGGCGAGGCCGCGATCGTTGCGCGCCCGGCCGGCGAAGGACAGCGCCGCCTGGGCCAGCGACAGGCACAGGGCGAGGACGAGGGCGAACTGGCCGAGTTCCGCGGTCATGACGGCCCAGCCTTCCGATCATAGCTCGGCGCGGCCCCTCCGCCTCTCCATTCGCCCTGTGATTTCAGAGCCTTGGTGAGTTCGCGGGGCATGTAGCGTTCGTCATGCTTGGCCAGGATGTTGCTGGCTACGAACCGGCCGTCGCGGTCGTAGGCGCCGATCGCCACCACCCCCTGGCCCTCCCGAAACAGATCGGGCAGATCTCCGCGGTAGCTGACGGGTGAACTGGCGAGCCGATCGGCGATCACGAAGTCAACCTCTCCATCGGCGCGCTTGGTGACGCTGCCGACCCTGACCAGGCCGCCCAGCTGGATGGCGCGGCCGGGGGAAACATGCGCCTTCATTGCTTGCGCCGGCGTGTAGAAATACGAAATCGACCCGCGCAGGCCCCACAGCGCGAGCCCGGCGGCCAGCGCCAGGATCGGAGCCGCGGTCGCCACCACCATCAGACGCCGCCGGGCGGTTCGGGATCTGGGGAGGAGGGCCACGCGGTCGCCCCTTCAGTCCGGACTTTTCCGGGCGGCGTCGAGCTCGGCGAGAATGGCCGGCTCACCGGCGAACCGCCGCCGCGCCTGGTCCAGGGCGGCCTCCCGCTTGTCGGCCTCGCCCAGCACGGTGTAGGCGCGGACCAGGCGGACCCAGCCCTGTGGATCGTCGGGATGCGCGGCCAGACGCGAGGCGAGGCCATCGACCATGCCGCGAATGGCGCCCGACATCGCCGAGCGTTCGGCGGGCTGGAGCGGCGTGTTCAGGTCCGGGGCGCCGGTCGTCTCGACCGAGGCGATGTCCCGCGACAACATGGCGCGCCGGGGATCGTCGGTCGAAAGGTCGGCGAGAAGGCCGCGCCAGTCGGAAAGGCCGCCCGCCCGGTCCCCCCCGGCGATCCTGGCGCGGCCCAGGTAATAGCGCGCACTCGGCGAGCGCGGATCGCGCTGGATGACTTCGCGGAATATCGCCTGGGCGTCGGCGCCGACCGTTCCGCGCGCCTTGAGCACCAGGATCTCGCCGAGCGGGGCGAGGATCTCGGGCCGGCCGGGGGCGATCGCGTCGGCCTTGCGCAGCGCGTGGACGGCGCCGTTGGCGTCGCCCAGGGAAAGGTCCAGCGCCGCCAGGTGACGCAACGGTTCGGGATCGTTCGGGTGCTGGGCGGCGAGCGATCGCAAGGCGGCGGCCAGTTCGGGCGACTGATAACGCTCGGGGTGCGCTCGCCAGGCCGCCAGGCGGCCGGCAAACGGCTGGTCGGCCAGCCCAGGCGAACCGAGCAGGAAATAGAGCGCGACCGCCGCCAGGGGGATCGATCCGGCGATGATCAGCATCGTCCGCCGCGAGGCTGACTGGCCGACGCGCGGGGCGCCGTCGGCGGCGTTGATCAGGCGTCTCGCGGCCTCGGTCCGGGCGGCGCGCCGTTCGTCCTCCGCGATCAGCTCGCGATCGGCCAGGTCGTCGATCTCGGCCAGGGCGCGGCGATAGACCGCCACGGTGGGGTCCTCGCCGGTGTCGCCGGCGACGGCGGCGGCGCGGCCGAGGATCAGGGCCGAGGCGCCGGCCGCCAACAGAGCCGCCGCGATCCAGAACACGATCATGGCTCCCGTTACGCCAGAATCGGGCGGGACGGCGAGAGCCGGCGCGGGTCCCGCCCCGCGAGGGGATTGCCGCGCCGGTTCACGCGTCGGCTCGCGGCAGGGCCACCGACACCTTGAGCCCGCCCATCGCCGACGCCGCCAGGCTCACCGCGCCGCCGTAGGCGCGGGCCAGTTCATCGACGATCGCCAGACCCAGGCCCGAGCCCGGCGCGCTCTCGTCCAGCCGCGCGCCCCGCCGCAGAACCTCGTCGTATTGCTCGGGCGGCAGGCCCGGTCCGTCGTCCTCGATGTCCAGCGAGAACCGCGCCGGGCCGGCGACGGCGGCGGTGACGCGCACGCGGCCGGCGCACCACTTGCAGGCGTTTTCCATGGTGTTTCCGGCCATCTCCAGCAGATCCTGGCGTTCTCCCCGGAACCAGAGCTGCTCGGGACAACGCCAATCGACGATCACCCCCTTGTGGAGATGAATCCTTTCGAGAGTGCGACCGAGCTCCTCGAGAATCGGGGCCACCGGCGTGCGTTCGCCCCGGCCCTGGGCCCGCGCGGCGGCGCGGGCGCGGCGAAGGTGGTGATCGACCTGCTGACGCATGGTCTCGGCCTGGCGCGTGACCACCCGGGCGAGGCTGCCGGGTTGCTGCTCCGCTTCGGTCAGCATCACCGAGAGCGGCGTCTTGAGGGCGTGGGCGAGGTTGCCGACGTGGGTTCTCTGCCGCTCGACGACTTCGTGGTTGTGCATCACCAGCGCGTTCAGCTCGGTGGCCAGGGGTTCGAGTTCGCTTGGATAGTCCCCGGCCACGCGGTCGGCCTTGCCCGTGCGCACGGCGGCGACCTCGCGGCGCAGCGCGAACAGCGGCTGAAGACCGATCCGCACCTGCAGAAACACCGCCGCCATCAGCCCCGCGCCCAGCAGCACCAGGGCCCCGGCGATGGTGGTGGCGAAGGTCCGGACGTCGCGATCGACCGGCGAGCGATCCTCCGCGGCCATGAAATAGAGCGGCGATTTCGAGCCCGGCAGCCGCGCCTGCAGCACCGCGACCCGGAGCCTTTGCCCGGCCGGACCCTTGCTGTCGTAAAACTGAGTCCTGCCTCGCGCCCGGTCCAGCAGGGCGGGCTCCGCCGGCGGCGCCAGGACCGTGTCCCAGAGCGACCTCGACGGGGCCACCGCGTGAAGGCCGCCCGCGCCGCCGGCTACGGCGATCTCCCAGTAGTCGCCGGAATAGGCGCGCGTGGCGCGCGGGTCGGTGAGGGCGGGCGCGGCGACCTCGCCGTTTTCATCCACCGACGTGCCGGCCAGCAGTCCATCCACCGTATCGGCGAGTTCGTCGTCGAAGCGCACGGTCGAAGCGTGGCTGAAGAAGGCGGAAATCGCCAGGGCGGCCACGATCAGGACCGCCAGGCTCCAGGCGGCCGCCAGCGCGACCAGGCGCCGAACGAGGGACTGCTGGCGCGGTCGCCCGGTCTTCACGCTCCGTTCGCCTCGCCCTCCAGGGCGGTCAGCCGGTAGCCCAGGCCGCGCATGGTCTGGATGCGGTCGGGACCGATCTTCTTGCGCAGGCGGCCGACGAACACCTCGATGGTGTTGGAATCGCGATCGAAATCCTGATCGTAGAGATGTTCCACCAGTTCGGTGCGGCTGATCACCCGATCCTGATGCATGATCAGGTAATGCAGGAGCCGATACTCCAGCGAGGTCAGCCGCAGGGGCTCGCCGCCGACCGACGCCCGCGCTGCGCGCGGATCGAGCCGCAGGGCGCCGCAGGAGAGACTCGGCTCGGCATGGCCGGCGGAACGGCGCAAGAGCGCGCGCAACCGCGCCAGCAGCTCCTCGGTATGAAACGGCTTGGTGAGATAATCGTCGCCGCCGGCGTCGAATCCGGCCACTTTCTCGCTCCATGAGCCGCGGGCGGTGAGGATCAACACCGGTGTGGCCAGGTGCGCCCGCCGCCAGGCCTCGAGCACCGAGACGCCATCGATCTTGGGCAAGCCCAGGTCGAGCACGATGGCGTCGTAGGGTTCGGTCTCGCCGAGAAACCTGGCTTCCTCGCCATCGGGGGCATGGTCCACGGCATACCCCGCATCGGCGAGCGCGGCCTTCAGTTGGCGCGACAGATCAGGGTCGTCCTCGACCAGAAGAATCCTCATCGAGCCTAGCCTCCGCTCAGGATGGCGCCGGTGGCCCCATCGACGATGTAATCGATCCGCCTGCCGCCGGTGGTCACCCAGCGCACCCGGTACACCGGCCGCTCGCCGCGGTATTCGATGCCGGCGTCCAGCTGCCTTCCCGGGGTCCGCCGCCGGATCTGGGCGATGACCTGGTTCAGGGGCGCCAGATGACCACGCTTGACGCCCTGCCGGGCCTCTGTCTGCTGCTCTCGCCAGTCCGCGCCGAGGGAGTTGGGCGCCGGCCGGACGCCCGGCGGGGACGGCGCGGTCTGGGCCAGGACGCCGGACGCCGTCGCGCTCGAAAGCAGCAGGGCGGCGATGAGAGCGAGGGACCGGCTCATCGTCGAGCGCCATGGACGCCGGCCGCTGAACGGGGGCTGAATGCGCCGGGCGCGAGCGGCGCGTCGCCGGATCATGGCCGGCGCCGCGGCGTATAGGGGCGGTCCCGGCGCCACTCGGCGGCGAATTTGTCGAGGTCCGCGTCCCCGCCCTCGGGCAGGGTGACGACGAGGCGGGCGTAGAGATCGCCGCGACGGCCGCCAGGGTCGCTCAGACCCCGGCCCTTGAGCCTCAGGGTGGCGCCGGAATTGGAGCCCTTGGGCACGGCCAGGGTCACCGGTCCCTCCGGGGTCATGGCTTCGACCTTGCCGCCGAGCACGGCGTCGGGCACGGAAACCGGCAGGTCCATGACCAGGGCGTCGCCCTCGCGGCGGAAGATCGGGTGCGGGCGGATCGCGAGTTCGATCAGGGCGTCCCCGGCGCCGGCCCGGCCGGGAGAACCCAGGCCCTTGAGGCGGAGCGTCTGGCCGTCCGCGGCCCCCCTGGGGATCGAGATGTCGAGCGTGCGGCCATCGGCAAAGGAGATGCGCTTCTTGCCGCCCTTGATGGCTTCTTCGAGATCGATCTCCAGGCGCGCCCGCACGTCGGCGCCGCGCGAGGGAAAGCCGCCGCCCCGCCCACCACCCCGCCCGGAGAACATCTCGCCCAGGATGTCGTTGAGATCGACCCCTTCGAATTCCGTCGAGCGGAAGCCGCCGCCCTGGCCCGCGCCCGGCCCATAGGGCGAGCCGCCATAGCCGCGCATGGTCTCGCGGCCATCGGCGTCGATCTCGCCGGCGTCGAATTTCTTGCGCTTGTCGGGATCGCCGAGCAGATCGAAGGCGCCGCTGGCGCGCTTGAATTTCTCCTCCGAAGCCTTGTTGCCGGGATTCTTGTCGGGATGGTGCTGTTTGGCCAGCTTGCGAAAGGCCTTGCGGACCTCGTCCGCGCTCGCCCCGCGCGAAACACCCAGTTCCTGATAGGGATCCTGCGCCAACGGCGGTTCCTCTGCTCGAAGCGGCGGCGGGGCGCCGCAGGCTGTCAGTTAAGCCAAGGGGCCGGCGGCGCAAGAGGGACTGTGGCGGTTTTGCCACATCGGGGGCGCGCGCTCACCAACCGCCGCGGCGCGTTCGGCTGAACCCATTTTTCAACCACCAAGACACGAAGATCACGAAGGACAGCACGAAGAAGGCCGCAATGCGCTTCGCGCGAAGCGCCAAATCGACCCATTCGTGACCTGCTTCGTGCTCTTCGTGCCTTGGTGGTTCATTCCTTCTTGCCTTCCGCCGGCGCCGACCGACGAGTTGTCGTTCACCCGATTGCTCTGTCAACCGCCGCTGCGATCAACGAGCAGTTCCGGCGCGGCGAAGTCCATGGCGTCTTCCGGGTGTTCGAGGCAGTCCTCGTTGACCGTCTGTCCACGCACCGAAACCCCGGCGTCGTGGACGCTCTGGGGATCGCCGGTGAGCAGGGGATGCCAGTCGGGCAGGGTCTTGCCCTCGTCCAGCCGGCGGTAGGCGCAACTGGGCGGCATCCACTTCAAGGTTTCGATGTTGCCGGGCGTGAGCTTGATGCAATCGGGCACCTGGCGGCGGCGATGGAGGTAGTCGGCGCAGGCGCAGGCCGCGGCGTCGAACAGGCGGCAGGCCACGCGCGTGGGCATGATCTCGCCGGTGTCTTCGTCCTCGTAGCGGACCAGGCAGCAGAGTCCGCAGCCGTCGCACAGGCTCTCCCATTCGCGCACGGTCATCGCCGCCAGGGTCTTGGTTTCCCAGAAAGGTCTCGTCGCCATCACGGCCCCTGTCCTAGACCCTGCCGGCGCCGTCGGTAAGGCGCGGCATGCTATTGGCGGGTCATGGCCGTTCCGGTTCTCGCCCTTCGCGATGTGCGCCTCCTCGATGGACGGCGGCTGATGTTCGACGGCGTCGATCTGGGCCTCGAGGCGCGCGGCCGCGCCTGCCTGGTGGGCCGCAACGGGGCGGGCAAGTCCACGCTGCTGCGCATCCTGGCTGGCGCCACCGCGCCCGATTCGGGCGAGCGGTTCGTCAAGCCGGGGCTGAAGATCGCTCTGGTCCGCCAGGAACCGGTGATCGACGGCGAGCGCCTGATCGAGCACGCCAGCGCCGGCGGGGCGCCGCGGCACGCGGCCGAAGCGGCGCTGGAAGGGCTTGGGCTCGACCCCGCGCGGCCCACGGCCGGTCTTTCCGGCGGCGAGGCCCGCCGCGCGGCCCTGGCCCGCGCCTTCGCCGAAGCGCCGGATGTCCTGCTGCTGGACGAGCCCACCAACCACCTCGACATCCTGGCCATCGAGACGCTGGAAGCCCGGCTGGGGCGCATCGGCGCCTCCCTGCTGATGGTCAGCCACGACCGCGCCTTCCTGACCCGCGCCACGACCCGATGCTTCTGGCTCGAAGGCCGCCGGGTGCGCCGGCTGGACGCCGGTTTCGGCGACTTCGAAGACTGGGCCGCCGGCATATCGGCCGCCGACGCCGAGGAGGAACGCCGGCTCGACGTCGCCATCGCGCGCGAGGCTCACTGGATGACCCACGGGGTCACCGCCCGCCGGACCCGAAACGAGGGCCGTCGCCGGCGGCTGGTGGCGCTGAGGGCGGACAAGGCCGAGCGCCTGCGACTGTCCGCAGGCTCGATGGCCATCGGCGCCGGAGTCGGGGCGCCGTCCGGACGCCGGGTGATCGAAGCCAGGAAGCTCTGCAAGACCTACGGCGAACGCACCTTGCTGAGGGACTTTTCCACCCGCATCATCAAGGGCGACCGGGTGGCGATCGTCGGCGCCAACGGGGCCGGCAAGACCACGCTGGTCAAGCTGCTGCTCGGCGAAATCCCGCCCGATTCCGGTTCGGTTCGCCTGGGATCGAACCTCGACATCGCCTACATCGATCAGGCGCGCATCGACCTCGCCGCCGATCTGACCCTGGTCCAGGCGCTGGCCCCGCTGGGCGGCGATCAGGTGATGGTCCAGGGCCAGCCGCGCCATGTCGCCGCCTACGCCCGCGACTACCTGTTCCGCGACGACCAGCTCCGCCAGCCGGTGGCGAGCCTTTCGGGCGGCGAGCGAAACCGCCTGCTGCTGGCCCGGGCGCTGGCCAGGCCGTCGAACCTGATGGTCCTCGACGAGCCGACCAACGACCTCGACATCGAAACCCTCGACCTGCTCGAGGACGTGCTGGCCGACTACGCCGGCACCCTGATCCTGGTCAGCCACGACCGCGACTTCATCGACCGCCTGGCGACCTCGACCATCGCCCTGGACGGCAGGGGAGGCGCGGTCGAGACGCCCGGCGGCTGGTCGGATCTGACCCTCCAGAATCCAGGCTTCTTCACGCCGGACGCCAAACCGCCGAAGACCGCCGCTCCCCGGGCCGCGGGAGCATCCCGTCCGGTGGCCGCCCCGGTCAAACTGTCATTCAGGGACGCGCGGCGCCTGGCCGAGCTCGAGGCGAGGCTCGCCGCCCTCGCCGCCGAGATCGCCGGGCATGAACAGAGTCTCGCCGACGCCGGCCTCTATGGCCGCGACCCGGCGGCTTTCGAACGGGTCTCGCAAGGCCTGTCGGCGGCCAGATCGGCCCTGGCGAAAGCCGAAGACGAATGGTTCGTTCTCGAGGAACTGCGCGAGCGCTTGACCCGGCCGGTGGCGCTCTCTCCGGTGGATAGTTCAAACGACTGAAAATATACCGTTTTCCGGGTTGTATGAGCAAATATCCACCGGTTGTGCACAGCTCCCTCGAAATCGGCGCACAGGCGCGACCGGCGTGGGGCTTGCGGGGCCGACCGCGTCCGGTTCACCTTCGCATTGTCGAAGGAGCCGGCGGCCACGACCTCGGAGGGAAACCTTCGGGAGGGACGCCGGAAGCATCGGAGCCCGTGAGCGCCCGGGGCGACCTGGGTGTGGGAGCGGTGCAGGATGGCGGCGGCGGGATCGGGGGCGACTCCGAAACCACCGACCAAAACCTGGATCCGGAAGACGCAAGTCCGCGAGGACTTGGGTGGCAGGGCGGTGTCCGGGGCGACTCGGATTGCCGCCCTTCCGCTCGTCCGGCGGCAAGAATTCACCCTTTTTTCTTGCGTTGCGGCACGAAATGGTGCATTGCAACAGACATCATGCGCGTCCCGACCCTCACCGCGGTTCCGGCCGATCAAGCCATGACGGGAGGCTCCGGCCCCGCCGCCGGCGAGCCGCTGGGCGCGGTCATGGCCGGCGAAGCGGGGGCCTCGGCGCTGGCCTGGCTGCGGCTGGCCCAGAGGCGGTACCGCAACGGCGTGCGCGGCCTTTTCATGCTGACCCAGTGCCGCACGCCGCAGGATTTCGTCGCCGCCCGGGCCGATCTCTTGTGCGAGGATCTCGACCTGATCAGGACCGAGTGCGAGGGAATCTCCGAGATCGTCGCCGCCGCCGCCGGCGACGCGGTGCGCGTCATCGACGCCAAAGTCGAGTAGCGGCCCGGACCAGACGCCCGGCGAAGAGCCGCTTGGCTCGCCGGGCGGCGCGGCCTAACTTCGCCCGGAGTGACGGGAGCGGGGGCGATGAGAACTTTGAAGTGGGCGTTGATCGCGGTGGCGCTTGTCGCGACCGGCTGTTCGCAACGCGCCACCGAAAACACCAGGGCCGCCGCCCTGGCGCCGATCCGCTTCGCCACCGACTGGCGGGCTGAAGCCGAGCACGGCGGCTTCTACGAGGCCCTGGCGACCGGCGAATACGCTAGGCGCGGTCTGGCGGTGACCATCATTCCCGGCGGCCCGGGCGTCAACGTGCCCCAACTGGTGGCGTCCGGGGCGGTCGAGCTGGGCATCGGGTCCAACAGCTTCATCGTCATGAACCTCGCCAGCGAGCACGTGCCGGTGCGGGCGGTCGCGGCGTTCATGCAGAAGGACCCCCAGGTGCTCATCGCCCACCCCGACGCCGGCATCGCCTCGATCGCCGACATGAAGGGCCATCCGATCCTCCTGGCCGACGCCTCGATCAGCGCCTTCTGGCTGTGGCTCAAGGCGAAGTACGGCTTCACCGACGCCCAGGTGCGCAAGTACAATTTCAACAACGCCCCGTTCCTGGCCGACAAGCGGATCGTCCAGCAGGGCTATCTGACCTCCGAGCCCTATACGCTGGAAAAACAGGCCCACATGACCCCGGCGGTGTTCCTGCTGGCCGACGAGGGCTTCCCCGGCTATGCGGCGATGGTGCTGGCCCCGGATAGTCTGACGGCCTCGAAGCCGGCCGAGATCCGGGCGTTCGTGGCCGCCTCGGCCGCTGGCTGGCGGGCCTATCTGCATGGCGATCCTGGGCCCGGCGACGCGCTGATCCTCAAGGACAATCCCGAGATGAGCGAGGATGTGCTGGCCCAGGCCCGGGACAAGATGCGCCGCCATGGCATCGTCGATGGCGACGCCGGGGCGACGGTCGCGCCGGGGACGATGACCGACGCGCGCTGGGCGGCGTTCTTCAGGATGGCTTCGGATGAAGGCGTCTATCCCAAGTCACTGAACTATCGCGACGCCTATACCCTCCAGTTCCTGCCGCCGGCGGCGCCCTAGACTTGGCTGGCCAAATCCTCGCCGGCGGCGCGCTCGTCGAGCTGGACGCCGCCGAGGTCGACTATCCGGGGCGCGGCGCGGCGCTCGGTCCCTTCAGCCTCCGGCTCCATGCCGGCGAGATCGTGGCTCTGGTCGGGGCCTCGGGGTGCGGCAAATCCACCGCCCTGCGCCTGCTGGCGGGGCTTGAGGCGCCGACCCGGGGCGCCGTGCGGCGGTCGATCGCGCGGGGAGAGACCTCGGTGGTCTTCCAGTCGCCGACCCTGGCCCCATGGATGGACGCCCGGGCAAACGTCGCCCTGCCGCTCGAACTGAAGGGAATGAAGCCCAAGGCGGCCAGGGCGCTGGCGGTGCGGGCGCTCCGGCGTGTTGGCCTCGCGGACGCCTGCCGGGCCCGGCCGGCGCAGCTCTCCGGAGGAATGGCGATGCGCGCCTCGCTCGCCCGCGCCCTGGTCACCGAACCGAAGCTGCTGCTCCTCGACGAGCCGTTCGCGGCCCTCGATGAGATCACCCGGCGCGCCCTGGCCGACGACGTGCTTTCGATCTGGGCGGAGGAGCGCCCGGCGATGGTGTTCGTCACCCACAATGTCGAGGAGGCGGTCTATATGGCCGATCGCGTCGTCGTCTTGACCCGGGGACCGGGCCGGGAGGCCGGCGAGACGGCGCTGGAACAGAGCTTTCCTCGGCCGCCCGGGTTTCGAACCTCGGAGGCGTTCCGACATGCCGCCGAGGCGGTGTCCAGGCGCCTGGCCGCCGCCATGGGCGCCTCGGCATGAACCGTCTCGCCAGACTGCTGGCCCCATGGGTGTTGATCGCGGTGCTGCTCGGCGTCTGGCAGGTCGCCTGCGCGGCGTTGCGTGTGCCGACCTATTTTCTTCCCGCGCCATCGGCGATCGCGGGCGCCCTGGTCCAGAACGCGCCATCGCTTGCGATGGCCGCGTGGCGGACCTTTTCCATGGCGCTGGAAGCGCTGATCGCGGCGAGCCTGTTCGCCACCCTGCTGGCGGCGGGCGTGGCGGCGAGCCGGACGCTGGACCAGGCGGTGCGCCCGCTCGCCGTGGCCCTGCAGGTGACGCCGATCGTGGCCGTGGCCCCGCTGTTCGTGATCTGGGCCGGGGTCGATCATCCGGGACGGGCGATCGTGGCCCTGGCGACCATCGCGGCCTTCTTCCCGATCTTCTCGGGCATGGCGCGGGGCCTGGCGTCGGCCGATCCCGATCTGGAACGGCTGTTCGATCTCTACGGCGCGAGCGGCTGGCAGCGGCTGCTTCGGTTGCGTATTCCCTCGGCGACGCCGTTCGTGATCGAGGGCCACAAGGTCGCCGCCGGCGCCGCGATCATCGGCGCGGTGGTGGCGGAGTTCGTCGCCGGCTCGGGCGGCAGCCAGGGTCTCGCCTGGCGGATCATGGAAGCCGGCAACCGCCTGCAGACCGCCAAGATGTTCGCCGCCATCATCACCCTGGCCCTGATGGCCGCGATCTTGCACGCGCTCTTCCAAAGCCTGGAGAGACGGGCGCTGGTCTGGTGGCGGGGGCGTTAGGCGACCGTCGGCCTGACTTGCAAGCGTCGGTCCAAGGCGCACCGCGACCAGGACATCGGGAACAGCCATGCGTTTCGCCTCGATCCTCATTCTCACCGCCGTCGCCGCCGCCGGCGCCGCGGCGGCCGAAGACCGCTATGGCCCGGAGCCGGCCGGACAATCCGCGGACATGGCCCAAAGCGGCTCTGGAGCAACCGCGCCCTATCACGGCGCCTTTCTGAGCTGGGCCGGCAAGGCCCCGGCGCGAACGCTCGATGAGCCTCCGCCCTACGCGCGTCCCGTCGCCCCGGTGGCCTACGCCCCGCCGGCCGCGGAAATGGCCAGCCGCTACGAGCGCCCGGAGGCGCCCGCCGCCGATGCCTACGTTCCGATCGCCCGGGCCTATCCATCCCCCCAGGCGCCCGCCTCGCCGCCGGCGCGGCGGTCGCGGCCGTCGCCGCCGCCCGAGCCGGCGAGCCCGCCGCCGCCGCCGGAAAGGTCCGAGACGGCCCGAGCGGCGCCGTCGTCGCCGATGGTGGTCGCCACCGGCCCCGCCGCCGGCGGTCCCGCGGCGCCGGTGAGGGCGCGCTATTATTCGCTGCACCGTGAATACGGCGATACGCCCGATCGGATCAGCATGCCCCAGTCCAGACCGCCGGTGCTCATCGGACCCGGCGAGGGTTCGGGGTCCAACTCGATCGGCGACGACGCCTCCCCGTCCAAGGCGCCGAAGCATTCGGCGGACGATTCCCCCGCCTTCTGAGCGACGCGCCTCAGGCTGAGAACAGCGCGGCCTGTTCGGCGCCGGAGAGGATGCGAAAGCGTCCCGGCGCCAGATCGCCGGGCAGGTCGAGGGCGCCGATGCGGTCGCGATGCAGGGCGGTCACCCGGGCGCCGACGGCCGCGAACATCCTGCGCACCTGATGATAGCGACCCTCGGTGATGGTCAGCCACACAGTGGTCGGCGTGAGGGCTTCGAGCCTGGCCGGGGCGAGGGGCGCGGTGTCGCCTTCGAGCATCAGATCGCCGGCCGCGAACCGGTCCTCTTCTCCTCCCGCCAGGGGTCCGGCGAGGGTCACGTGATAGCGTTTGGCAACATGACGCCGGGGCGAGATCACCCGGTGGAGAAACGCCCCATCGTCGGTCAGCAGCAGCAGGCCGGTGGTGTCCAGGTCGAGCCGGCCGATGGTTGACAGCAACGGCGTGCGCCGCCGCCAGCGGCTCGGCAACAGCTCGTAGAGGCTTCGCCCGGGTTCGTGATGTGAGCAGACCACGCCCAGCGGCTTGTGGATCATCAGGTTCAGGGGCGGCGGCGGATCCAGAGGCGCGCCCTCGACGCACATCCGCGCGGCCAGCTCCGGCCCCGCGGCGAGCTTGCGTCCCGGATCGTGCAGGCGCGCGCCGTCAAGGGTGACGGCCCCCGTGGCCATCAGGCCCTGCACCTCGCGGCGTGATCCGTAGCCGAGATTGGCCAGCAGCCGATCGGCGCGCACGCTGGCCGGACCGCTCATCGGCGGGCCTCGCAGAGCTTGTAGCCGCCGCTTTGGCCGAGCGGGGTGACCACCGAGAAGTGTTCGCGCAGGGCGGCCTCGTAGGGCAGCGCCTGGTTGGCGACCAGGCGGCAGAGGCCGCCGGGCTTCAGGACGCCGGCGGCGGCGGCGATGAACGCCAGGCCCAGGCCCAGGTCCTTGCCGCCGTCCCGGTGGAAGGGCGGGTTCATGATCACGAAGTCGAGACCCGCGATGACCGGCGGAAGGCGCCGGACATCGGCGTGCAGGAAGATCGCCCGCCGGTCGGCGAGGTTGCGCTCCGCCGCCGCCACTGCCCGGCGATCGATATCGACGAGGAAGAGTTCGGTGATCGCCTCGCGGGCGAGGGCGGCGCGGGCGAGGACGCCGATTCCGCAGCCCAGGTCGGCCCCGCGGCCCGCCAGATGCGGCTCGGAGGCGATCAACAGGGCGGTCCCGGGATCGAGGCGATCCCAGCTGAACACCCCGGGCTGCGACCACACTTCCAGGTCCGGGAGCCACCGCGGGCCGCCGGCCTCGATCGCGTCCTCCAGGCCGACGGTCGTCTCCGGACGAGGCGAGACGCAGATCCTGTGGTGTCGCCGGGCGCTTTCCTGGACGGTGCAGCCGAACGCCTCAAGTTCGGCGCGGAGGCGCGCGCCGCCTTTGGCTTTCGGGGCCAGGGCGGTGAGCTCTCCGCCCGGGGCCAGGGCGCGCAGCGCGTGGGCGAGGACGAAGCGGCGCTCCAGGCTCCCGGGCGGGGCGGCGACCACCAGCCGCGCGAAGGCGCCTCCGGGCGCTTCGTCGATCGCCGCCGCCCCCGGAACCAGGGGTGAGAGGCGAACCGGTTTGACGAACCCGGGGACCAGCTCAGGGGAAGGCGATCCATAGATGCCTTCGAGGGAGGCGGCGCCGGCCACCGCCTAGCCCCGCTCCCGGGTCCGCTCGAAGCCGAGGTCGGCAAACCGCTCGGCGAGATAGCCGATTTCCCAGGCGGACTTGGCCAGGAACACCGGCTGACCGTCGATGTCGCTGGCCATGGCCCCGCGATGCCTGGCCATGAAATCCTCCAGGCCGGCCTTGGTCCCGGTGAGCCAGCGCGCCTCCTGGTAGGGCGCCGTCTCGAAGACGACGTCGAGCCCGTATTCGCCGCCGAGACGATCGGCCATCACTTCGAACTGAAGCTGGCCCACCGCGCCGACCACGAAGTCCGAGCCGATGGCCGGGCGGAACAGCTGGGTCACGCCTTCCTCGGCGAGGCCCTCGAGGGCCTTTTTCAGATGCTTGGCCTTCAAGGGATCGGTGACCCGCACCCGCCGCAGGATTTCGGGGGAGAAGTTGGGCAGGCCGGCGAATCGGAGAGCGCCCGACTGGGAGAGGCTGTCCCCGACCCGAAGGACGCCATGATTGGGAATGCCGATCACGTCTCCGGCGAACGCCTCCTCGGCCAGTTCACGATCCGAGGCGAAGAACAGGATCGGGGCGTTCACGCTCATCTGCCGGCCGGTGTTCTGCACCTTGAGCTTCATGCCGCGGGTGAAGCGGCCCGACGTCAGGCGAAAGAAGGCGACGCGGTCGCGATGGTTGGGATCCATGTTCGCCTGGATCTTGAACACGAAGCCGGATACCTCGTCATCGCCGGGGGCCACATGGATCGCCGCTCCGGCGCGGGTGGCCGCCACCACTTTCGGGGCCGGGGCATAGGCGCCCAGGGTCTCCAGCAGCTGATCGACGCCGAAATGGCGCAGGGCCGAACCGAACAGAACCGGCGTCATGTGCCCTTCGAGAAAGCTCTGGGGGTCGAACGGCTTGGAGGCTTCCCTGACCAGCGAAGCGCCGTCGGCGGCCTCTTCGCGCTCGTCCGGATCGAGGTATCGGGCGACGGCGTTGGAAGCCATCGGAACCGGCGCCGGCGGCGTATCGGCGTGGCGCTGGAACGGCAGGAACCGGTCGTGGCGCAGATCGACGACGCCCTTGAACCGGCTGCCCGACCCCGCCGGCCAGGTGAGGGGAGCGGGATCGAGGGCGAGCTTGGATCCGATCTCGTCCAGAAGAGCGAAGGGATCCTGGGCCTCGCGGTCCATCTTGTTGATGAAAGTGATGATCGGAATGTCGCGCAGGCGGCAGACCTCGAACAATTTCAGGGTCTGGGGCTCGATCCCTTTGGCCGCGTCGAGGACCATGACCGCCGCGTCGGCGGCCGTGAGCGTGCGGTAGGTGTCCTCCGAGAAATCTTCGTGGCCGGGCGTGTCGAGCAGATTGAACATCAGTCCGGCGTGATCGAAGGTCATGACGCTGGCGGAAACCGATATGCCCCGCTCGCGCTCGATCTTCATCCAGTCCGAGCGCGTGCGGCGCTGTTCGCCGCGCGCCCGCACCGCCCCGGCCGCCCGGATGGCGCCGCCGGCGAGCAGCAGGTTTTCGGTGAGCGTGGTCTTGCCGGCGTCGGGATGGCTGATGATCGCGAACGTCCGCCGGCGCGCGGCCTGGGCCATGGGGTAAGTCTGGGACATGGCGGCGAGCTAGCTCATCGCGCCCCGCCAAGGCAATCGAGCCGTCGGTCGGCTCAGGCGGCCAGGCGCCTCCAGATCTGACGATCGACGATCAGGCCGTTGAGCGCGCCGGCCCTTTGACGGGCCATCAGTGCGCTCATCAGGGCCGGCGAAATGGTCTCGAAGCGCGAATAGACCGCGTCGGGCTCGCAGCCGACGGCGGGGGCCACGAACAGGGCGGCGTTGATCCGCGGGGCCACGGCCGCGATCATGATCGCCAGCCGCCGCGCCCGAGCCGGCTGGGTGACCTGCAGCCTGGGGTCCTGGGCATAGAGTTCGCTCGCCAGGCCGTTCACGAAGTCGAGGGACAGCCGGCGGTAGCGAAGACCGGCCGCCGACGGCGACAACTCCGCGCCCTCCAGTTCCAGGACGACATCGTTCAGCAGGAAGGACATGGGCGGCCGCCATACTCGGGAAGGGCCTGACCCTTGCGCCGTGGGCTCTTTCCGTCCCGTTGAACAAGACGGTTAAGACTTCTCCACCGCTTCGGTGAGGAACCGGGCGCCGTCCGGATCCTCGATCTCGACGATCCAGATATCGGGATCTATCCGCGCCGCGCGCTGGCAATAGGCGTCGAGTTCGTCCTCGTCCGCTCCGGGGCGCGGTTGCATCCACAGCGGTTCGCCCGCCCCTCCGGTGGCCGCGGCGTAGAGGCGCGCTTTGCCGTCACGCCGGTCCAGCGTCCTGACCAGCACCGCGCCCGCCCGCGCGTCGCCCTTTCTCACCAGCGTGGCGAAGGCCCCGCCGAGTTGCGCTCGCCGGATCAGAGCCGCGACCCAGACCTCACTCGCAAGCAGCATCACTGGCCGCGGCTAGCGATGCGGGTTGAAGGCGATCACATTGTCGCCCATGGCGCTCGCGGAGCGCGCCGGGTCGCCCATGGCGCTCGCCGATCGCGCCGGCGCCGTTTCCGCGCGCCGCGCGGGCAGCACGACCGGCATGCGGACGGTGACCCTGGCGCCTTCCCCGAGCAGGCTGGAGATGGTCATCGAACCTCCGTGCAGTTCGGAGAACGCGCGGACGAGGGAGAGGCCGAGGCCGGTTCCCATCGCCTTGTGGTCGGCGCCGCCAGCCTGCTCATAGGGTTTGCCGAGCCGCTCGAGGTCGGCCGCGGAGATCCCCACGCCGGTGTCCGCCACGACGATGACGAGGTCGTCGCCATCGGTTCGCAGCGCCACCTCGACCGACCCGCCGGCGGGGGTGAACTTCAAGGCGTTCGAGAGCAGGTTGAGAATGATCTGCTTGAGCGCCCGCCGGTCGGCATCGACCCGCGTCGGAGCGGGCGGCAAGGCGCCGCGCAGGCGCACGCCGGCGACATCGGCCTGAACCCTCACCAGGCGCAAGGCGGCCGAGACGGCCTCGCGCGCGTCGAATGGCTCGCGCGAAAGCTCGTACCGCTGGGCTTCGATCTTGGAGAGATCGAGCACGTCGTTGATCAGATCCAGCAGGTGACCGCCGGATTCGTGAATGAGGGCGGCGTATTCGGCGTATTTCTCACTAAGGGGGCCGAACATCTGGCTCTTCATGATGTCGGAGAACCCGACCACGGCGTTGAGCGGCGTGCGCAGTTCATGACTCATGTTGGCCAGGAAGCGCGACTTTCCCGCGTTCAGGGACTCGGCATCCAGCGCCGCCTGCTCCAGCCCCGCCTCGCGGGCGTGTTCCCGCGAGTCATCACGCAGGGCGGCGACAAGACCCGAACCTTCGCGGAAGATGACCGCGCTGATCCAGCCATCGGCGGCGGCCGCAGGTGCGAAGCCGACCTCGGAACGCCCCTCGTCGAAGGCCTCCTCGAGCGCCGCCTGGAGGGCGCCACCGGCGGCCAACGAGCGGAATCCGCCATCCAGCAGCTGTTGTGTCAGGGGTTCGAAAATCGGCCCGAAGGTTTCCAGGACGGCGCCGTCGGGGGCCAGCCGGAGAATGAGGAGGGGTTGAGCCTCCAGAAACAACGCCGCGCGCCGTCGCGCCTGGCCGAGCGCGTCGCGGACCCCGATGGTGCGGGACTGTTCAGTGGCGATGGCCGCTCCAAAGGCCGCCGCCGCGGTGGTCATGGCGAAAAACGCCAGCCACGGATGGGATTCCCCGGTCTCGGTCGCCAGGCCGGCGGCCCGCGCCAGGCCCACCACGGCCGCGACGATCGCGGTCAGCACCGCGCCGCTCGCCACCCGGCGCCGATCGACCAGCATCGTGGACGCCGCCAGGGGCATCAGGGTCCACGCCGTCAGCGGTCCGGCCAGTCCCCCCGACAGCAGGACCGCCGCCGCCGCCGTCAACGCCCAAAGGCCGAGGACCGCGACGCGCGGCCCGGTGGCCGGCCGGCCGCGCAGGAAGGCGCCCGCGGCGCCGGGTATGGCGATCAGGCAGAGGGCCGAGGTCAGCCTCGCTTCCGCCGACCCGATGACGCAGACACCCGCCGCCAAGGCGCAGGCGGCGAACCAAGCCCCATGCAGAACCGCCGTCCGGGCGCCGCGACCTGTTTCGCCGGAAATTTCGCTCTCGCCGTCCACGCGGGACCTTCTTCCGTCTTCACCGGAGTGAGTCGAATGAGGCTACCGGTTCGGCGTCCGGGGCGCGAGCGGGCTCAATCGTCAGGCGACCAACAGGCGCGAAAACTTGTGGATGGGGGTCGCCGGGCCATCTAAACCGGCCACCCGCCATGACCATGCCCGCCGCCCGCCCCACGATCGACGACGCCCTCGAGGACATCGTCGCCGAATTCGACATCCTCGGGGATTGGGAGGAACGATACCGCCATGTCATCGATCTGGGCCGCGGCCTGGATCCGCTGAGCGATCGCGAACGGTCCGACGCGGTCAAGGTGAGCGGATGCGCCAGCCAGGTGTGGCTGATCACCGAGCCCGGATCCGATGGTCGGCTGCGCTTTCGCGGCGATTCCGACGCGCACATCGTGCGGGGTCTGATCGCCATCCTGCTCGGTCTCTATTCCGGCCGCCGGCCGGCGGACATCCTGGCCTTCGACGCCACGGCCGCGTTCGCGAAGATCGGCCTTTCCGGCGCTCTGTCGGCCCAGAGGGCCAATGGCCTGTTTGCGATGGTCGAGCGGATTCGCCGGGACGCCTCGGCGGCCCTGAACTCCAGTCAAGCGGCCTGGACCCCGGCCCCGCCGCCGGGTGGCCGCAGGACGGCGTCGTAGCCGAGGATCATATCGACGTCCCGGCCGTTCGCCGCCAGAGGCAGGCGCATCCACAGCACCGAGACGTGGGTGGCGCCGCGCCAGGCCAGGCTGTGACAGCCAACGCCCGGGCGTCTCCCATCGACGATCTCGTCGAGCTCGCGCCGCCAATAGGCGGCCGCGGCGGGATCATAGATCTCGGGCAGCCGCTTTCCGGTGACCTCGCCGCCGAAGACGCCGTAGAGCCCGGTGCCCGCCAGGCGAACCCGGTAGACGCGCGGCATGCTCAGCACATCGACGAGGCAGATCGACGGCAACAGACGCTTGATGCCAGCCGGATCGATGTCGGCGCGACCTGGAAGCCGGCCTCCCTTCCGCCTGCTCGCCCAGTAGGCGAACAGCTCCTCGTGAGCCCGCAATGCGGAGGCGGGCGCCCCCATCTCCACGCTCATTCGCGGATTCCCCACCAACCCTTTGGAATCACGACGAATCACTATCGACCCACGGAGGAATCCCCAGCAAGAGAAATCATCGCTCCGGAGCGCGAATCATCGGCGGCGTGGCGCCGAAGCCGGCCACGCGATCGACCCCGCTCGCCAGCGATCGCCTAGCGGCGGCGCTTGGGCGCCTGACGGCCGCCTTGGCCGAGGCCCATCTGCTTGGCGAGGTCCGAGCGCGCCTTGGCGTAGTTCGGCGCGACCATGGGATAGTCTTTGGCCAGACCCCACTTCGCCCGATAGTCTTCGGGGCTCATGTCATACTTGGTTCGCAGGTGCCGCTTGAGCGACTTGAATTTGCGCCCGTCTTCGAGGCAGACAATGAAGTCGGCGGTGATCGAGCGGCGCACGGGAACCGCCGGTTCCTTCGGCGCGGCGGGGGCCGGTTCGCCACCCGACGAAACCGAGCCCAGGGCGCGGTGCACGCTCTGAATGAGCCCTGGAAGATCCGTCGTCGAAATCGTGTTGTTCTCGACATAGGCGGCAACGATCTCCGCCGTCATTTCGATGAGTTCCGCCTTGTCGTCCATGCTGTCGTCTTTCATAGCTCGTCGAACGACTTGTAAACCCGTTCGCATCCTTGGTTGAAGGCCGCGTTCTTATAGAAGTCCGCCAATGCCGACAAGCGCCCACGAGGCTTCTGTCTCGAGGGGCGTTCGGAGTCGGCGTTGTTGCCGAAGCGACGGTCGTCCAGGACTGGCGCGTCTTCACGCGTTCCGGCGACGGTCCGCTCGGCGCCGGTTGGCTTGCGGTCGCGCCTCGCTCGGCGTGGATTGCCCCTGGGCCGGGTCACCCGCCGGGCCGAGTTCGGCCGACAAGGCGAGGATGGCGGCGCGCTGAGGAACCGAGAGCTCCTCATCCGCCGCATCGACACCGGCGCGGATGGCCTGCCTGAGCGCCGGCGTCATCGCCGAGGTGAGCGCCCAGTTCCAGTACCGCAGTACGGTCTGGGCCGAATCCACCGAAATCATGTCGAACGTATCGAGGACCCTTTGCAGGGATGGAGCGATTTCTCCCGCAGTCGTCGTTTCCGGACGGCGCAGCCCGCGCCAGAGGTTGCGGATGGCCGATCTCGGAAGTCCGGTCGCCTTGCACAGGATCGCCAGGGGTTCTCCCCCGGCGTCGGTGAGAATTTTCGCGCAGGTCATCGGCTTCAGTCCCGCGAGATAGGCGATCTCCGAGGCGATGCCGCGGGTCAATCCGCCGTCGGCGGCGAGCACGGCCTCCTCGAGGCTGTCGAAGGGGCTTCTCTCGATCGCCGCCCGGTTGCGCTGTCGCCGCTCGATGAACTGGAGCGCCTTTCTCGACACCTCGTCGCGCCACCCCTCGGCGGCCGCCAGGGCGAAGACGTCGGAGGCGGCGTCACGCAGGATCTCCCGTGAAATCGCGAACCGTTGCAGGATGGTGCGACGGGCGTCGGCCTCCATCCACCAGAACACCACGAAGGCGTGGCTGGGTCGCAATTCGGGGCGCTTCAGCAGCAGCGGCGATATCCGCGGCTGGTCGCGAGTCATCACCACTAGCGCCTCGACGGCGGTATGGGAAAGTCTCGCATCCTGGTTGCGGAGGAGGACGTCGATGACGTTCGGCTCGCCGCCGCCGACGAGGGCTTCGGCGACGACTTCGCTGACCTTGCGGTGGCTGGCGATCAGACGGCGATGGGCCTCGGTCGCGCCGCGCACGCAGTCGAGAAGATCGCAGTCGTTGAGCGAGGCGCTGTCCTCCAGCAGGGCGCGGGCGATCTCGATGTCGTCGCGCAGGATCCTGCGGACCAGACTGTGAGGAATTTCACCCAGTCCCGAGAGGCGCCGGGCGACCCGGGCGCGCTCCTCGAAGGAGGCGTCGCTCAGCAGTTCGACCAGCAGGTCGGCGGTGACGGAGCGCTCGAAGGCGTTGATTCGACTGGCCGGAAGGCTGACCACGTCGGCCAGCCGCTTGAGCAGGGTCGGCCGCGAACGAATCTTCGGCGGCGGCGGCGCTTCCTCGTCGAGAAAGTCATGGGCGGCGGCGGCGGTTTCGCTCATGGCGCGACGACTCGGGGCGGAAGGGCTGAGAGCCGATTTCATCAGAACGGCGTTAACCAGTCGTTTCGGAATCGGCCTCCGCCGAGATCAACTGAATTCGCGCCGCGGCCAGTGCGGCCAGATGTCGGGCAAGCCATCCGAGACGCGGTCGGGCCACACCGCCGCGCGCTTCTCTAGGAACGAGCCGACGCCCTCGCGGGCGTCGGCCGAAGCGCCTCTGGCCTGAATTCCCCGGCTGTCGGCCCGGTGGGCCTCCATGGGATGATCGGCGCCGGCCATCCGCCACATCATCTGGCGGGTGAGCGCGATCGAAACCGGGGCCGTGTTGTCGATGATTTCCCGGGCCAGGGCTCGGGCGGCCGGCAGCAGGTCGCCGGGCGCGTGCAGGGAGCGCACGAGGCCCTTGTCGAACGCCTCCTGGGCGGCAAACACCCGGCCGGTGTAACACCACTCGAGCGCCGTCTGGATGCCGACCAGCCTGGGCAGGAACCAGGAGGAGGCGGCTTCCGGATTGATGCCCCGCCGGGCGAAGACGAAGCCGAACCGGGCGTCGGTCGAAGCCAGGCGAATGTCCATGGCCAGTTGCATGGTGACGCCGACGCCGACCGCCGGCCCGTTGACCGCCGCGATCACCGGCTTGAGGCTGTCGAAGATGCGCAGCGTCACCCGGCCGCCGCCGTCCCGCTCGACGCCGCCGACCCTGGCCGCCTGCCTCTCGGGCTCCCGCCGGGCGTTTCTGTCGAAGGTGGCCGCCCCCGCCGAAAGATCGGCCCCGGCGCAGAAGCCGCGGCCGGCCCCGGTGACGATCACCGCCTTGACCGCGTCATCGGCGTCGGTGACGTCGAAGGCGGCGATCAGATCGACCATCATGCCGGTGGTGAAGGCGTTCAGCCGATCGGGTCGGTTGAGGGTGACGGTGGCGATCCCCCCTTCGACCGAGAACAGCAGGGTTTCGAAAGTCGGCTGAGCCATCGCGCGGGCCTCACGTCGCTGAACACAGGTGTTCCGCGATCGCTATACCCGCCGGCGCGCCGTTTGAACCGCCAATGTCGCGTCCGACCGCTCGCCGGTCGGGCTGGACGGGCTATCGGACGCTCCAGGCGCGCGGTGCGTTTTCCTTCCAGATGTCGTGGAGCAGAACCAGGCGAGGGTTGGTCGCGCCCGCGAGATCGCGACGGTCGGTGAATTCCACCCCGAGGAGGGCTTCACGCCGCCAGACGATCCTGCACTCCAGCGCCACCGGCGAGCGGCGGTCCAGCAGCCAGAACGTCGGCGGCAGCACCGGCAGCGGTGGCGCTTCGAGTTTGGCGCCGTGATCCGACCAGTCGCGAACCGAACAGGCCTGGGTGAGCATCTCGTCGCCGTGAACGATGGTCGCGCCGAGGAAGGTTCTGTGGCGCACCGAACGCCGCGCGTCCTCACCAGATTCCCATCTGTCCGCCACCGCCCCCATCGGACCAGTCTGGCCGTGGAGTGTTGAGGGACGGTTTATCGTCGTGCTTACCTGAACGGTCATCAGCCGCCGGCCACAGCCGCGAGCGCGTTCGTCGTCGCCGGGTCCGGGGCGCCCGTCGCCGGCAGGCCGTGGTCACGCTGGTAGGCGGCCAGCGCCATCCGCAGAGCCGGGGAGGCGGCGCCGTCGGACGGACCCTGATAGTAGCCGAGGCGGGAAAGGGCTCTCTGGGCGATCGAGAGATCAGTGGGCGCGTCCCGCGTGGGTTGCGCGAGCGCGCGGAAGGCGGCCGCCGAACGCGTGGCCGCGACGACCGCCTGGACCGGAAGGCTTGCCTTCAGCCGCGCGGTCGCCGCTTGCGCTTCGGTGTCGCCGGATCGGGCGGCGATGGCGTACCATTTCAGAGCCTCGGCGTCGTTGCGCGGAACTCCGAGGCCCCGCTCATAGAGCCGCCCGAGATTGAACTGGCTGTCGATGACGCCGAGGTCCGCCGCCTTCCGGAACCACTGTCCGGCGGCGACCGGGTTGGTCAGGCCGCCCGTGCCGTCGATGTAGTAGAGGGCGAGGTTGTGCATCGCCTTGCTCTCGCCGTCCTCGGCCGCGCGCTTGGTCCAGTGCCGCGCCTCCTCTGGATTGCGGGCCACGCCGCCGGTCCCGGTGGCGTAGAGGGTCGCCAGGTGAAACTGGGCCGGTGCGTATCCGCGCCGGGCCAGGCGCTCCATGCGCCGGATGCCGCGCGGGTTCCCGGATCGGACCATCGCCGCGTCGGCGGCATAGGCGGCGGCCGCGTCGCGCAGGTTGGCCGGCGGCGCCGCCGACGGCGCGTCGTCGGCGCGCGCCGGGCTCGGCGCCAGGGCCATGGCGGCCTCGATCCGGCCGGCGCCGTCGTTCGCGATCGGGGTCCCGAGGCGGCGATGCGAGGCCGTGGCCGCTTCGGCCGCCCCCGCGGAGTGTTCGAAGCTCATCAAGCCGCCGGCGCTCGCCGCCACGGCCACCAGGGAGCCGAGCAGGGCCGTCGGCCGGCCACGACGGCGATTCCTGGCCAGGCGCAGGGCTTCGCCGACCGGCAGGGCTGGCGGCGGCGCGTCCGGCGCGCCGCCCAGGGCGGCGGCGCGTACGCGCCTGACCGTTTCCCGAGCGCTGGCCATGGCCGGCGACGGCGTGAGAAGCACTTCCAGTCGATCCTCGAGCGCTGGCGCCGGCATCGTCTCGCCATCGGCTGGCGTGGCCATCGGCGGCGCCTCTCCGCGGCGGCCGAAGCGGGGCTCGTCCGGTATCTCGGAGCATTGCGCGGCCTCGGAAAGGCCCGCGGCCGATGGCCCCGCCACGGGCGTGTATCGCGCCGATGGGGCCGCCGGTGGGGCCGCCAGCGGGGCGGCCGGCGGGGCCGGCGGCTGGGCCGGCGGCGGCGCGGGGCGGATCTCACCGGACGGCGGGTAGACGGCGCGGAACACCTCGCGTTCGAGTTTCAGCGCCTCCGCGACGGAGTGTGGCCGGCTCAAGGAGGAGATGATCGCCGCCGTCAAGGTGGCGGCGTGCAGCCGGCGGGTGGCTTCCACCAGTTCCGGGAGCGGCGAAGACGGGGAGGTTTGAAGCATCAGCATGATGCATCCACCTTCGGCTTTTCCGTTTAAGGTCGGGTGAATCGGAATTTAAGACTAGATGAATGGCATTTTTAATCAATTAAACATCGTGTTCGCTGATTTAACTATTGGGAAATAGCGTCGTCGCCTTGACCGCAAGCGACCGGCTACCGTGGGGCGCAAGGCCGGCTTTACGACCGCGCGATCGTCGGGCCATAATCCGCGGCGGCCACGGTGCCCGCCAGGGAGTCGTCATGGGTCAGCCGATCATCACCGATGTCGAAACCCCGCCGGCGCGGCCGGGAGACTGAGATGCATCCCCGCCTCCACGCCCGGAACCATCCCGACAAGCCGGCCTATGTCCTGGCCGCCTCGGGGGAGACGGTGACCTATGGCGAGCTGGAGGCCCGCTCCAACCAGGGCGCCCGGCTGTTGCGGGCGGCGGGCGTCCGGTCGGGCGACGCCGTGGCCATGTTCATGGACAACAGCCCCCGCTACTTCGAGGTGCTATGGGCCGCCCAGCGCTGCGGCGCGCGCTTCACCTGCATCTCATCGAAGCTGACGGCCGGGGAGGTCGAATATATCGTCCGCGACAGCGGATCGAAGGTGTTCATCGCCTCGGCGGGGGTGGCCGATGTCGCCGTGGCCGTGGCCCCGCTGATCGCCGGCGTGGCGCTGTTCATGGTCGATGGCGTCCGGCCGACGTTCGAGAGCTTCGAAACAGCCCGTGGGGGCCTGCCCGCGACCCCGATCGGCGATGAGGCGGCCGGCTCGGCCATGCTCTATTCCTCGGGGACCACCGGGCGGCCGAAAGGCGTCGAGCGCGCCGGCGCCCTGGGTGGCCCGATCGATGCGCCCAATCCGCTCTCGATGCTCGGGACCGCCCTCTACGGCATGGGCGCGGACACCGTCTATCTCTCGCCCGCGCCGCTCTATCACGCCGCGCCGCTGGGCTGGTCGATGGCCGTTCAGGCGCTGGGCGGCACGGTGATCGTGATGGAGCGGTTCGATCCGCAATTCGCCCTGGAGTGCATCGAGAAGCATCAGGTCACCTGCGCCCAATGGGTCCCGACGCACTTCGTTCGTATGTTGAAACTGGCTCCGGAAATACGGGAAAAATATGATCTTTCTTCACTTCAATGCGCGTTTCACGCGGCCGCGCCCTGTCCCATCCCGGTGAAGGAGCAGATGATCGCCTGGTGGGGTCCGATCATTCAGGAATACTACGCCGGCACCGAAGGCAACGGCTTCTGCGCCATCACCTCGGAAGAGTGGCTGCGGAAAAAGGGATCGGTGGGCCGCGGGCTGACCGCCGAGGTCAAGATCTGCGACGAAGCCGGGGCCGAACTCCCCGCCCGCGCCGAGGGCGGGGTGTATTTCGCCGGCGGGGCTGAGTTCGCCTATCACAACGACCCGGGAAAGACCGCCGAGAGCCGCAACGCCCAGGGATGGACGACGCTTGGCGATGTCGGCTGGGTGGACGAGGAGGGCTACCTGTTCCTCACCGACCGCAAGAGCTTCATGATCATCTCCGGCGGCGTGAACATCTATCCGCAGGAGATCGAGAACCTGTTGATCACCCACCCGAAGGTCACCGACGTCGCCGTGGTGGGCGCGCCGCACGAGGAGATGGGCGAACAGGTGGTGGCGGTGATCCAGCCCGCCGACTGGGCCGACGCGGGCGATGATCTCGCCGCGGAGCTAACCGCCTTCGCCCGCGCCAACCTCAGCCATGTGAAGACGCCGCGCCGGATCGACTT
>DASRLN010000073.1:0-3607 GCA_035648435.1 Caulobacteraceae bacterium
CGAGGTCGCCGCCCGCCGGGTGGTCGATCAGGCCACGCTGCGCCTGGGTGAGGACGCCGGCGAGGGGGCGCTGATCAAGGCCGCCCTTCAGGAGCTCGGCCGGTGACCCGGCTGGTTTCCGGCGAAGCCGCGCCGCTCGAAGCCACCGACAAGGCCCTGCGGCCCCAGACCCTGGACGAGTTCGTCGGCCAGGAGCAGTCCAAGGCCAACCTGCGCGTTTTCATCGAGGCCGCCCGCGGTCGCGGCGAGGCCCTCGACCATGTCCTGCTGTTCGGACCGCCCGGTCTCGGCAAGACCACCCTGGCTCAGATCATCGCCCGCGAACTGGGGGTCAATTTCCGCGCCACGTCCGGTCCTGTCCTGGCCAAGGCCGGCGATCTGGCCGCCATCCTCACCAACCTCGAGCCCAACGACGTCCTGTTCATCGACGAGATCCATCGCCTGGCCGCCAACGTCGAGGAGATCCTCTATCCGGCCATGGAGGATCACGCCCTCGATCTGGTGATCGGCGAGGGACCCTCGGCGCGCTCGATCCGCATCGATCTGTCGCCCTTCACCCTGGTCGCGGCGACCACCCGCGCCGGCCTCCTCGCCAATCCCCTGCGCGACCGCTTCGGCATTCCCCTGCGGCTGAATTTCTACACCCCCGAGGAACTCCAGCGGGTGCTCGCCCAGGCCGCCCGCAAGATGGGCCTCGATCTGGCCGCCGACGGCGCCGCCGAGATCGCCGCCCGGGCGCGCGGAACGCCCCGCGTCGCCGGCCGCCTGTTGCGCCGGGTGCGCGACTTCGCCGCCGCCGAAGCCGCCGAGGTCATCGACCGCGCCTGCGCGGCCCGGGGCCTCGCCCGCCTTGAGGTCGATGCCGCCGGGCTCGATTCCCTGGACCGCCGCTACCTCACCTGCCTCATCGAGCACTACGGCGGCGGGCCGGCCGGGGTCGAGACGCTGAGCTACGCCATCGCCGAAGCCCGCGATTCCGTCGAGGACGTCATCGAGCCCTTCCTGATGCAGCAGGGCTTCATTCAGCGCACCCCCCGCGGCCGCCTCGCCTGCGCCAGGGCCTACGCCCACCTGGGGCTGGCCGCACCCGTGGCGCCGAAGGCTCAGCCGACGCTGTTCGAGGAGGGGGATGAGTTTTCCGGCTGACGCCCTCCAGGGGATACGGTATGTAGTGTCGCTTATGGCGCTTGCGAGTTTCACGCCATGGACGCGGTCATGCGCCATGCTGGCGGCGATACGCCGCTACGGGAGATGCTGACAATGGATCGAGCCAGAGTCACCGCGGAAGGCAGGATGAGCCTGCCTGCTGATCTGAGAAGGAGGCACGGCCTGGACCGGGGCGGCGAGGTGCTCGTGGAGGACATGGGCGACGCGATCGTGCTGCGCACGCTCGATCAGGCGGTCGCCAGAGCCCAGGCCATGAGCCAACGCCTCGTATCGGGCCGACAGGGCGCCACCGTGGATGATTTTCTCGCCGCCCGCGCCGCCGAAGCGGAGTCTGAATGACCTCGCGCGTACTCGACGCCTCCGCGCTTCTCGCCTTGCTGCTGAAGGAGCCCGGCGCCGAAAAGGTCGGCGCCGTCCTCGATGGCGCGGTCATGGGGGTGGTCAATTTAGCGGAAGTGGTCACCCACTACGCCAAACTCGGCGCGGATCGCGGAGACATCGAGGCGATGCTTCGTCCGTTGCCGATCCGGCTTGAACCGGTCGATGCCGAGCTCTCCTACATGGCCGGAATGCTGCGCCCGATTACGCTGCCGAGCGGCCTGTCCCTCGGCGATCGCTATTGTCTGGCGCTGGCCAAGCGCCTGGGCGTGGCCGCCCTGACGGCCGAGCGGCGATGGCCCGATGTCGCCGGCGTCGCCGGCGTCGAAATCGAGTTGATCCGCTGACCGCCGAACCCTCCGCCGGCGCCTTCGAGGGCCGCGAGCACATGCTGGCGGTGCGGGTCTATTATGAGGACACCGACTTCACCGGCCTGGTCTATCACGCCAACTACGTCCGCTACCTTGAGCGCGGGCGATCGGACTATCTGCGGCTCGCCGGCGTCAGCCACGGCGATCTTCTCGACCGGCCCGATCCCTGCGCCTTCGTGGTCACCCGCCTCGCCATCGACTTCCGCAAGCCCGCCCGCATCGACGACGCCCTCACCGTCCGCACCACCTACGACACGGTGAGGGGTGCGCGGCTGATCATCGCCCAGCGTGTCACGCGGGGTCAGGATCTCATCGCGCAAGCCGCCGTCGAAGCGGTCTGCATCGCTCCGGGCGGCAAGGCGCGCCGGCCGCCCGCCGACTTCGTCGAACGCCTCCGGCCGCGCCTTCTGCCGACGCCCACGCCATAGTTTCACCATCCCCGCGCGTCATTGCCCGCGCGCCGAAAACGGAGCCGCCGCCGCCAAGATGGATCCCGCCACCACGCTCACGCCGGAGAGCTTTTCCCTCGTCCACCTGTTCCTGCGCGCCGACTGGGTGGTGAAGGGCGTGCTGGTCGGCCTGGGCCTGGCGTCGCTGTGGTCCTGGGCGGTGATCATCGACAAGTTCTTCCGCATCGGCGCGCTCAACCGCCAGGCCGGCCGTTTCGAAGCCGAGGTCGGCTCGGGGCGTTCGCTGGAGGACATCGCCTCGGAAGCCGGCGCCTCGCCACGCCACGCCCTTCCGCGCATGCTGCAGAGTTCCCTGCGTGAATGGCGCGACGCTCGCGCCAAGGGTCTCCTGGCCGGCCCCGGGGCGGACGGTCAGGCGGCCATGCTCATCCAGCGCATCGACCGGGTGCTCGATTCCGCGGTCGCCCGCGAGAGCCAGCGGGTCGAGGAAGGACTGGGCAGCCTCGCCATCGTCGCCACCGCCTCGCCCTTCATCGGGCTCTTCGGCACCGTCTGGGGGATCATGCACGCCTTCCAGTCGATCGCCATCCAGAAGAACACCAATCTCTCCGTGGTCGCGCCGTCCATCGCCGAGGCCCTCTTCGCCACCGCCATCGGCCTGGCGGCGGCCATCCCGGCCTATATCGCCTACAACAAGTTCTCCACCGACGCGGGCAAGTTCTCCGCCCGCCTGGAGGGCTTCGCCGACGATCTGGTCACCGCCATCCAGCGCCGCCTGGCCGAACGGAGCTGACCGGCGATGGCGCTCTCCGTCCATGACGCGTTCGGCGCCGGGCGGCGGCGGCGCGGACGGCGCGGGCGGCGCGCGGCGCTGTCGGAGATCAACGTCACCCCGCTGGTCGATGTCATGCTGGTGCTGCTGATCATCTTCATGATCAGCGCCCCGCTGCTCACCGTCGGCGTCCCGCTGCAGCTTCCCAAGACCGAGGCGGGCGCCATTCAGGATCAGGCCGAGCCGCTCACCATCTCGATTCGGGCCGATGGCGTGGTGTTCCTCAACCAAACCCGGGTGCCTTTCTCGGCGCTGTCGCCGGCCCTTCTCGATCTGGGCGCCAAGGGCTTTTCGCGGCCGGTCTATGTCCGCGCCGACGGCCGCGCGTCCTACGCCATCGTCGCCCAGGTGATGGCCAGCCTGTCGTCGTCGGGCTTCACCAGCATCAACCTGCTCACCGACACCGGCGGTCCGTCCTCCGGCCCGCGCCCCGACCGGCCGGCGAGATA
>DASRLN010000074.1:0-4218 GCA_035648435.1 Caulobacteraceae bacterium
CGTCGGGGGGGCGTTCACCCAGGCGGCCACCGCGCTGGTGCTGGCGGTCTATCTGGGCGTGGTGATTCCGGGGGCGCCGGTGGTTCCGACGGCGCTGGCGGCGGTGATTGCCGCCACGGCGATCGGCGTCCTCAACATACGAGTCAACGCCGTCGTCACCGGCCTGTTCCTGGCCACCGAACTGGCGACGCTGGCGGCGATCACCTGGCTGGGAGCGGCCCATCCGCATCGGGGGTTCGGAGCGATCATCCTGCATCCGGCGATGCTGGCGCCGAACGGCCAACTCGCCGGCGCGCCGCTCTCGATCATCGCCCTGGCCACCGCCGGGGCGATCTTCGCCTACAATGGCTTCGGCGGCGCGGTCTCGTTCGGCGAGGAGATTCATGACGCCCGCAAGCGGATCGCGGCGGTGATCCTGTGGTCGCTGGTGGTCGCGGTGGCGGCGGAGTTCCTGCCGGTGATCGCCGTCATCGTCGGCGCGCCCGATCTCGTCGCGCTGCTGAATGCCCCGACGCCGGTGACCGCCTTCATCGCCCTGGGCGGCGCCTGGTTCGCCAAGGCCGTCAGCCTCGGCGTCGCCATCGCCATCATCAATGCGATCATCGCCACCATGCTGATCAACGCCCGGCAGATCTACGCCACCGGCCGCGACGGCGTATGGCCGGCGACGTGGAATCACGCCTTCACCCGCACCCATCGGCGCTTCCATTCCCCGTGGGTCGCCACCCTGGTCGCCGGCGCCCTCTCCGCCGCCATGTGCTTCATCGACCTGAAGAGCCTGATCATGCTCACCGCCACCGGCATCGTCGGAACCTACGTCCTGGTCTCGATCAGCGCCCTGGTCGGCCGCGCCACCGGCTCGACCGCCCGCGGCCACTATCGGATGCCGCTCTTCCCGCTGGCTCCCTACGTCGCCCTGCTGGCGCTGGCGGGCGTCGTCCTGGCCGCCCTGATGGACCCGATCGACGGCCAAAGGAGTCTGGCGGCCAACGCCGTGATCATGCTCGGCTTCTCCGGCTACTATCTGCTGTTCCTCCGCCGCCGCGGCCGATGGGCGCTGCGGGGGCCTGAAGGGGATCTTCTCTAGAACCCGGCGAGACGCGTGCTTGCGACGCCGATCGATTTCGATCTAATCTAGCTTGCACGCTAGCCAGGAGAATGTCGGATGCACACCGTTGGCGTTTTCGAAGCCAAGAACCGCCTCACCGCGCTCCTCGACGAAGTCGAGGACGGCTCGGAAGTGTTGATCACGCGGCGCGGCAAGCCGATCGCGCGGCTCGTGCCGGCCGAGGCGGGTGTGGATCGCGCCAGGGCGCGCCGCGCCGCCGAAGGACTTCGGGCCGCCAGCAGGGGCCGCACGCTCGGCGATCTGACGCTCAAGTCGCTGATCGCCGAGGGCCGGCGGTGAGCTTCGTCATCGACAATTCGGTAGTCCTCGCCTGGTGCTTCGAGGACGAACAGACCGAGGCGATCATGGAACTTCTGGACCGCGTGGTGGCGGAAGGCGCCGTGGCGCCGCAACTCTGGCCACTCGAGGCCCTCAATGGACTCCTGACGGCCGAGCGTCGCGGCCGAATAGACGCCGACGCCCGACGGCGCATGACCGCCTCCCTCCGCGATCTGCCGATCGAGATCGATGTCGAGACGACGAATCACGTCTGGACGACAACCGCGCGGCTGGCCGAGCTTCATCAACTCACGGCCTACGATTCCGCCTATCTGGAATTGGCGCTTCGACGAGACCTGCCGCTTGCAAGCAGGGATCAGGCCCTGATTATCGCCGCGCGCGGCAGCCACGTTTCGCTCTTGCCCACGACGTAAGGACGCCTGGGTCCTGAAGTTCGTCAGCGCGCCTTCGCCATCTCCGCCAGCTTGGCGACTGTGTTGAGATTGCGCGCGGTGCCGGACTTGGCGGCGGCGATGCGGAGCTTCGAATGGGCCATGCCATCGCCGTAGTGAACATAGATTTCCCTGACGCCCGGCGCGATCTCTTCGCCGTCGCGGCCGCTGACCCCGTTCAGAAAATCGGCCGGCGGCGAGGCGTCGAGGAAGATCGCCACGGTCCTGTTCGGCGCGCGCCCAGGGAACGGGTTGGCCGCCAGCACCCCGGCCATTTCGGCGGCCGTGCGCACCATCACTTCGACCGGCTTGCCGGCATGGGTGCGCAGCGCCGACTCGATCGCGGCCTTGACCTCGGGCTCTCCGAGGTCGCTTTCAAAAACGACATTGCCGCTGGCGATCCAGGTGCGAACCTGGGTGAAACCGGCGGCCACGCACAGGCTCTTCAGATCGCTCATCGGCAGCTTGCCGGTTCCCCCGACATTGACGGCGCGCAAAAGGGCTATGAAGGCGGTCACGTCGTCCTCCCGCGTCGTCGCGCGTTTCATAGAGTCCAGCCATGGATGCCGAAACCCTCCACCGCGAAATCGTCCGTGACGGCTACATCACCGTCGAGCGCCTTCGTCTTCGCCTGGCCGACGGCGCCGAGGTGACGCGCGAGATCGAGCGGCACGGCGACGCGGTCGCGGTCCTGCCCTACGACGCGGCGCGCCGCCGCGCCCTGACCGTCCGCCTGTTCCGCACGCCGGTGTTCGCGGCCACCGGCGCACAGGGGCTGGAGGAAGCCTGCGCCGGCATGATCGAGGACGAAGCGGCGGACGCCGCCGTTCGCCGCGAGGCGCTCGAGGAGCTGGGCGTGGCGTTGGACGCCCTTGAGGCGGTCGGCATGGTGTGGTCGAGCCCGGGGGTTTCCACCGAGCGGGTGTCGCTGTTCCTCGCGCCCTACCGCGCGGCCGACCGGGTCGGCGCGGGCGGCGGCGTGGCCGGCGAGCATGAAGGCATCACCGTCCTTGAGGCGCCCCTGGCCGACCTGGCGGCCCGCGGCGACGCGGGCGCCATCGCCGACGCCAAGCTGCTGGCCCTGGTGATGACCCTGCGGGTGAGACGGCCGGATCTGTTTTCCGGCGCCGACTGAGGCGGGTCGCTATCCCCGCGCGTCGGCCGGGGCCTCGGGAAAGAAGACATCGGCGGCGCGGTCGGCGAGGTCCTGGGCGGTCCAGCCGACCTGCGGCGCGAAGCCCTTGGCCTGGACCATCCTGATCTCCCGCACGCCGCGCGAGGAAACCCCCAGCATCTTGCCGGTCTGATCGCCGGAGAGCTCGCTCACCATGTAGAGCAGGGCCGGGGCGATGTTTTCCGGCAGCGAGGCCGGGTCGGGTTCCCGGTCCCGCCGGCCCGGCAGATCCGAGGTCATCCGGGTGTAGGCCCCGGGCGCCAGGCCCCAGACGCGGATGCCGTACTTGCGCCCCTCGATGGCCAGCACCCGCATCATCCCCCACAGGCCCGCCTTGGCCGCCCCGTAGTTGGTCTGGCCGAAGTTGCCGAACAGGCCCGAGCCGGAGGAGGTCAATACGATCACCCCGCCCGCGCCGTGCTCTTTCATCCAGGTCCACACCGGATGGGTGACGCAGTAGGCGCCTTTGAGATGCACCCGCACCACCGCGTCCCAGTCGGCCTCGGAAGTGTTGGCGAAGGTCCGGTCGCGCAGGATGCCGGCGTTGTTGACCAGGATATCGACCTGTCCGAAGGCGTCGAGCGCGCTCTTCAGAATCGCCGCCCCGCCCGCCACCGTCGAGACATCGTCGGCGTTGGCGACCGCCCGGCCACCGGCCGCGGTGATCTCGCGGGCCACCTTCCCGGCCATCGGCGACGCCCCCGCCGCCGTGCCGTCCCGCGCGCCTCCGAAGTCGTTGACCACCACCGCCGCGCCCTCCCGCGCGAACAGCAGGGCGTAGGCCCGGCCAAGCCCGCCGCCCGCGCCGGTGACGATCGCGACCTTGCCGTCGAGCAGGGGCATGAGTGGGTTCCTCCGCGCCTCGACAACGGGAGGCGCTCTCGTGCCCAACCCATTCGGACACCAAGCCGAACGCCAACCCGCCCCGAAATCTTCCGCTCCAAACCTGGCGCCGCCTGTCAGACTCGAACTGACGACCCCCGCATTACGAATGCGGTGCTCTACCGGCTGAGCTAAGGCGGCCGAAGGCCCTTAAGGGAAGCACCGAGGGCTCTCTCTACCGTCCCTTGCCGCGCCCGCCAAGGCCGCGGAAGAGCCCGTGGGGGGTGGCGCGCGGGTCGGCGCCGGCGGGCTGCAAGGCGTCGCCGAAGTCGCCGTCATCGGTGATCGGCGGAAAGGGATCGCCAGTCACCGCGGCGCTGATG
>DASRLN010000075.1:0-15523 GCA_035648435.1 Caulobacteraceae bacterium
TCGCCGTCTCATCCGCCGGCGCCGCCCCCGGCGGTTGGCGGCCTGGTCGTTCTATCCTCGCAGCCGCTCGCGCAGCATCTCCAGCGCCGTCCGTACCGCCGCCATCTGGATTTCCCAGCGGCTGTCCAAATCGAAGATCTCCATGCAATGGCGCACCGAATCGTTCGTCCGGGCGGTGGCGAAGTGGACCGTGCCCACCGGCTTCATCGCCGTGCCCCCTCCCGGCCCCGCGACCCCGGTGACGGCGACCGAAAGGTGGGCGTGAGAGTGCTCGACGGCCCCCTCGGCCATCATCCGGACGATCGGTTCGGAGACCGCCCCCAGATCGGCGATCAGGTCGCCGGAAACCCCGAGCAGCTCCTGCTTGGCGCGGTTGGTGTAGGCCACGAAGCCGCGCTCGAAGACGTCGGAGGCGCCGGGGATCGCGCAGATGGCGGCGGCGACCAGGCCGCCGGTGCAACTCTCGGCGGTGACGATGCGCAGCGATCGCTCCCGCGCGTCGTCGATGACCAGCCGGGCCAGGGTGTCGATTTCCAGGGAAAACATCGGTCGGCCTTCGCGGCTGCTAGCCAAGATTGGCTACCGGCGACCAACATCGCCGCGTCGGGGGTTTCAAGGGCCAATCGCAACCGGGGCGGCGGATGGACCCGCGTGTTACGCCGGCATTTCCACCGCCGCGATCGCCTGAGCGGCGAGGCCCTCGCCGCGGCCGGTGAAACCGAGGCCCTCGGTGGTCGTCGCCTTGACGCCGACGCGGGTGATGTCGAGGCCGAGCAGGGTCGCCAGGCGCCCGCGCATTTCCTGGCGGCGCGGTCCGATCTTGGGCCACTCGCAGATCAAGGTGAGATCGACATTGACGATCCGCCCATCCCGCGACGCGATCAGACAGGCGGCATGGGTGAGAAAGCGGTCGGAGGACGCGTTTCTCCATTGCGGGTCGGAGGCAGGGAAGTGCTCGCCGATGTCGCCTTCGCCGATCGCCCCGAGGAGCGCATCGGTGAGGGCGTGGAGGCCGGCGTCGGCGTCGGAGTGGCCGATCAGGGCGTGGGTGTGGGCGATCCACACGCCGCACAGCCAGAGCCCTTGGCCGGGTCCGAACCGGTGGACGTCGAAACCCTGGCCGACCCGCGTCGTCCGGGCGCCGACGGCCCACCGCTCGGCCATGGCCAGTTCCTCCGGCCAGGTCACCTTCATCAGCAGCGGATCGCCCGGCGTCAGGGCGATCCGGCCGCCGCCGGCTTCCACCGCCGAGGCGTCGTCGGTGGGCTCGCCCGGCCCGCGCCAGCCGCGGTGGGCGGCGAGCAGAGCGCCATGGCGAAACGCCTGCGGAGTCTGGGCGCGCCACAGCTCGGAACGCGAGATGGTGACCACGGCGCCAGCCTCGTTGCGGCGCTTCAGCGTGTCGGCCACGGGAAGGGCGGGAACGGCCCCGTCGGCGCCCGCCTCGATCGCCGCCAACAGAGCCTCGATGTGTCCCGGCCCCAGGAACGGGCGCGCCGCGTCGTGGACGAGGACGATCGAATCCGCGTCGGCGCATAGCGCCTCAAGGCCGGCGACCACCGACTTGGCGCGGGTGTCGCCGCCCCGGGCGACGGCGCAGGCCGGCAAACCGGAGACGGCGGACGCGGCGGCCGCTTCCATGCCCTCGGCCACCACGATCACGATCCGCGCCGCACCGGCCATCGACAGCGCCTGCGCGGACCAGCGAAGCATCGGGCGGCCCGCCAGCGGTCGCCACTGCTTGGCAAGTCCCGCACCCGCCCGCTCCCCGGAGCCGGCGGCGACGATGATCGCGGAAAATCCCATGGCGGCCATTTAGACCTCGCCATGGCGTTGTCCAGGCTTTACCGCATTGCACAATCTGCCTAAAAAGCGGGCGGCGGGAGAGAGTAAGTTTTGGGCGCCTGCATTCAGATCGGATCCGTGGAGGTCCCCGGCCGGGTGTGGCTGGCGCCGATGACCGGCGTCACCGACCTGCCGTTCCGCCAGGTCGCCTGCCGGTTGGGCGCGGCTTACGTGGCGACCGAAATGGTCGCCTGCGAGCAGTTCGCCGGCGGCCGGCCCGACATGGTCCGCCGTTCGGCGGTCGGCGAGGGGCTGCCGCTGATGGTTGTCCAGCTCGTCGGTCACGATCCACTCTGGCTGGCGCGGGGCGCGAGGCTGGCGACCGCGGCCGGCGCGCGGATCATCGACCTCAACTTCGGCTGTCCCGCGAAGTCGGTGACCGGCGCCCTCTGCGGCTCGGCGCTGATGCGCGATCTGGAAAAGGCGCGGGCGCTGATCGCCGCGGTCGCCGAAGCGGTCGAGGAACCCGTCACCGTGAAGATTCGCCTCGGCTGGGATGACGACTCGCGCATTTCGCCCGAGTTCGCGGCCATGGCGCAAAGCGCCGGCGCCCGCGCGGTCACGGTGCATGCGAGAACCCGAAGCCAGTTCTACAACGGCGCCGCCGATTGGGCGGCGGTGCGCGCGGTCAAGGCGGCGGTCTCCATCCCGGTCTTGATCAACGGAGACATCGTCGATCCGATCTCCGCGGCCGCCGCGCTGCGGGCTTCCCACGCCGATGGGGTGATGATCGGCCGAGGCGCCGTGGGCCGGCCGTGGCTGGCGGCGAACATCGAGGCCGCTTTGCGCGGAGCGCCGGCCAATCCACCGTCATTGCCCGAGAGGCTCGGGATCGCGCTCGATCAGATGGCCGCCAGCCTGGCGTTTTACGGTGAAGGCCTGGGCCTGCGGATGTTCCGCAAGCATCTGGCCGCCTATATCGACGCTGGCCCGGACCCCGCGGACCCGGTCGCCCGCCGCGCCGTTCGCGCCGAGCTGTGCCGCCTGGAGAGTCCCTCCGCCGTCGAGCGCGCCCTTCGCGCCGCCTGGTCGTACGCCCCCGACAGGCTGGCGGCGTGATGGCGACCTCGGTGAACCCGATTTTGGCGCTGGAAGCCCTCAAGGCCGGGGCGTTCGATGTCGGACCGGACCCGATTCTGATCGTCGATCCCGCCGGCGCGCCCAAGGCGATGAACGAGGCCGCCGAAGAGCTGTTGGGCCATGGCCTGGCGTTGATGGCCAAGTCCGGCCCGTCGAACGCCTTGCCGGCCGGTTCGGCTCTGGCCTGCCTTGTCGAGCGATGCGCGGCCCAGGGCGGCCTGGTGCGCGAACGCGCCGTGCGGATCGATCTCTTCAACCATTCGCCGATCGACGTCGATGCGGTCGCCACGCCTCTGGACGACGGCGCGATCCTGCTGAGCGTTCGGGCTCCGGGCGCGTTCGTCAGCATCGACCGTGGCGTCGATCCGGGGGCGCGACGGTCGGCGGTCGGTTTCGGCCAGATGCTGGCGCACGAAATCAAGAATCCTCTCGCCGGCATTCGGGGCGCGGCCCAACTGCTCGAGGCGGTGGTGGGGGCCGAGGACTCTCCGCTCGCCCGGCTGATCGTCGAGGAAACCGATCGCATCCGACGCCTGGTCGATCGGATGGAAGCCTTTTCCGACGACGCGCCGCCCGTCCTCGCACCGGTGAACATCCATCGTGTGCTCGACCGCGTCAGGGCCTTGGCGGCCAACGGCGTCGCGGGCGGACTGACCTTGAGCGAACGATACGATCCGTCGCTGCCGCCCGCCTTGGGCGACGAGGACCAGCTCATCCAGGTGTTTCTCAATCTCGTCAAGAACGCCGCCGAATCGGCCAGGGAGCGGGGAGACGGCCGCGGCGAGGTCTCCCTCTACACCGCCTATCGCCATGGCGTCCGGGTGCGTGGCACGGACGGCGCGGAGCTTCGCGGCGCGCCGCTGGAGGTGAGGGTGGTGGACAATGGCGCCGGCGTCCCCGCCGGTCTGCGCGACCATCTCTTCGATCCCTTCGTCACCACCAAGGCCAACGGCGCCGGTCTCGGCCTCGCCCTGACCGCCAAGCTGGTTGCCGGACACGGCGGCCTGATCGATTTCGAATCGGAGGCCGGGCGGACGAGCTTTCGGGTGCTGTTGCCCATCGCCCCGGAACGCGCCAGGAACAACCATTCATGACGCCCGCCGAGCAGACGATCCTGATCGCCGACGACGACGCCTCCATACGTCTGGTGATCTCGCGGGCATTCACGCGGCTGGGCTATCGGGTCCGCGCGACGGGCAACGCCGCCACCCTGCTCAAATGGGCGGAGGAAGGCGAAGGCGACCTGGTGATCACCGACGTCATCATGCCCGACGGCAGCGTTTTCGACGTCCTGCCGCGAATCCGCAAGCTGCGGCCGAAATTGCCGCTGATCGTGATGAGCGCCCAGAACACCTTGCTCACCGCCGTCTCGGCGGCGGAAGTGGGCGTGTTCGACTACCTCCCCAAGCCCTTTGACCTCGACGACATGGCCGACATCGTTCGCCGCGCCCTGGCCCGCGGACCGGACGCCGAAACCGTCAAGGCTCACGCCCGCGCCGCGCGGGAGGAACGCCTGCCGCTGGTCGGCCGATCGACTCCCATGCAGGAGGTCTACCGCACCATCTCACGCCTCATGGGCGCCGATCTGACGGTTCTCATCCAGGGTGAGTCGGGGACCGGCAAGGAACTCGCCGCGCGGGCCCTGCACGATTTGGGGCCACGGCGCGACGGCCGCTTCGTCGTCATCAATCTTGCCGCGGTGCCCAGGGAACGGGTGGATGGAGAACTGTTCGGCTTGGGGGAAGGAGAGGCCGGCAAACTCGCCGAGGCCGACGGCGGCACTTTGTTTCTGGACGAGATCGGCGACATGCCGATGGACGCCCAGGCCCGACTCATCAGAGTCGTCGATGGGGCGGAGACGGCGATCAACCCGCGAACCGGCCGCAAGGCGAACGTCAGGATCATCGCGGCGACCAATCGCGATCTCCGGGCTCAGATCGCCCAGGGTCTGTTCCGTGAGGATCTGTTTTTCCGCCTGAACGTGGCCCCGGTTCACATGCCGCCGCTGCGTGATCGGGTCGAGGACATTCCCGACCTGGCGCGCGCGTTTCTGTTGCGCGCCAATCGCGAAGGGCTCCCGTCCAAGACCATCGACCATGGAGCGCTGGAGCGGTTGAAGGGTCACGCGTGGCCCGGCAACGTGCGGGAACTGGAAAACCTGGTCCGTCGCGTCTGCGCCCTGTACGCCGAGCAGACGATCAGCGCGCGGATCATCGAGCGGGAACTGAGCGACAGGGCGACGGCGGGGACTCGCGAGGCGCCATCCAGCCTGGCCACGCTCATCGAGCGCAGCCTGGCTTCGGTCTTCGCCGGGCATCCGGAGGGCCTGCCGCCCGGCGGTCTTTACGATCGCACGATCGAGGAGGTCGAACGCCCCCTGATCAGGCTGACGATGGCGGCGACCCGGGGTAACCAGATCCGGGCGGCCGAGGTCCTCGGCCTCAACCGCAACACGCTCCGCAAGAAGATTCGCGATCTAGGGCTTGAGGGCGCCGTCGGCCGCCGCTGAAGCGCCGGCGCCACAAGACTGTTGAATTTCCGGCACAGTCCATTCTAGCATTGATGGACCATGACGGTTCAGTCGCAACCCGAATCAACGCTCGCCGCCGGGTGGGCGAAGAGCTTCAATTCGCGGGCCGCGTTCGGCGTCGGCTACGCCGCGTCCGCGATCCTCACGGCGGCCTCCGTCGCGCTCGCATCGTCGCCCGGCTCGAGTGGCGCTCTGGGACCCGCCAGTCCGGCGGTCCTGGCCCTGCTCGGCGTCGGCTTGGTGATCATCGGAGCGCTCGCCGCCACCATGGGCTGGCGGGTCCTGCGTCTGTTCAAGGCGCAATCCAGCGACGCCGGTGCGCGCCTCCATCTTCGTTTCGTGGCCCTCTTCGCCCTGGCGGCCGTCGCTCCGGCGGTGATCGTGGCGCTGTTTTTCGGCGTGCTCGTCACCCGAGGCGTCGATAACTGGTTCAGCGCGCGCGTGCAGACGGTGGTCGAGAATTCCGCCACCGTCGCCAGATCCTATGTCGAGGAGCAGAAGCGTTACATTGGCGGCCACGTCACGAGCATGGCCCGCGAACTCAATCGCGCCGCGCCGACCCTGGCCCAGACTCCCATCGCCTTCGGCCACTTCCTGCGCGATCTGGCGGCGGACAACGGCTTTTCGGCGGCCTATCTGATCGATGGCGAAGGCAGGGTGCTGGCCCGGGCCGAACAATCGGGCGGCCCGGCGTTTCTGGATCCGCCGCCTTCGTCCTTCAGGGTCGCGGATGAAGGCGACGTATCGGCAAATCCCTTCGAATCGACAAACGTGTTTCGTGCGCTGTATCGGCTGAGTGGCTACGCCGACGCCTACCTCTATGTGGTCCGGCCGGTGGATCGTGGGATTTTCACCCACCTGTTCGAAACCGAGGCTTCGCTGGCCTCCTATCGCGCCGCCAAGGCCCGCCGCGCGCTCATCCAGGCGGCCTTCGCGCTCAGCTATGTCGAAACGGTGCTCCTGGTGCTGGTCGGTGCGGTGTGGGTCGGGATGGCGGCCGCGAGCAGCATCGCCGCCCCTGTCGCCCGCCTGGTCCAGGCGGCGGGGAGGGTGGCGGCGGGCGACCTTTCCGCCCGCGTCGATACCGATCGAGACCCCGAGGAAATCGCCGTCCTGTCGAGGGCATTCAATCGGATGACCCACGACCTCGGGGAACAGCGCGGGGCGCTGCGAACCGCGCACGTCGAAGCCGAATCGCGGCGATTGTTCATGGAAGCCGTGTTGCTGGGCGTCAGCGCCGGCGTCGTCGGCCTCGACCCTCGCGGCCGGGTCTCGGCCGTCAATCGCCAGGCCATGAGGCTACTGGGAATACCCGAAGGCTGGCGGGGCGAGTCGCTGGCGGCGGTCGCGCCCGAACTCGAGCGGATCGCCGCCGCCGCCGGCGCGCGGGGCGGCGAGCTGGACGAGGATATCGATGTCGTCCGCGGGGGCGAGTCGCGAAGGCTGCGCGTGCGCGCCAGTCACAGCGCCGAGGGTCTGGTGCTCACCTTCGACGACATCACGCGCCTGGTTTCGGCCCAGCGAAACGCGGCGTGGAAGGATGTCGCCCGCCGCATCGCCCACGAGATCAAGAATCCCCTGACCCCTATCCAGCTCTCCGCCGAGCGCCTGAGGCGCAAGTACCGCTCGCAGATCGTCGGCGATCTGGAAACCTTCGACCGCTGCACCGACACCATCATTCGCCAGGTCGGCGACATCGGCCGCATGGTCGATGAGTTCTCCGCGTTCGCGCGCATGCCGGCGCCTCGGTTCGGCGAACATGATCCGGCCGAGATGCTCCGCCAGGCGGTCTTCGCGCAACGCGTCGCCGACCCGGGCGTGGTTATCGACATGCCGGAGCCGGAGAACGGCTTGGTCCTGGTCTGCGACGGAAGAATCGTCGGGCAGGCGCTGGCCAATGTGCTGAAGAACGCCGGCGAGGCGATCGCCGCCCGACGGGGGGTGGAACCGGGGCTGGCGGGCCGCATCGGCGCGACCCTCCGGGCGGGCGAGGACGGTATCGACTTCGAGATCGAGGACAACGGCGTCGGATTGCCGACCCGGGACCGCGATCGCCTCACCGAGCCCTATGTGACCACGCGCGAAAGGGGCACGGGATTGGGTTTGGCGATCGTCGAGCGCATCCTCGAGGACCATGGCGGCAAGCTCCTGCTCACCGACGCGCGGCATCGGCCTGGCGCGAGGGTGCTGCTTTCATTTCCCAGAAGCCCTGGCGCGCAACAGATCGCGGCCGCCACCCTGGCCGCCTTGAGAGGATGACGAGAATGACCGGCGACGTTCTGGTGGTCGATGACGAGGCCGACATCCGCGAGTTGGTGTCGGGGATTCTCCAGGACGAAGGCTACGCCGTGCGCACGGCCAGGGATTCGCAGACCGCGCTGGCGGCGATCCGGGCCCGCAAGCCCTCCCTGGTGATGCTGGACATCTGGATGCAGGGCGGCGGCCTCGACGGTCTGGAGCTCCTGGACGCGCTCAAGGGGTTGGACGCCGAGCTGCCGGTGATAATGATTTCCGGCCACGGCAACATCGAGACCGCCGTCAGCTCGATACGGCGCGGGGCCTATGACTTCCTGGAGAAACCCTTCAAGTCGGACCGCATGCTGCTGGTCGTCGAACGCGCGATCGAGGCGGCCAATCTGCGCCGTGAGAATCGCCGGCTGAGGACCCAGGCAATCGTTCCGGACGGGCTGGTCGGCGCGTCGCAGGCCGCCCAGCAGCTTCGCCAGATGATCGCCAAGGTGGCTTCCGCGAATTCCCGCGTGCTGATATCCGGGCCGGCGGGCTCGGGCAAGGAAACCGCCGCCCGAATGATCCACGCCGCCAGTCCCCGGGCCAAAAGCGAATTCGTCGCCGTGAGCGCCGCCGGAATGACCCCGGAGCGCATGGATCTCCTGTTGTTCGGCGAGGAGGGGCGGGCCAATCGGTCGGCCTCCATCGGCGTTTTCGAACGCGCCCACGGGGGAACGCTGTACATCGACGACGTTGCCGACATGCCGCGTGAGAGCCAGGGCCGCATTCTGAGGGTTCTGGTCGAACAGCGCTTCCGGCGGGTCGGCGGCGACAGCGACGTGCAGGTCGATGTGCGCGTGGTTTCCTCGACTTCACGGGATCTCCAGCACGAAATCGCCGAGGGACGGCTGCGCGAAGATCTCTTTCACCGACTGAACGTCGTGCCACTGCGCGTTCCGGGGCTCTCCGAGCGGCGCGAGGATATTCCCGAGCTGATCGCCTATTACATCGATCGGCTGAGCGAGGCGTCGGGATTGCCCAAGCGGCGTCTGGCGGACGACGCCTACGCCACGCTCCAGGTCCAGTCCTGGCCGGGCAACGTGCGCCAACTCCGCAATGTCGTCGAGCGCATCCTCATTCTCGCGGCGGGGGATCCGACCGAGGCGATCACCGCCGAGATGCTGCCGTCCGACGCCAGCGCCTCGCCACCCACGGGGGGCCTCGGCGCCGAGCGGATCATCGCTCTGCCGCTGCGCGATGCCCGGGAACTCTTCGAGCGGGAATATCTCAACGCCCAGATCATGCGTTTCGGCGGCAACATCTCGCGCACCGCCGCCTTCATCGGCATGGAGCGCTCCGCGTTGCATCGGAAGCTGAAGTCGCTGGGCTTCGGCGCGCCGCGGCTCGCGGAAGCGGAGGACTGATGTCGCGTTGCGCATACGTGAACGGCCGTTTCGTGCCGCACCGCGAGGCCGCGGTCCACATCGAGGACCGAGGATATCAGTTCGCCGACGGCGTGTACGAAGTGTGGGCGGTGTTCGACGGCCGGCTCGGGGACGCCGGCGGCCATTTCGAACGTCTGAGCCGCAGCCTGGAGGAACTGAAGATCGCCGAGCCCATGGGACGGACGGCGCTGGCCATCGTTCTGTCGGAGACTGTCCGCCGAAACCGGCTGAAGGACGGATTGGTCTATCTTCAGGTCACCCGGGGGGTGGCGCGACGCGACCATGCCTTTCCCGATCCGCCGGCGCCTCCGGCGATCGTGGTCACCGTTCGCAGGGTCGATCTCGCCGCCGCCGAGGCCAGGGCGACGGTCGGCATTTCGGTGATCACCACGCCGGAAACCCGCTGGGGCCGGTGTGACATCAAGACCATCGGCCTGCTGCCCAACGCTCTGGCCAAACAGGCGGCGAAGGAAGCCGGTGCGAGCGAAGCGTGGTTTGTCGATGATCTGGGATTGGTCACCGAGGGAGCGGCCAGCAATGCCTGGATCGTCGATGCCGGCGGCGCCCTGCGGACCCGCGACATCCAGGCCAACATCCTGCGGGGCGTGACGCGCCGCAGTGTGCTGGAAGTGATCGGCGAGTTGGGCCTCACGCTCGAGGAGCGACCATTCACCGCCGCCGAGGCCAGGGGCGCCCGGGAAGCCTTCATAACCGGCGCCGGAAGCCTGGTTATGCCCGTCGTTCGGGTCGATGGCGTGGCGTTGGGCGGCGGAGGCCCCGGTCCGGTGGCGAAACGCCTGCGCGCGCTCTATATCGAACGTGCCAAGCGCGCCGCCGGCTGAAGGAGCGTCCCCCGGTTCCGGTCAGTGAAAAAAACGATGGAGAGTCAATCCGTGAGCGGCGACCGCAAGCAGAATCTGCAGGACACCTTCCTCAACGCCGTACGGCGGGGAAAGATACCGCTGACCATCTTTCTGGTGAACGGCGTCAAGCTTCAGGGCGTGGTGGGCTGGTTCGACAATTTCTGCGTGCTGCTTCGGCGCGACGGCCAGGCGCAACTGGTCTACAAGCACGCGATCTCCACCATCATGCCCGCCCAGCCGGTGCAGCTCTACGAGCCGGCCGACGACGAAGACGGTGAGACTTGAAGCCAAGAGCCATCGATCACCGGGCGCCGCCGCAGGCCGCCCTCGTCATTCACCCCGTTCATGATCGCGCCAACCCGGCGCGTTCCGCCGCGGCGCGCCTGGCGGAAGCCGTCGGCCTGGCCGAAGCTCTCGATCTCGAGGTCGCCGAGGCCCTGGTTGTCCCCCTGCGCGCCGCCCACCCCGCCACCCTGTTCGGCAAGGGCAAGGTCGAGGAGATGGGGGCGGCTTGCGCGGCCCACGATGTCGCGGTGGTGGTGGTCGATGACGCCCTGACGCCAGTCCAGCAGCGCAATCTCGAACGGACCTGGCAGGTGAAGGTGATCGACCGCACCGGCTTGATCCTGGAGATTTTCGCGCGGCGCGCGCGGACCCGGGAAGGCCGTCTGCAGGTCGAACTGGCGCGGCTCGACTATGAGCGTTCGCGGCTGGTGCGAACCTGGACCCACCTCGAGCGCCAGCGCGGCGGTTTCGGCTTCCTCGGCGGTCCCGGCGAAACCCAGATCGAGGCCGACCGGCGCCTGATCACCGACCGGATCGTCAAGCTGAAGGCCGAAATCGCCGACGTGCGCCGGACCCGCGGCCTGCACAGGTCGGCGAGAAAACGCGTGCCTTATCCGACGATTGCGCTGGTGGGTTACACCAACGCCGGCAAATCGACGCTGTTCAATCGTCTCACCCGCTCACAGGTGCTGGCCAAGTCGATGCTGTTCGCCACTCTCGATCCGACCCTGCGGCAGGTTTCGCTACCTGGGGGCAGGCCGGCGATTCTGTCGGACACCGTCGGCTTCATCTCCGAGCTTCCCCACGAACTGATCGACGCCTTCCGCGCCACCCTGGACGAGGTCCGCGAGGCCGACGTGATCGTCCATGTGCGCGACGTGGTCAGCGAGGACTCCGAGTCTCAGAGCGCGGACGTGGAGAAGGTGCTGACCCAGCTTGGTATCGACGCCGAGTCCGGGCGGCGCCTGCTGGAGGTCTGGAACAAGATCGATCTCCTCGCCGGCGAGGCGCGGCAGGAGCTTGACGAACGGGCGCGGGCCGCGCGGGCGACCGTTGTCTCGGCGGTCACCGGCGAGGGATGCCCCCAATTGCTCGCGCGCCTCGGCGATCTCGTCGATGACGGAATCGAACACACCTTCCAACTCGATGCGGCAGACGGCGAGGCCCTGGCCTGGCTCTACCGGCACGGCAGGGTGACGCTGCTGGAAGAAGCCGAGGGCCGGGTCGTGGTCTCCGCCCGCCTGGACGCCCAGGCCTACGGACGTTTCGAACACCTTCGCCCCAAAGCCATCGAGCGTCCCGCGGCGCCCTGAGCGCGTCAGGCGCCGGCGCGCTCCCGCGCCTTGGCCGCCTGCCAAAGGGCTTCCATCTCCTCGAGTGTCGAGGCCGCCGGCGACGATCCGCGCGCCTCGAGCGCCGTCTCGATCGACGCGAAGCGCCGCTCGAACTTGGCGTTGCTGGAGCGCAACGCGGCTTCCGGATCGCCGCCGAGTTCGCGGGCGATGTTGGCGCAGACGAAGAGCACGTCGCCCAGTTCGTCGCGGGCCTTGGCCAGGTCGCCGGCCGCGACCTCGGCTTCCAGCTCGGCCACCTCCTCATGCAGCTTGTCGATCACTTCCTTCACCGACGGCCAGACGAAGCCGACCGATGCCGCGCGCCGCGACAACTCGAGGGCGCGGGTAAGCGCGGGAAGGCCGATCGGCACGTCGGCGAGAACGCCGCGCCGCGCGGCCCCGCCTTTCTCCCGCCGCTCGACGGCCTTGCCCGCTTCCCACGCCTTGGTTTGCTCTTCGGATGACCGAATGGTCGCCTGGCCGAACACATGGGGGTGGCGCCTGACCATCTTGCCTTCGATGCCGCGCGCGACCTCGGCGAAATCGAACGCGCCCCGTTCCTCGGCCATGCGGGCGTGATAGACGACCTGAAGCAGGAGATCGCCCAGTTCCTCCTTCAGATCGTCCAGGTCGCCGCGCTCGATGGCGTCGGCGACCTCATACGCTTCCTCGATGGTATAGGACGCGATGGTGGCGAAGGTCTGCTCGATGTCCCACGGACACCCGTCTCGCGGATCCCGCAGTCTGGCCATGACCTCCAGCAGAGCGAAGATCGGATGATCGCTGGCGGCGGGCGCGGCTAGATCCTCTCGGCGTGGCGGTCGCGCGCCGACATCAGGCGCCAACCTTCCGGGCGAAGGATTTCCAGGGGCGAGAAACGCGCCTTGTAGTCCATCTTCTCGCTGCCTTGGACCCAGTAGCCCAGGTAGAGGTAGGGCAGGTCCAACAAGGAGGCCTGGATCACGTGATCCAGGATGATGAACGAGCCCGGGCTTCCGCGAGCGATCCTGGGATCGAAGAAGCTGTAGACCAGCGACAGGCCGTCGATGAGCTGGTCCACCAGCGCGCAGGCGATGAGATCGCCGGGTCCGTCGTCGCCGGAACAGGTGCGGTACTCGACCAGGTGGGTGCGCACCGCGGTGTCCTCCACCATCGCCGCATAATCGGGCCAGGTCATGTCGGCCATGCCGCCGCCGGCGTGCCGGGAGAGCAGATAGCGCCGCAGGAGATCGAACTGTTCGAGCGTGGCCTCGGATTCCACGATGTGGCGCGCGAAGGCGTCGTTTCGCGCCAGCACCCTGCGCTCGGACCTGGAGAACAGATAGTCTCGCACCGGCAGGCGAGCGGAAATGCAGGCCGCGCAGCCCTCGCAGGCGGGGCGATAGGCGATATTCTGCGACCGGCGAAAGCCGCCCTGAGTCAGCGAATCATTGACCACGGCGCCGTCGAGCATGGGCAGATGCGCGAACACCTTGCGCTCCTCGCGCCCGGGCAGATATGGGCAAGGCGACGGCGCGGTGAGGAAGAACCTCAGCTGACGGGTCGGGAAGTGCTGGGTCACGGCGCCTCGGGCAGCCCTTCAAATCACCTTTCGCGAAGGCGATAAGGGATCATGCGCGTTCGGGACGCAAGATGGTCTTTCCTCAAAGACGTGACGGCGCCGCGATGAGCGTGACCATCCGACCCGCGCGGCCCGATGAGGCCCTCGCGGTGGCGCGCGCCCATGTGCGGGCGGATTTCGAAACCTATCAGCCGATTTTCCGCGAACAGACCGTACGCCGCGATCTGGGGGCCATGCGCCTGCGGTGGAGCGAGGCCCTGGCGGCCGGCGACGATCTCCTGGTGGCGGAGGCCGAAGGGAAGGTCGTCGGTTTCGCTCACGTCCGTGGCGACTGGCTCTCGGCGCTCTACCTCATCGGCCGTTATCGGCGTCGTGGGATCGGCCGGCGTCTGATCGCCGAACTCCGCGCTCGCGCTCGCGCACGCGGGATCGAGCGCCTGCGCTTGAACGTGGTGGCGGCGAATGCGCCGGCCATCGCCTTCTACGAGGCCCATGGGGGCCGGGCGATCGGGCGCGAAATCATCCATGAGGGCGATCGCGCCTGGGAAGATCTCGTCTTCGAACTTCCGACCTTGCTTCCGCGCCGGATGCTTAAGACCAGGGACTACGGCTCATCGTAGGCGCGGTTGCCGGGGCGGCCTTGGGCCACCAGCCTCAGCGCGTCCGCGCGCGAGGTGTGGATCGGCACGCAGATGGATTGCATCTTGAACAGGCGGCCCCTGGCGACGCCCACGCCCAGCTCCCCTGCGACCCTGTGGGCCGAGGAGTCGGTGACCTCCAGCATCCAGCGGGCGGTGCGGGCCTGTTGCAGGGCGCTGCGCAGCCGCCAGGCTACCTCGGCCGTCATCGGCGGTTTCTGCTCCAGGGTCCGTAGATCGGCAAGGGCGGCCTGTTCCCTGTTCTCGGCCTCGTTGTACAGGTTCAGATAGGCGTAGATTCGCGCGTAGGCGGCCTGCTCCTTGATCGAAAACAGGCTCGCGTGCCCCGCCTGGGCGACCGAGCGGAACTGGCTGTCGCGCATCGGGAACGCCGGCGGGTGTCCGATCCAGATCGGAGCGTTGGTCTCGGCCGACCGGCCGATGAGAGCTTGCGCCTCGTCGAGACGGCGGGTCACGCACGGCTCGACCGCCTCGCGCGTCTCCATCAGCCCGAGATCCGCCGCCAGCTCGGCGCGGATGCTCCGCCGCGCCTCACCCGCCAGACCGTACTCTCGGATGCTTACCACCGCCTGTTCCAGCGCCAAGGCGGTCAGCACGCCCAGCACGATGATCCCGTACTCCTTCAGGAATTCGCGCCAGCCGTGGAAAGGCTTGGGTTTGTGGATGTCCATGCTGTCCCCCAATGCCGGTCAATCAGGCGCCTAGGAGCCGCGCCGCGCGCGGGGCGAAATAGGTGATAACGCCGGCGCAACCGGCCCGCCTGAAGGCCCCGAGGCTCTCCAGGATCGCGCGCTCGCCGTCGATCCAGCCATTGGCCGCCGCGGCGGTGATCATCGCGTATTCGCCGGACACCTGGAACGCGAAGGTCGGCATGGAGAACGCCTCGACCACCCGGCGAATGACGTCGAGGTACGGCATCCCTGGCTTGACCATGACCATGTCGGCCCCCTCCGAGATATCGAGCGCGACCTCCCGCAGGGCTTCATGGGAATTGGCCGGGTCCATCTGGTAAGTCGCCTTGTCGGGCGGGTTCTCCACCGACCCCGAGCCGAGCTTTCCCGAGCCGATGGCCTCGCGATAGGGTCCGTAAAAGGCAGAGGCGTATTTCGCCGCGTAGGACATGATCATCGTATCGACCAGGCCCTCGGCCTCCAGCGCCGCGCGCAGGGCGCCGACGCGCCCGTCCATCATGTCCGACGGCGCGAGGATGTCGCAGCCGGCGCGGGCCTGCATCAGACCCTGTTCGACCAGCCGCTCGATGGTCGCGTCATTGGCGATGCGGCCGTTCTCGATGATTCCATCGTGGCCGTGGTCGGTGAACGGATCGAGCGCGACGTCGCACATCACGCCGACCTCCGGCGCCGCGTCCTTCATCGCGCGGACGGCTCGCGAGATCAGACCGTCGGGATCGCTCGCCCGGCTACCGGCCGCGTCCTTCCGCCCGCCATCGATGTGCGGGAAGACCGCGATGGCCGGAATGCCCAGCGCCGCCGCTTCTCGCGCCGCGTCGGCCGCCCCGGCCACCGACAGGCGAGCCACGCCCGGCATCGACGCCACCGGCGCGGGCTCGCCGCCCTCATGCACGACCATCGACCAGATGAGATCGGCCGGGGTCAGGACGGTCTCGCGCACCATCCGCCGTGTCCAGTCGGCCTGGCGCAGGCGCCTCAGGCGCAGGGCGGGGTAGGGGGC
>DASRLN010000076.1:0-4125 GCA_035648435.1 Caulobacteraceae bacterium
CACATCTTCCTTCGTGGTCACGCCCGGCAAGAAGAAATAGGCCGCTGCGGCGAGCGCGCCCGCCGCTAATACCCCTGCAGCCGCGCGTAGCGGTCGCGGTGATAGGCTTGGCCGCCGAAGGTGATTTCCGCCGCCCGCGCCCGCTTGAGGTAAAGGCCGGCGTCGTGGGCGTCGGTCATGCCGATGCCGCCATGCATCTGCACCATCTCGTTTGAAACCAGATGCAGGGCCTCGCCCGCCTTGGCCTTGGCGAGCGAGACGAGTTCGGGCGCATCGGGCGAGTCGTTGTCGATGGCGCTCAGGGCCGCCTCGACGCAGGACCTGGCCAGCTCCAGGTCGGTGAACATCTTGGCGGCGCGGTGCTGCAGGGCCTGGAACGAGCCGATCACCTGGCCGAACTGCACCCGGGTCTTGAGATAGTCGAGGGTGGTCTCGAAGGCCTGCACCGCCGAGCCCAGCATCTCTGCGGAAAGACCGGCGCGGACGCGGTCGAGCACCTTTTCCAGGAGCGCGAAGCCCTTGCCCGCCTCGCCGAGGATCGCCGCCTCGCCCAGCTGGACCTTGTCGAAGCAAAGCGCCGCGACCCCGCGCGAGTCGGCCAGCTTCAGGGCGTGGCGGGTGAGGCCCGCCGCGTCGGCGGGAACCAGGAACAGGGTGACGCCGTCCTTGTCGCCGGTCGCGCCGGAGGTGCGGGCCGAGACCACGAACAGGTCCGCGGCCATGCCTTCCAGCACGAAGGTCTTGTTGCCCGACAGGCTGTAGCCCTCGCCGCTGGGCGCGGCCGAAAGGGCGATCTTTTCCGGCGCGTGGTGCGGACCCTCGTCGATGGCCAGGGTGGCGACCGCCTCGCCGGCGGCGATCTTCGGCAGCCAGGCCTGTTTCTGCGCCTGCGTGCCGCCGAGGATCAGGGCGCTGGCCGCCGCCAGGGCCGTGGCCAGGATCGGCGAGGCGGTGAGGGTGCGGCCGGTCTCCTCCAGGATCAGGCCGAGACTGAGATAGCCGAAGTCCGAACCGCCGTACTCCTCGGGGATGATCACCCCGGTCCAGCCCATCTCCGCCATCTCGGCGAAGGCGGCGGCGTCGTAGCCGAGCGGCGCGCCGCCGTCGCGAACCTTGCGGAAGGCGGTGACCGGGGATTTTTCCCGGGTCCAGGTGCGCGCCGCGTCGCGCAGCATGCTCTGCTCTTCGGTGAGGACGGCCATGGATGGTGTTTTTCCCTAGCGAGACGGTGGGTTGAGCGGATCGGGCAGATCGAGGATGCGCTTGGCGATGATGTTGTTCTGGATCTCGGCCGAGCCGCCATAGATGGTGAACGCCTTGCCGCCCAGCCAGCCGCGGACGGCGGCGATCTCGTCGGCCGCGAAGTCGTCGCCCGCCCAGCCGAGCCCCTGGTTTCCCATGATCTCCAGGGTCAGTTCGGCCCGGTCCTGGGCGATCTTCGCGCCGGCGTTCTTCATGATCGAGGTCGCCGCGCTCGGTCCCTGGTTGGAACGCGCTTCGAACATCGTCCGCGCCGCGGTGAGCTGGAAGGCGCGGCTGTCGATGTCGTGGGCGGCGACCCGCGCGCGCAGGTCGGCGTCGGCGATCCGTCCCGCCTCGTCGGACCCGACGTAGGTCGCGGCGAGTTCGCTCAGCGATCCGCCGGTCCCGCTCCGCGCGCCGCCGCCGCCGGCCAGGCCGCCGCGCTCGTGCTGCAGCAGGCGCTTGGCGATCGCCCAGCCGCCGCCCAGAGGTCCCACGAGGTTTTCCTTGGGGACCTTCAGGTCGGTGAAGAAGGTCTCGCAGAACGGCGAATTGCCGCTGATCAGGCGGATCGGCCGCACCTCCACGCCCGGCGACTTCATGTCGAAGAGGAGGAAGCTGATCCCCTCGTGCTTCTTGCGGGTGTCGGTGCGGACCAGGCAGAAGCACCAGTCGGCGAACTGCGCGCCGGAGGTCCAGATCTTCTGGCCATTGACCAGCCAATGGTCGCCCTTGTCCTCGCACCGGGTCTGCAGCGAAGCCAGATCCGAGCCGGCGCCCGGCTCGGAGAATCCCTGGCACCAGCGGATTTCCGCCTTGGCGATCGGCGGGATGTGGCGGCGTTTCTGGTCTTTCGATCCGTACTCCAGCAGGGTGGGGCCGAACATCATCACGCCCATGCCGCCGATCGGGTTCCACGCCCCAATGGCGTCCATCTCCCGCTGCAGGATTCTTGCTTCCGCCGGCGACAGGCCGCCGCCGCCGTAGGCCTTTGGCCACGTCGGCACGCCCCAGCCCTTCGCGCCCATGGCGGCGGTCCAGGCCTTCACATCGCCATCGCCGCCGGCGAAGCCCTCGGCGTACATCATCGCGCCCCGACCCTTGAGCGTCGGCGGAAAATTCGCCGCCAGCCAGGCCGTGACCTCGGCGCGGAATGCGTCAGCGTCGGCGGGGCCGAAATCAGCCATGATAGACGTTCCTCTCACGTCCCGGAGCGCACGCATCAGCGTGATCCCAGCGGATCGGGAAGGCCCAGGATCCGCTTGGCGATGATGTTGCTCTGGATCTCCTGGGAGCCGCCGAAGATGGTCGTCGCCTTGCCCGAGAGCCAGCCGCGCACGGCGGCGAGTTCCTCGGCGCTGAAATCCTCGCCCTCCCAGCCCAGGCCCTTGAAGCCCAGGGTCTCCAGGCTCATTTCGAACTTCTCCTGGCCGATTCGGGTGCCTGAATTCTTCATGATCGACGTCGTCGCCGAGGGGTTCTGGTTGCCCCGCGCCTCGCTCGCCGCCCGTTGGAGGGTGAGGGCGTGGGCGCCGGCGTCGATCCGGTGCGCGGCGATGCGGGCGCGCAGGTCGGTGTCGGCGATGCGGTTCTCGGCGTCATGGCCGAGGTAGGTTTCGGCGAGGTCGGGCAGGCTCGCGCCCGATCCCATCATCCGCCCGCCGCCCTGGCCGGCGCGTTCGTGCTGCAACAGGCGCTTGCCGATCGACCAGCCGCCGTTCAGCGGCCCGATCATGTCGTTCTTCTCCACCCGCGCGTCGGTGAAGAAGGTCTCGCAGAACGGCGATGAGCCGGCGATCAGCTTGATCGGACGGGTCTCGACTCCAGCCTGATGCATGTCGATCAGCACGAAGCTGATCCCCTCGTGCTTCTTGGCGGCGGGATCGGTCCGCACCAGGCAGAAGCACCAGTCGGCCCACTGCGCGCCCGAGGTCCAGATCTTCTGGCCGTTGACCCGCCAATGGTCGCCGGCGTCTTCGCACTTGGTCGAAAGGGCGGCGAGGTCCGAGCCCGCGCCCGGCTCCGAATAGCCCTGACACCAGCGCAGCTCGCCGCGGATGATCGGCGGGATGTGGCGCCGCTTCTGATCCTCGGTTCCGTATTCCAGCAGGGTGGGGCCGAACATGCTGGTTCCCATGCCGACGATGGGATTGGCGACGCCGATCGCCCTCATCTCCTCGGCGAGGACGCGGGCCTGGGCCGGCGAAAGGCCGCCGCCGCCGTATTGCGCCGGCCAGGTCGGCGCGCCCCAGCCCTTCTCGCCCATCCGCCGGCGCCACAGGTCCGCGTCGCCCTCCGGCTTGCCGCCGCCGGGTATCAGTTCGACCGCCGCGTCGGCGCTTCCGCGCAGGGACGCCGGGACGTTCGCCTCCAGCCAGTCCCTGGCCTCGGCGCGGAAGTGTTCCAGATCCTCGCTCATGGTCGTCTCGCCGCTCTATTTCGGGTCGGGCAGGCCGAGAACCCGCTTGGCGACCACGTTGAGGTTGATCTCCGAGGTGCCGCCCTCGATCGAATTGCCCTTCGACCGCAGCCAGCCGCGCGCCGCCATCACCTCGCCGGGGGTGAAGTCGTCGCCCTCCCAGCCCAGGCCCCGGGCGCCCATGGCCTCGATCATCAGCTCCGAGCGTTCCTGGGCCAGGGTGGCGGCGGCGTATTTGATGATCGAGGTGGCGGCGCTGGGGCCATTGCTCGCCCGGGATTCGGCGGCCACCCGGGCGATGGTCAGGTGGAAGCCCTGGAAGTCCATCTTGTTGCGGGTGATCCGGCCGCGCAGATCGGCGTCGATGAGCGCGCCGGCCTCGTCCGCCCCAAGATATTTCCTGGCGATCTGGCCGAGATCGCCGGCCGATCCGCCGGCCCCGCCGCCGCCGCTTCCAAAACCGC
>DASRLN010000077.1:0-2613 GCA_035648435.1 Caulobacteraceae bacterium
CGGCGCGTGGCGTTCCGTTCTTCATGCTGAGGGTCGATTGCGCCGGCAACATCTCCAAGCGGTTCGCCGGCGGCGCCTTCCCGTTCTCGCGCTTCGGCGGAACCTGCCCCCGCTGGAAGATCCACGGCGCCTTCCGCACCCCCGGGAAGATTCTGACTCAGATCGTCGAGACACCCGACGGCGCCCGCTACTTCACGCTGGCGCGGACGGTCTGGCGGATCGCCTCGCCGTACAGCGAGGAGGATTCCGAACTGGCGGTGGGCCTCGGCTGCGAACTCAAATACGCCGCCCGGCTGGTCTATGCCCGGGGTCTCGATCTCGCCGATCCGGTGGTCACCCAGATCGGCCCCGCCTGCCGGATCTGCGAACGTCCGGCCTGCCCGCAACGCGCCGCCGAACCGATGAACCGCACCCTCACCGTCGATGACTTCACCAAGTCGATCTCCCCCTACCCGTTCGCGCCGGCGTGAGAATTCCGCGCATCAGGTTCTTGCCACCCAACCCCGAGCGGGCTCACATCGGCCTCGAATTCTTGTCCTGTTCTGTTGTCGAGACTGATGTCGAAGCGCCCACCTTCAGCCCACGAACGACCGAGCACCATCAGCCAAGCGCTTGAAAAGGCGATTCTTGCGGTCCGCACGCAGCGCCCCGCCGAGGCGGAGCGGCTCGCCTCCAGGGTATTGAAGTCGAATCGGGACCATCTTCTCGCCGCGCAGATTCTCGGCGAGGCCCTTCTGTTGCAGGACCGCCCCGAGGAGGCGGTCGATGTTCTGCGGAGGGCGGCGCGGCATGGCAGTGACCCCGCGGCCGAGACCTTGCTCGGCATGGCGTTGGCCGCCGTTGGGCGAAGCGAGGAGGCATTGGACCAGTTGCGGCTTGCTACGACGCGCCGGCCTCCGTTCCTGCTGGCCTTTCTCCAGCTCGGAGACCGCCTCGGCGACATCGGCGGCTTTGGCGAGGGTATCGCGGTGCTCGAAAGCGGCCTGGCGCTCATGCCGGGCGCCGAGGTCCTGAGGCTGGCGCTCGGCTATCTCCATCTGAAGAGGAACGACCGCGCCGAGGCGCGCGCACTGTTTTCCCAGGTACTCGCCGCGGGGCTGGGCCGGCCCAACGCTCTGGTGGGCCTCGCCAGGGTGATGGCCCTGGATGGTGAATACGAGGAGGCGGCCGATCTCTATCGGCGGGTCCTCGCGACGCGGCCGGACGATGCCGTGACCCGGATCGCCCTGGCCAAGTGCCTGCTCGAAACGGGCGATCGCCAGGCCGGGGAGGCGGCCCTTCGCGCGGCGGCGCGCGGCGATGCGGGGCTGGCGCGGCGGGCAATCAGCGCGCTCGCCGCCACCCCGCATGGCCGCTTCTTCCTACGGCCGAGCGCAGCCGCGAAATTCCTGGGCGCAGAGACCAAATGATGGTCCTTCAGGCCCGGAAGCGCCGACGGTAGACGCCCTTTTCGCGGCGGATGTCCCCTGCGAGAGTCTCCGCCCGCCGCGCTTCCTCGTCGGTCAGCGGTATGGTGCGCGCCGCCCAGGTTTCCCGCTTGATAGGGAAACACTGCGCCACCGGCGTGCCCTTGGGCAGCACGCCGTTGAAATCCGCGTCGCGCCAATGGGCCGGGAAGTTGATCCACGCGTCGTGATAGCGGTCGCAATCGACCAGGCCGGTCAGGGTGGTGAACGGCAGGTCGAAACGATTGACCGGATGGGTGAACAGAAGCGACCAGCCGGGCGGCGCTTCGATCGTCCACAGATTGTGGAACTTGATCAGGAACCGATCGGCGTCGAACAACGGCGTGTCGGCCACCTGGCCGGCTTCGTGGAAGCCGATCGGCGAGCGTGGGTAACTGTCCGATCCGCCCGGCGGCAGGTCGTCGTCCCAGGTAAATTCGCCGTTCTCGACCTTCACGTCACAGATCAGCGGAAGCAAGAAGCCGCTGGTCATGGCGTCGATGAATGGCGGACAGCGCTTGACAGTGTCGTCCTGCCTGGAAGCGACGGCGTTGAACGTTTGCGCTGGCATGGCCTTCAACCAGGTTGGTAGGCCCTGCGCCGCCGGCACGGGCGGCGGCAGTCGCCCCTTGAGTTCGCTCGGGCACCGAAACGTGAGTGTCATCATTGGATTTTCTGGTTCCGACGCCTCGCCGCCAGGCCTCCCTATCTTCGTCGCCCGGGAGGTTCGCGTCCGAGGCTCCATAAATCGATCCTCCCGCCGCCAGGCCCCTTACGATAAGGTGCGTTACAGGCCATGCCCAGCGGGTCCCGAGCGGGCGTCGTTCGGTGGCGGCGGCGAGCACCATTGTCGCCACCACCGAGGCGATCGGGCCGAACCGCCGAAGGGCGAAGGTGGCGGCGGTTGCGGGTCGTGCCGATCGAGGTTTTGCCCGATTCGGCGCGGCGGTACGACCACCACCGCCGCCGGCTTCTGCTCTCCGAACGCCTCGCCGGCCCCGGCCGCGCCTTCGCCGTCGCCTATCAACTGGCGCTGCAGGAGCACGAGAGCGCCATCGCCGCGATCGTCGGGCGGGCCGCTCCGCCCGACGGACCCACGGGTCGGCTGCTCAGGGTGTCGCTGGCCAACTACCTCGCCGCCGCGGTGATGATGCCCTACGACGCGTTC